>NZ_JBARMY010000394.1:0-3883 GCF_049802695.1 Mycobacterium sp.
TCGTCGGACCCCGAAGTGGTCAGGGGCGCCGAGTAGACGATGGCAACTGCGGCGCACATCGCAACCGCTGACTCTGCCGCCGCAGCGCTGGAAAGCGGGAACCCACCGTCTCAAGGCACCGGCTGAAGAGTGTAACGCAACGGTAAACACGCAATCAGTGCCGCTGAAGCGGGGTTGACCGTCGCTGGTGGCGGCGTCGGCACTGTCGATTGTGGTGGTCGCCTCCACGCTGCGTACCTTCCTCGCGTCGAGCCCGTGATGCCGCCGGTAGCCGCGGCGATGCCTGGTCACAATCGCCTGCCTCATCCCGCGAGCTCCGACGCAAGGGTTGCCAGGCGTGCGCTACCTGCCGCATTAGTCGGCTGATACGAGCGGCGGACAGACATATTTATAGTTTGTTCAACCCTAGCTGCCATCCAGATGGTATGTATACTGTTAAATAGCTGAGATGGCAGTTTGTAGTTGATGTGGCTGCCTCAAGCGCAGTGGCCGGGCGCTGCCGCCGAGCCTCCCTGGGTCGGTTTGTCCGGTAGCACCGTTAGGAGAAGCACATGTCATTCGTCACTACACACCCGGAGATGTGGCCGGGGTCGTTGTCAGGGTGGCGCGAAAACTTGGCCCGCTCTTGTCGGATCCCACCGCTTCGACGGCGACGCCTCGACCGAATACCACAACACCGCAAAGTGAAGTCCGTGACCGATGCTTACGTCGACGCCATTAACGCAGCGCCGTAATCCGCTTCAGGTGCGTTGGCCAGGTGAACTCCCAAGAAACGAGGAGCGGATGCAATGCCGCTTGTGTGACTCGAGCCGACTGCTCAGTGTCTTGGACCTCGGCGCGACTCCGCCATGCGAAAAGTTCCTCACCGCAGAAGAACTCGATCTACCCGAGCTGAGCTACCCGCTGCACCTGCGGCTTTGCGCGGACTGCCTGCTGTTGCAGATACCGGCATCCATCGCACCGGAGGACGCGCGCACCGAATACGCTCACATTTCTTCGTTCTCGGACGGCTGGGCGCAGCACGCGAAAACTTTCGCGGGCGAGGCCGTCAAGCGACTTAGGCTGGGAACCGATTCATTAGTGGTCGAAGTTGCCAGCAATGACGGCTACCTGCTGCAACATTTCGTCGCCGCGGGCATACGGTGCCTGGGAATTGACCCGTCGGTGAACGTCAGCGCCGCCGCTCAAAAGCGCGGTGTGCCGACGGTGTCGGCGTCTCTCGACGAGCAGCTGGCTCGCCGCGTGCGCGCTGAACATGGCCCGGCAGACCTGGTCGTCGCGAACGACGTCTACGCGCAGACGCCGGATCTGCTGGGCTTTACCCAATCCTTGCGGGGGCTGCTCGCCGACGAAGGGTGGCTGAACATCGAGGTACACCACGCGCTGAGGCTGGTCAGTTATGGCCAGTTCGACACGGTTTACCATGAACGCCACCAGTACTACACGCTGCTCTCGGCAGTACGCTCGCTTGCCACTGCCGGGCTGGCCGTCGTCGACGTGGAACTGTTACGTACGCACGGTGGGTCGCTACGGATCTGGGCTCGTCCCGCTCGGATCGCTGACCCGCCGACCGACCGAGTAGCCAAAGTGCTGCGCATCGAAAAGGCGGCGGGACTGCACCGCGTGGATGGTTACCTGCAACTGCGTCCGCGAACCGAGGCTTTGCGCCACGATCTATTGCGATTTCTACTCCGGTGCCGCGCCGAGGGCAAACGCGTTGTCGGTTATGGAGGTCCGGGCACAGGCAACACGTTGCTGAACTATTGCGGGATCCGTAGTGACCTCATGGAATACATCGTCGATCGCAATCCGGATAACCATGGCCGCTTCACGCCGGGCACCCACATCCCGGTACGCGACCCGGAGCTCATCAAACAGGATCGCCCAGACGTGGTTCTGGCGCTGCCCTGGAGCCTTGAAACCGAACTGACGGAGCAGCTTGCCTATCTCGCCGATTGGGGCGGCCAACTCTTCTTTCCTTTTCCTACCCTGCACCAAGCGACTGGCCTGGAATCCGGAGGCAGATGGACGCTGCTGTCATGAGGGCCCCCTCTATGCGAGTTTGGCAGCACATATAGCGCAACGTGCTGGCCGCAGGACAATGAAAAATCTTTGCGTCCGGGGCACTTCACCTACTTTTCGCCCGTCACGCTGACGAACTCGAGCGATGCGGTGGGAAATGACGTGCAACGGCTTGGGTGGGGTGTCGTCCGGCACCGCGCCCTAGTCGTCGTTGACACGTCGTTCGGTTCGTCATTCTGACCGCTCGGGGTAGTACTTATTGACCACGAACGCCGATTCGGCCAGGCTTTCCGAGCTTCGCGACTAGACAGACGGCGCGATGTAAGAGCTTCGCTCAGGCTCAATATGCACAATTCGACCGCGAGTGCCTCGTATGATCCATAATCGCCTCGTGGAGCGACGACGTGATTCGCACCCCGGCGAATCACACCCAATGGCGAACCTGAAGCAGTTGCCTGCGCCCGTGGTGTTGGAGCGGCTACCCGTCCCTGTGCTCGCTATCGCGCAGGACGGCACTATTTTGTTCGCCAACACTGCCTTCGCCGAGATGATGGGTTGCAGTACCGAAGAAGTTTTGTCATTGAAATTCGATCAGGTCTTCCACTCGGCGCCGGCCGACGAGTCCGTGCTCACTGTGGTGCATGCACTAGCGAATATGGTCGTCGAACTGGCGCACAGGGATGGCTCGGTTGTCCGGGCGCTGATGAGCAGGTCGGCTTTAATGCGTTGCGACGACCAACTTGCGATTGCGACCTTCCAGGACCTGACTGAAGAACTGTGGACTCACAAGCGTTAGGTATCGTTCAGGCCAGTAAAAGTTGTAGGTATCGAACTGGCCCTGCTGAGTTGGTTACAGTCGCGGGTTCTGGCCCCATTGTCACTCAAAGGGACGAATTGTGTTCGACGTGGCGCAGGGCCTCGCGGGCAAGAAACTCGCGAAAATAGGGCACCGACGCATCTTCGACGAGCGCAGGGAACAAAAGCTCCCACATTCGGCTTAGTCGCCCTGTGAGGTCGCTGCTGGACGTCGCCTTGCAGAGCAACTGGTTTCCATACATGGCGCCGACGATCGACTCGCTGACCACGTCCACATCGAGGTCCGCTCGAAGGTCGCCCTCAGCGATCGCCCGCCTGGCCTCAGTGGACATCACCTCCAACCAAGTGGTGTAGACCCGGAAAGCGGCTTCATTGAACTTGCCTAAAGTAAGGATCAGTTGGTCAGAGGCACGGGCCACCCTGTCGGAAGCCAGGAGCTCCGCGATCACGAACGTGCCGTGCACCATGTTCTCGAGTGCGGGCGAGGACGCAGACATGCTGCCTAAGGCAGCAAGTATGACCTCGGCGCCTTCGTCGATGATGGCGGACGCCAGCGATTCCATTGAATCGAAGTGGTGGTACAGGGCTCCTTTGGTCATCCCCGCACGCTCGATGATTTCGCCCCGACCAGCGGCCGTATACCCGACCTCATTGAACACGTCGATCGCCGCGTCAATGATCTTTTGCCGCGTGGCTTCCGATCGAACTTGGCGCGCCATCGCCTGCACCTCCGGAGTTCCGCCGACCTGCATAGACTCCGGCCCATCGGGGTCTCACTGGGCAAAGCCTAGCAGCTGCCGGTGGTAGGGCACTCGTAGTTTGAGTGGGCCGGTGGCCGCGGTCGTGGTCAGTGGGAATCGGGCGTGGCTGAGGTCGATTTGATGGCGAGTGCTGTTCGCCGCCTGATGAATTGGCGGAAATAGTCGACCCGGTTCGGTGGTACGAGGCCGGGCAGGAGCAGGAAGAAGCATTTTTCCAGGTCGAGCAGGAACTGCTCGGGCTGGTCCAGGTTGCTGGTTTGGCGCATTCCCATGTACAGCGACAC
>NZ_JBARMY010000395.1:0-15881 GCF_049802695.1 Mycobacterium sp.
CCGGTGGCGTTGGCGCGCGACGGCCCGGTCGGCGGCGCCGGTGTGCTGCCGGACGTTCCTGCCGACGACGTCGCAGCCGTGCCGCCTTGGTGGTTCGGCGAGCAACCTACGGTTGCTGTCGAGCCGACGGCGACCATCACCACACTGAACAGACCCACGATTTGCTTTCCGCGCACGGGTGCCAATCTATGCAACACTTCATGCCGTGATGGAGGAAATCCGGTCGGGGGAGTGTTGTCGCGCCTGACGCGCAGCCGTTTGAAGATCCGTCCATCCATCCTGGAGTACTGACCATGGTCCTGTTCGCCCCTGACGCCATACCAGCCCATGCGACATCCCGGACGCCGCGCTCGTCGGCCATCCCGTTCGTTGCCGGCCCGACCCGGCTGAGGTTGCCCGACCTGCTGCATGCGACCGATCAGGCCGCCGACGAGGTGCTCACCGGACGCTACGACCACCTGCTGCCGCGAGGCGGAGTCCGCGCGGCCGACCGCTGGTTCACCCGGATCCACGGTGACGAGGAGATCGACATCTGGCTGATCAGCTGGGTGCCCGAACGTTCCACCGAACTGCATGACCACGGTGGGTCATTGGGAGCACTGACGCTGCTGTCCGGTTCGCTCAACGAATTCCGTTGGGACGGTGCGCGATTGCGGCGTCGACAGCTCAACGCCGGCGACCAGGCGGGGTTTCCGTTGGGTTGGGTCCACGATGTGGTCTGGGCACCGACCGGCGGGCCGGCCGTCCCGACCGTGAGCGTGCACGCATACTCGCCGCCGTTGACGGCGATGTCTTACTACGACGTCACCGCACGCGCCACGCTCCGTCGTCGGCGCACCGAACTGACCGACGGTTTCGCCCCGTGACGAGCCGCATTGACAGGGTGCTCGAGACGGCACGCGCGGGGCTGCGCCGTCTTCCGGCCGAGCAGGTGCCGGACGCAGTGCAAGGCGGTGCAGTACTCGTCGACATCCGGCCCGCAGCTCAGCGCGCCCGCGAGGGTGACGTCGCGGCGGCCTTGGTGATCGAACGCAACGTGCTCGAATGGCGTTGCGACCCGACCAGCGACGCACGGTTGCCGCAAGCTGTCGACGACGACGTCGAGTGGGTGATCCTGTGTTCGGAGGGCTACACGTCCAGCCTGGCGGCGGCGGCGCTGGCAGACCTCGGCCTGCATCGGGCCACCGACGTGATCGGTGGCTACCAGGCTCTGGCTGCCGCCGGGGTTCTTGGCCGACTCGGCAGGCAGCCCAGTATCAGCGGTGGGTGAAGTTCGCGGGCCGTTTCTCGACGAAAGCGGCCATGCCCTCAGACTGGTCATCGGTGGCGAAGCACGAGTGGAACAGCCGACGTTCATGAAGCAGTCCCTCGGCCAGGGTCGATTCGAACGCGCGGTTGACGGCTTCCTTGGCCATCCGCGCCGCTGACAGCGACATCCCAGCGATGGTGGCGGCGGCTTTCTTCGCTTCGGTGAGCAGATCGTCGGCGGCTACCACCCTGGACACCAGGCCGCTGCGTTCGGCTTCGGCGGCGTCGATGCTGCGCCCGGTCAGGATCAGGTCCATCGCCTTGGCTTTGCCGATGGCCCGGGTCAGTCGCTGCGAACCGCCCATGCCGGGCATCACCCCGAGTTTGATCTCGGGCTGCCCGAACTTCGCCGTGTCGGCGGCGATCAGCAGGTCACACATCATCGCAAGCTCGCAGCCGCCGCCCAGTGCGTGCCCGGCCACCGCGGCGATCGTCGGGGTGCGAATGGCGGCCAGTTTGGACCAGGCGGCGAAGTAGTCGGAGCTGAACACGTCGGCGAACGTCAGGCTCGACATCTCCTTGATGTCAGCACCTGCGGCGAACGCCTTGGCCGAACCGGTGATGACAATGGCACCGATACCCGGGTCGTCGTCGAGTGCCCCGGCGGCGGTCGTGACCTCGGTCATCATCTGACTGTTCAGCGCATTGAGGGCTTCCGGGCGGTTCAGGGTGATAGTCCCGACGCGTCCGTCACGGTCGACCAGAATGGTTTCGAAAGTCATATGCGCCGCTCCTCCTCATCGCTTCGCTCTGCATCGTCGCCGGCGCGTCATGTGCGCCGCTCCTCGAAAACCAGGTCGGGTTCTGCCGGTGCGAAATACGCTTCGACGTCGTCCACGGTGACCTCGGGCAGCGACCGCGGGGACCACTGCGGGTCGCGGTCCTTGTCGACCAGCTGGGCCCGGATGCCCTCCACCAGATCGTGTGAACGCAGCGAGCCGCACGACACCCGGTACTCCTGCTTCAGCACGTCTTCCAGCGTGTCCAGCTTCGCGGCGCGGCGCACCGACTCCAACGTCACCGACAACGAGATGGGTGAGCGGCTCGCGATCAGATTGGCGGCGTCGTTGGCCGGCCCGGCGCCGTGGCCGCGCAGCGCCGCGACGATCTCGGCAACAGTATCGTTGCGATAGCAGTCGTCAATCCAATCACGTTGCGCCGCAAGATCACTCGCTGGTGGATTAACGGTGTGGTCGGCCAGTGACTGCTCGACGCCGGCGCTGACGACGGCGCGATTGAACGCCTCGAGTTTGTCGTGCGGCACAAAGTGGTCGGCGAATCCCAACGCGATGGCGTCGGCACCGGAGAACGGTGCCCCTGTCAGCGCCGCGTGCACGCCCAGCGATCCAGGCGCCCGCGACAGCAGGTAGGTACCGCCCACGTCGGGGATGAAGCCGATGCCCACCTCGGGCATCGCCATCTTCGTCGTGTCGGTCACCACCCGGACGTTCGCGTGCGCGCCCACGCCGACGCCGCCACCCATGACGATGCCGTCCATCAGCGATACGTAGGGCTTCGGGAACCGGCCGATTTGCGCGTTCAGCAGATACTCGTCGTGCCAGAACTGTCGCGCTGCCGCGCCGTCGGCGCGGGCGCTGTGATAGATCGCCACCACGTCGCCGCCGGCGCACAGGCCGCGTTCACCGGCGCCGTCGAGCACCACTGCGCGCACGCCGTCGTCGTGTGCCCAATCGGTGAGGATCGCACTGAGCGCGGTCACCATCGTCTGGTTCAGCGAATTGATCGCCTTGGGCCGGTTGAGCGTCACGAAGCCGACGCCACCATCGACGCGGGTCAGGATCTCCTCGTCCTCGAAGGGTTCGCCCGTCACGCCCGCCGTCTCCCCCCGTCGATGGCCCACTCCCGCCATCACGACCTGAGCAGCAATCTAGATCGTTATCCGCGCGGCGGCGTCCCCGGGTAAGGTTTAGCCGACGAGCGGCCCGGAAATTGCTTTTAAGCGGAAGCTGAAGCGGGAACCGAGCCGCGCATTTGATCGTTGACCAGTTGTTACAGCTCGAAGTGACACACAAGAGAGGATCCGACGGTGCGGGAGACTAGCAACCCGGTATTTCGTTCGCTGCCCAAGCAGCGGGGCGGATACGCGCAGTTCGGCCCTGGCCTTGCCGGCGCCGCGACCCAGCAGCCATATCAGACCGACCCCTACGCTCCCTACCAGGACCGGCGGTCCGGTGTTACGCGTCCACTGACCATCGACGATGTCGTCACCAAGACGGGCATCACGCTCGCGGTGCTGACCGCATCCGCGGTCGTCGCCTACTTCTTGGTGCGCGGCAATGAGGCATTGGCCGCGCCGCTGAGCTTGATCGGCGGGTTGGCCGGTTTTGCGGTGGTGATGATCGCCACCTTCACCCGTAAGCAGGACAGCCCGGCGCTGGTGTTGACCTACGCCGTCCTCGAGGGACTGTTCCTCGGTGCCGTCTCGTTCGTGCTGGCCAACTTCACGGTGTCGTCCGCCAATGCCGGATCGCTGATCGGCCAGGCCATCCTGGGCACGTTCGGGGTGTTCTTCGGCATGCTGGTCGTCTACAAAACCGGCGCCATCCGGGTCACCCCCAAGTTCACCCGGATGGTCGTCGCCGGAATCTTCGGTGTGCTGGCGCTGATGCTCGGCAACTTCGTGTTGGCGATGTTCGGTGTCGGCCACGGCGAGGGCCTGGGATTGCGCAGCGGCGGCACTCTGGCGATCATCTTCTCGCTGGTCTGCATCTGCCTCGCGGCGTTCAGTTTCTTGATCGACTTCGACGCCGCCGACCAGATGATCCGCGCCGGAGCGCCGGAGCGGGCCGCATGGGGTATCGCCCTGGCCCTGACCGTCACCCTGGTGTGGCTTTACATCGAAATCCTGCGCCTGCTCAGCTACCTGCAGAGCGACTGACCTCAACCGCGAAAAAGCCGGCACGTGCGCGTGCCGGCTTTTTCATGTCTGCGGCAGAGGCAGAGGCCTAATTCAGGCGCTCGATCACCATCGCCATGCCCTGGCCGCCGCCCACGCACATCGTTTCCAGGCCAAAGGTCTTGTCATGGGTGATCAGGTTGTTCAGCAGCGTTGTGGTGATTCGGGCGCCGGTCATACCGAAAGGATGGCCCAGGGCGATCGCTCCACCCGACACGTTCAGCTTGTCTTCGTCGATGCCCAACTCCCGGGCCGAGCCGAGCACCTGCACCGCGAAAGCCTCGTTGATCTCGAACAGGTCGATGTCGTTGACTGACATGCCGGCTCTGGCGAGCGCCTTCTTCGTCGCCTCGATCGGTCCCAGCCCCATGATCTCCGGGGACAGGCCCGACACGCCGGTGGCCACGATCCGGGCCAGCGGCGTCAGGCCGAGCTCCTTGGCCTTGGTGTCGCTGGTGATGACCACCGCGGCGGCGCCGTCGTTCAGTGGACAGGCATTGCCGGCAGTCACAGTGCCGTTAGGGCGGAAGACCGGCTTGAGCTGGCTGACCTTCTCGTAGGTTGTACCTGGTCGCGGGCCGTCGTCGACGCTGACCGTGCTGCCGTCGGGCAATGTGACCGGCTCGATCTCGCGTTCGAAGAACCCGCTCTTGATGGCTTCTTCGGCGCGGTTCTGGCTGCGCACACCCCAGTGGTCCTGGTCTTCCCGGCTGATGCCGGTGAGCAACGCGACGTTCTCCGCCGTCTGACCCATGGCGATGTAGATGTCGGGCAACGTCCCGTCGGACCGGGGGTCGTGCCATTCGTCGGCGCCGGTGGCCGTGTTGTCCGAGCGTTCCTGAGCCTCGGCGAATTTCGGGTTCTTGGTGTCCGGCCAGGAGTCGGACGTGCCCTGACCGAAGCGGGACACTGTCTCCACGCCGGCGGAGATGAACGCGTCGCCTTCACCGGCCTTGATCGCGTGAAAGGCCATCCGCGTCGTCTGCAGCGACGACGAGCAGTACCGGTTGACGGTCGTGCCCGGCAGGAAGTCGTAGCCGAGCTCGACGGCGACCACCCGGGCGATGTTGAAGCCGGACTCGCCGCCCGGTTGACCGCAGCCCAAGATCAGGTCGTCGATCTGATGGGGATTGAGGTCGGGCACCTTGTCCAAGGCGGCACGCACGATCTGAACCGCCAGATCATCGGGCCTGATGGGGGCCAGCGATCCTTTGATCGCGCGGCCGATCGGTGAGCGGACTGTTGAGACGATGACGGCTTCCGGCACTGCTGGCTCCTTTCCGGCGCCCGTCATCCCGGACATGACATGACCGGGTGACCGGGCTTTGATTCGAATCTAGCCGCTGGTCGGCATGACGACGGGGGCAGGCACCCCTGTCGTAGGTCGCCGCCACAGCCGCGACATGATGCTGAGCCGCAGCCGGCCAGGCCGCGGCTCCGCCGCGATCGACCGTGCGGGCTGGTTGAGCGCCTCGGCGGCGTCGCTTTCGCCCAGCACACTGCACAACGCCGGCAGCATCTGGCCCGCGACCAAGGCGTAGCCGGTAGCCGACGGATGGAATTGATCGTCGGACAGCAACCGCTCCGGTGCCTGCCGGAGCTGCGGCGCCATTAAATCCGCCAGCGGCACCGGGATACCGCCGGCGGCTCTGACGGCGACGGCCTGGGCCCGCGCAAGACGCAGCCCCCGGGTGCGGGTCAGCCAGCGCAACGGCTGCGGGATTGCGGTGACGATCCCGAAATCGGGGCAGGTGGCGACGACCACCACGGCGCCGCTGTCGCGCAGCCGCCGAACGGCCCGACCGAGCCGGGACGCCGACGGGCCGATGCCGTTGAGCGCGGTGATGTCGTTGGCGCCGATCATGATGACCGCCGCATCGGGGGGTGGCCCGGCCACGAACATCGCGTCGACTTGTCCGGACAGCCCCTTCGAGGTGGCGCCCACAATCGCTTTAGTACTCAACCGGATTCGCTTACCGGTACGATCGGCCAGCCCGCGCGCGATGAGCACGCCGGGAGTTTCGTCACTGCTGTGGCAGCCGTAGCCCGTCGCCGTCGAGTCGCCGAAAGCCATCAGGTGCACGTCCACGGGCACTCCACGCTGCCAGCGCTCCACCGGCCCACCACCCGCGTCGTACACACCGTCGGCGCGGGGCGGAACGGCCCACGTCTTGGGTATGACGCTGCGCGCCTGCTGCGCTTGGCCGATCAGCAAGTTGCGGGCGCCGACATAGGCCGTGCCGGTCGACGCGAGCGCTCCCGCTGCGGCCAGCGCGATCGTCGATCGACGCGGCGCGCGTATGCCCACGCCCGACAGTTTAAGTCCCCGCTCGACGGTATTCCGGTGGCCGCCCGCCGACGCGATCACAGACCGGAGCAGAAGTCGTAACGATTGAGACTCTTTGAATCTTGAAAATTAACCAAGTGTCAAGCTAAGTTTGCGAGGTTGGCTGAGAGGCGCAACGGGTATACAGTCCACCACTGGAGTGCAGAACGGTCGCTCCGCTACCTCGTCTACATGACTACAACGACGTAGGAAGTGTTGACCATGACCGCCACAGTTGAGTCGCTGAACTCACCCCAAAATGTCGACCATTCCATCCGCGCCTATCGAGCCGCCAAGCGACGGTTCCCGGTCAGCGACGGTGTCCCCGTCGAGGTCTGGGAGTCCGGTCCCAGCGCGCCGGCCCGGTTCGCCTGGGCGGTCACCCGGCTCACAATCCGACCGGCTCTGGCCGTCGGCAGCCAAGTTCCGCGATTTCCCTGGCCGTACGGCCTTATCGACTTCGCTTCGCGGTTCCTGCTGCCCACCCCGGGCACGATCCGTGCGACGATCCGTCTGCCACACGCCACCGCACAGCTGGTGCGTGCCCCCGGGGTGCTGCCGGCCGACGGTCGCCGGCGGGTGGTGCTCTACCTGCACGGCGGTGCGTTCCTGACCTGCGGCGTCAACTCGCACAGCCGGGTGGTCAACGCGCTGTCGCGGTACGCCGATTCACCGGTCCTGGTCGTCAACTACCGGCTCGTTCCCAAGCACTCGGTCGGGATGGCCCTCGACGATTGTCATGACGCCTATCGGTGGCTGCGATCCCGGGGTTACGACCCAGAGCAGATCGTGTTGGCCGGTGACTCTGCGGGCGGCTACCTGGCGCTGGCGCTGGCCCAGCGTCTGCAGCGAGAGCACGACGAACCGGCCGCGCTGGTCGCGATGTCGCCGTTGCTGGAGCTGGCCAAAGAGCCCAAGCAGGCGCATCCCAACATTCATGCCGACGCGATGTTCCCGCCCAAGGCGTTCGACGCGCTGATCGCGCTGGTTGCCAGCGCCGCCGCCAAGCGCATCGTCGACGGTAAGCCCGAAGAGCTCTACGAGCCGCTCGACCACATCGAAGCGGGCCTGCCGCAGACACTCATCCACGTGTCAGGGTCCGAGGTGCTGCTGCACGACGCCCAGTTGGCCGCGCGACGGCTCGCGGAGGTCGGGGTGCCGGCCGAAGTGCGGATCTGGCCCGGCCAGGTTCACGACTTCCAAATCGCCACCCCGTTGATTCCGGAGGCGAAGCGCTCACTGCGGCAGATAGGGGAGTACATCCGCGAAGCCACCGGCTGACCGGTTCGGGCGGAGTGCCTGCGTGGGACGGCAAATCGCCTGAGACGATGAGTGCATGCGGATCGCACGGCACATCAGTGAACTCATCGGTAACACTCCACTGGTTCAGCTGACTTCCGTCGTCCCCGCCGGGGGCGCCACGGTGGCGGCCAAGGTCGAATACCTCAATCCGGGGTCGAGCTGCAAAGACCGGATCGCGGTCAAGATGATCGATGCCGCCGAAGCCAGCGGCCAACTGAAACCGGGCGGCACGATCGTCGAACCCACCTCCGGAAATACCGGTGTGGCGCTCGCGATGGTCGCCCAGCACCGCGGCTACCAGTGCGTTTTCGTCTGCCCCGACAAGGTCAGCGAGGACAAGCAAAATGTGCTGCGCGCCTACGGCGCCGACGTCGTGGTGTGCCCGACCGCCGTCCCGCCGGATCACCCGGACAGCTACTACAGCGTCTCTGACCGACTGGTCGGTGAGATCGAAGGCGCCTGGAAGCCCGACCAGTACTCCAACCCGCAAGGCCCGGCGAGCCACTACGAGACCACCGGTCCCGAGATCTGGGCGGACACCGACGGCAAGGTCACGCATTTCGTGTCGGGCATCGGCACCGGCGGCACCATCACCGGGACTGGTCGCTACCTCAAGGACGTCTCCGGCGGTTCAGTGCGCGTCGTCGGCGTCGACCCCGAAGGCTCGGTGTACTCCGGGGGCACCGGACGGCCATACCTTGTGGAGGGCGTCGGCGAGGATTTCTGGCCGGCCGCCTACGACCCGGGCGTGCCCGACGAGATCATCGCGGTCTCAGACTCCGATTCGTTCAACATGACCAGAAGGCTGGCCCGCGAGGAAGCCATGCTGGTCGGCGGGTCGTGCGGGATGGCGGTGGTCGGCGCGCTGAAGGTGGCCGAGACGGCCGGGCCGGACGCGTTGATCGTGGTGCTGCTGCCCGATGGCGGCCGCGGCTACATGTCGAAGATCTTCAACGACGCGTGGCTGTCGTCGTATGGGTTCCTGCGCACCCGGCTCGACGGGTCGGTCGAGCAGCCCACGGTCGGGGACGTGCTGCGCCGGAAGTCCGGCGCGCTGCCTGATCTGGTGCACACTCATCCCTCCGAGACGGTGCGCGACGCGATCGGCATCCTCCGCGAGTACGGGGTGTCCCAAATGCCGGTGGTGGGCGCCGAGCCGCCGGTGATGGCCGGCGAAGTGGCCGGCAGTGTGTCTGAACGCGAACTGCTGTCGGCTGTTTTCGAGGGCCGTGCCAAACTGGTCGACGCCGTCGGCTTGCACATGAGCCCGCCGCTGCCATTGATCGGATCGGGTGAGTTGGTGAGCGCGGCCGCGAAGGCGTTGCGGGAGTGGGACGCTTTGATGGTGGTCGAGCAGGGTAAGCCGATAGGTGTCATTACCCGACACGACCTACTGGGTTTTCTCTCCGATGGAGCGCCGCGACGGTAGCCGGCACGGCTCAGGGCAAATTAGGTCATGCAATCAATGCGCACAGCTTCTGCAAGCGGACAGCCAGTCCGGTCAACTCGGCAGCGTCTCGGCGCGCCGGCTCTGGTGGCCGCCGCGGCGCTGACGGTCTGTGCGGTTGTATGGGTCTGCGATCCGACCACGCCCGGTGGTCTGCTCCCGGTGTGCCCGACTAAATCGCTTTTCGGCCTGGACTGTCCTGGCTGTGGCACCTTGCGGATGCTCTACGCGGTGTTGCACGGCGATCTGCCGGCGGCGGTGAGATTCAACGCCTTGGCCTTGACGGCGCTGCTGTCGGCGGTCCCCGTATATGCCTTCTGGGCCTATGGACGGGTGCGGGGCCGGCGACTTCTGCGGTGGTCCGACTTTCGCTGGACGGCGCCGGTGGCGATCGTCGTGATATCAGCGTGGTTCGTGGTGCGCAACCTGCCGTTCGGCCCGTTCACCGCGTTGCGGGTGTGAGACAGTTCCAGCGATGACCGACCAACCACCGACCGGCGGCAACCCGCCGCCCCCGCCAGGCGACTATCCGCCGCCGCTACGAGGCAACTACCCACCGCCGCCGCCGGGCAACTACCCACCGCCGCCGCCGGGCAACTACCCACCGCCGCCTCCCGGACAGGGCCGCGCTCTTGGCGGGACCATCGACATTCCCGGCGTCGGGCCGGTTCGGGTGGCCAGCATCTGGCAGCGATGCCTGGCCCGCGTGATCGACTCGTTGATCTACGTTTGCGTCTATTGGCTCGTCGACTTCCTCGATGTTGCCGGCATCACGTCACTGGGTGCCTCGAAGGGGCGCACTGTCACCGACTCCTACGGCAACTCGGTGACCGAACTGTCCGGACCGGCAGTGCTCGGGCTGTCCGTGGCGCTGCTGATCGGGGCGGCGGTCGCGATCGGATTCGGACTGCTCTATGAGTGGCTGATGGTGGGTGAGCTCGGCGCGACCCTCGGCAAACTCGCGCTCGGGATCAAGGTCGTCAACCAGAGCACCGGCGGCCGAATCGGGCTCGGTCAGTCCTTCGTCCGGGCGGTCATTCCGTTCCTCGGCGGGTTGTTCTGCTACATCGGAGCGTTACTCGTCTATTTGTCGCCGCTGTTCGACCGATCGGGTCGGCTTCAGGGTTGGCACGACAGAGCCGCCGGCGATGTGGTGGTCAAAGCGCGTCAGGGATGAGACTCGTGCTGAACGTCACACCAGCCGCATCTCTGCAGGGCAGGAGCTGACAAATTGTGGTCATCCAGAGGCTTGCCTCAAGACCTTCATTAGGCTGAGCATCGATGAGTCAACAGCACAGCGCGGCAGGCGACAGCGGTCAGCACGGCGGACTGTTCACCGGTCTGGCCACTAAGGCCATTCATGCCGGTTACCGCCCCGACCCGTCCACCGGCTCGGTCAACGTTCCGATCTACCCCAGCAGCACCTTCGCCCAAAACGGCGTAGGGCATCTTCGCGGCGGGTTCGAATACGCGCGCTCCGGCAACCCGACGCGGGCCGCCCTGGAAGCACAACTGGCCGCTGTGGAAGCGGGCAGGTTCGGGCGCGCTTTCAGTTCCGGCATGGCGGCCACCGACTGCGCTCTGCGGGCGTTGCTGCGCCCGGGCGACCACGTCGTCATCCCCGACGACGCCTACGGCGGCACCTTCCGGCTGATCGACAAGGTGTTCAGCCTGTGGGGCGTCGAGTACACGCCCGCACCGCTTTCCGATCTCGCCGCGGTCCACGCCGTGCTCACCCCGCAGACGCGGCTGATCTGGGCGGAGACACCGACCAATCCGCTGCTGTCGATCGCCGACATCGCGGCACTGGCCCAGCTAGCCGGCGATAAGTCGGCGAAACTGTTGGTCGACAACACGTTTGCCTCACCTGCCCTGCAACAGCCGTTGACGTTGGGCGCCGACGTCGTGCTGCACTCGACCACCAAGTACATCGGCGGGCACTCCGATGTGGTCGGCGGTGCGCTGGTCACCAACGACGAAGAAATCGACGCCGCGTTCGGCTTCCTGCAGAACGGAGCCGGCGCGGTGCCGGGTCCCTTCGACGCGTACCTGACGATGCGCGGCCTGAAGACTTTGGTGTTGCGGATGCAGCGGCACAGCGAGAACGCGGCCGCGATCGCGGAATTCCTGGCCGGTCACCCGGCGGTCAGCACCGTGCTGTACCCGGGCCTGCCCAGCCACGCCGGCCATGAGGTCGCCGCCAAGCAGATGCAGGGCTTCGGCGGCATGGTGTCAGTGCGGATGCGGGACGGCCGAGGCGCGGCCGAAAAGTTCTGCGCAGCAACCGAAGTCTTCATTTTGGCGGAGTCGCTGGGCGGGGTCGAGTCGCTGATCGAGCATCCGGTCGCGATGACGCACGCCTCGACCGCCGGCTCGCAGCTCGAGGTTCCCGACGACCTGGTGCGGCTGTCGGTGGGCATCGAGGACATCGGCGATCTCCTCGCCGACCTCGAGCAGGCCCTGTCAGCTCAACGCTTCGCGTAACGCCGCGGTCGTCACCGCCAGATTGACCTCGGCGATGTTGGGCTCGGACTCCGAGACCCAACTGCCGCTGGCGATCTCACCCGCGCGGTCACGCACCCAGTCCCAGCCGCGTCTGTCCAGGCTGAAGATGACGTCCAGCCCGTTGACGGCGTGCAGCAACGAAATGATCGTCGCCGTGCCCGGGTCGGGACAGTGCTGGTCGAACAGCGCGGCCGTCAGCGCCGCACGGACTTCAGCCGCCCGGCTGCGGTCCGTCAGCGGCCATGCGCACGGCCGCTTGAATCCTTTGGCTTCCAGGCGAATCTGCTTGATCTGGCCGGTGCGCTCGAGTTCGGAAAACACCGCGAGTGGGGTTTCGCGTCGCAGCTTGGCGATCGCCGCCGCGGGACTGAGCGGGCGTCGCAGCAGCAGCTGCAGCGCAGGCACCAGCACCGGATCATCGACCTCGGGTCCGCGGAGCACCACCAGATGCCCGGCTTCGAACGGCTCATTGTCCACCGCCGGCCGGATCCGGCTGGCATACGCCAAATCCAGCAGCGCGGCAGCGGCGAGAACACGGTCGCGGCGCGATCGGTCCAGCTCCGGCTGCGCGGACGCGTTGTCCAGCAGCAGCAGGAGCAGATCCTCGACCATGCGTGCCATCAGCCGACCGGCCCGGTCCCCCGACCAAGCGCTGTCTAGGAGTGGTAGGGCTCCGCGCTGACCAGCGTCACCTCGACGGTGTTGCCGCTGGGAACGGTGTAGCTGCGGGTCTCACCCTCCTTCGCGTCGATCAACGCGCCACCCAGAGGTGAGTTGGGGGAGTACACCTCCAACTTGCCGTCGTTGACGCCTTCCTGACGGGTCGCGATCAAGAACGTCTCGGTGTCGGACTTGTCGCCGTTGTAGTAAACCTTCACCACCGAGCCGGGCAGTGCGACGCCGGACTGTTTGGGGGCTTCACCCACCTTGGCATTGTTGAGGAGTTCCTGCAGCTGACGAATCCGCGCTTCCTGCTGTCCCTGCTCTTCGCGAGCGGCGTGGTATCCGCCGTTCTCGCGCAGGTCGCCTTCCTCGCGGCGGTCGTTGATCTCTGCGGCGATGACCGGACGATTGGCGATCAGCTGGTCGAGCTCGGCCTTGAGTCGGTCATGTGATTCCTGGGTCAACCAGGTCACCTGAGTATCCGTCATTGCGTCGCGCTCCTCGTCTTGTTCGTTTCCGCGATAATCGCGTGGGGCGTTCGGTTCCCCCGGCAGGCGTACCTGGCCGCCCCGTCTGCCGCTTGTTGCCGCCCTGCGGTCGGTATACCCGCTAATGCAGCAATACACGGTTCCAATAGGAACCGTGCACCGAGCCAGCGTACACCGCCGGACACGCTCAATTGGTGTTTTCGCAGTTCGCCGTTTATGACGCGGTTGCCCGGCAAGGCCGCGCGAAGGTATCGGCGATCACCGGCAGCGGGCACTCATGACATCTCGCTGATCAATTGCGAGGGCGCCAGGATGCGACGATTAGAACTGGAAGACTATGGCCACCCAGCGTGGAGACAGACAGGGAGCACGTGAGCGAGTTGCGCTTGATGGCGGTCCACGCCCATCCGGACGACGAATCCAGCAAGGGCGCGGCGACCCTCGCGCGTTACGCCGATGAGGGCCACCGCGTCCTGGTGGTCACGTTGACCGGCGGCGAACGCGGCGAGATTCTTAACCCCGCCATGGACCTGCCCGAGGTGCATGGTCGCATCGCGGAGATCCGCCGAGACGAAATGGCGAAAGCGGCGGAGATCCTCGGCGTCGAACACGTCTGGCTCGGGTTCGTCGACTCCGGGCTGCCCAAGGGCAAGCCACCGCCACCGCTGCTCGAGGACTGCTTCGCCCTGACGCCGCTTGAGGTGGCCACCGAGGCGCTGGTCCGGGTGGTGCGGGAGTTCAAGCCGCACGTGATGACGACCTACGACGAGAACGGCGGCTATCCGCATCCCGACCACATCCGGTGTCACCAGGTTTCGGTAGCCGCCTACGAGGCGGCCGGCGACTATCGCCGATTCCCGGACGCCGGACCGGCGTGGCCGGTGTCGAAGCTGTACTACAACCACGGCTTCCTGCGTCAGCGCATGCAGTTGCTGCAGGACGAGTTCGCCAAGCACGGCCAGCAGGGGCCGTTTGATAAATGGCTGGCGCACTGGGACCCCGGCCACGACGTCTTCGCCAGCCGGGTGACCACCCGGGTGGAGTGCTCGGCCTACTTCAGCCAACGCGACGACGCGCTGCGCGCGCACGCCACCCAGATCGACCCCGACGGGGATTTCTTCGCCGCCCCGATCGCCTGGCAGCAGCGGCTGTGGCCGACGGAGGAATTCGAGCTGGCTCGCTCCCGGATTGCGGTGACGCTTCCGGAAACCGACTTGTTCACCGGGATCGAGGACGACTAATGCATCGAACCATGCTGGCCGCCGTCGCTGTTCTCGCCGACGACACCCCTCGGCGCACCGGACCCGACTTCGGCAAAGCCAGTCCGCTGGGCCTGCTCGTTGTGGTGCTGCTATTGATCGCGACGTTCTTCCTCGTCCGTTCAATGAACCGGCATCTGAACAAGCTGCCGGAATCCTTCGACCCGCAACACCCCGAGCAGGATCGGGCCGCCGACGAGGGCACCGTCGAACTCGACCAGGGGGCACCACCCGCTTGCGGGGGACCCGCCGACACCAACGGACCGACCCGTGAACCGGACCGCTGACCGGCGACGATGCAGAGCGCACCGCGCGATGAGGAGGAGCCGGGCAATCCTGATAAGCCGCAGGACCTGCCGATGAGTCCCGCGGCCAATACCTTGGGCAGCGCGACCAGCCCTTACCTGCGCCAGCACGCCGATAACCCGGTGCACTGGCAGCAGTGGAGTCCGCGTGCGTTGGCCGAAGCCGCTCACCGCGACGTGCCGGTCCTGCTTTCGGTCGGCTACGCCGCCTGCCACTGGTGCCATGTGATGGCCCACGAATCGTTCGCCGACGACGAGGTTGCCGCCGCGATGAACGCCGGCTTCGTCTGCGTCAAAGTCGACCGCGAAGAACGACCCGACATCGACGCCGTGTACATGAACGCCACCGTCGCCCTCACCGGCCACGGCGGCTGGCCGATGACCTGCTTCCTCACGCCGGACGGCCGGCCGTTCTTCTGCGGCACCTACTACCCGAAATCGACTTTCCTGCATCTGCTGTCGGCTGTCGCCGACACCTGGCGCACTCGCCGGGACGAGGTGGAGCAGGCGTCGCACGAGATCGTCGGCGAGCTGCGCCAGATGGCGTCCGGGCTGCCGGGCGGCGGGCCGCCGATCGAACCGGCGCTGTGCGACCACGCGGTAGCCGCGGTGCTGCAAGACGAGGACACGTTGCGCGGCGGGTTCGGCGGTGCGCCCAAATTTCCGCCGTCCGCGCTGCTCGAAGCGCTGTTGCGGCATCACGAACGGACCGGTTCGGCACAGTCGCTCGACGCGGTGCGGCGCACCGGCACCGCGATGGCCCGGGGCGGCATCTATGACCAGCTGGCCGGCGGATTCGCCCGCTACAGCGTAGACAACGCGTGGGTGGTGCCGCATTTCGAGAAAATGCTCTACGACAACGCGCAGTTGCTGCGCGGCTATGCGCACTGGGCCCGCCGCACGAGTGACCCGTTGGCCCGCCGTATCGCGGCCGAGAGCGCGGATTTCATCGTCGCCGAGCTTGGTGCCGGCGACATGTTCACCTCGTCGTTAGACGCAGATGCCGGCGGCCGTGAAGGTGCGACGTATGTGTGGACGCCCGCGCAGCTGCGCGAGGTGCTCGGCGACGACGACGGGCGCTGGGCCGTTTCCATGTTCGGTGTCACTGAGGCGGGCACGTTCGAAGACGGTGCCTCGGTGCTGCAACTGGCCGCCGATCCCGATGACCCGCACCGCTTCGAACGGGTCCGGACGGTGCTGCTGGCCGCGCGCCTCACCCGGATGCAGCCGGAACGTGACGACAAGGTCGTCACCGCCTGGAACGGTCTGGCCATCACCGGCTTGGCCGAAGCAAGCGTGGCGCTGAGCGACCCGGCGTTGCTGGCGGCCGCCGAACGGTGCGCGGCGGCGCTGTGCGACCT
>NZ_JBARMY010000396.1:0-8885 GCF_049802695.1 Mycobacterium sp.
CTGGCGGGCATCGTGTCCGGCTCGGGCCCCACCTGTGCGTTCCTGTGCACGTCGGCGGCGTCCGCGCTCGACGTCGGCACGCAGCTGTCCGGAGCCGGCGTGTGCCGCACCGTCCGGGTCGCCAGCGGACCGGTGCACGGCGCGCGGGTGGTACCGGCACCTATAAACGAGGTGTGACGGAGTGTGACTTGAGACTCACCTGGCGCAATGATTTTGCGGTTACTTAAGAGGAGTTTAAGATGGTCCGCGGTGGCGAAGAGTGGTCAAGTATTGCATCCGATTCACGCGCCCGTCGGCTACCCCGGCGGGCGGCTGGCGAATCGTCGCGGTAGCCGCCGTCGCCCGGACCTGGTGATAGCGCGCGAGAACCGGGGTCGACCACCGATTCGAGACATAACCGCTGCCCAATTGTTTACCTGCGGCTGTCCCGTTGTCCTTGAGCGCTGGGGGAGTATTAGACCCTGGGCCCTCCAGGAAGCACCGGCGCCGAAGAGGAGGTCGTCGTGAGCAGGTTCACCGAGAAGATGTTCCGCAACGCCCGCGAGAGCGCGAAGGGCATGGTGACGGGCGAACCGCAGGACCCGGTCCGGCACACCTGGGCTGAGGTGCACGAGCGTGCGCGCCGGGTCGCCGGCGGCCTGGCCGCCGTCGGCGTCAGTCATGGCGACGCTGTCGGTGTGCTGGCCGGTGCGCCGGTGGAGATCGCCCCGACCGCGCAGGGGCTGTGGATGCGCGGAGCCAGCTTGACGATGCTTCACCAGCCGACGCCGCGCACCGACCTGGCTGTCTGGGCAGAGGACACCACCACCGTCATCGACATGATCGAAGCCAAGGTGGTCATCGTCTCGGATCCGTTCACGGCGGCCGCGCCGGTGCTGGAGGAGCGCGGCATCAAGGTGCTGACCGTCGATCAGCTGCTGACCTCGGATCCGGTCGACCCCATCGAGACCGGAGAGGACGATCTGGCGTTGATGCAGCTGACGTCCGGATCCACCGGGTCGCCCAAGGCTGTGCAGATCACCCACCGCAACATCTACTCGAATGCCGAGGCGATGTTCGTCGGCGCCAAGATGGACCCCAGCGGCAACGACGTGATGCTCAGTTGGCTGCCATGCTTTCACGACATGGGCATGATCGGATTCCTGACCGTGCCGATGTACTTCGGCGTCGAGTTGGTCAAGGTCACGCCGATGGATTTCCTGCGTGACACGCTGCTGTGGGCGAAGCTGATCGACAAGTACAAGGGCACGATGACCGCCGCGCCGAACTTCGCCTACTCGCTGTTCGCCAAGCGGCTGCGCAAGCAAGCCAAACCCGGCCAGTTCGACTTGTCGACCCTGCGGTTCGCACTATCGGGGGCCGAGCCTGTCGACCCTGCCGACGTCGAGGACCTCATCGACGCGGGCAAGCCGTTCGGTCTGCGGCCCGAGGCGGTGATGCCGGCCTACGGGATGGCGGAAACGACTCTGGCGGTGTCGTTCTCCGAACTCGGTGACGGGCTGGTGGTCGACGAGGTGGACGCAGACCTGTTGGGTGCGCTGCGCCGCGCGGTGCCCGCCACCAAGGGCAACACCCGCCGGTTCGCCTCCCTGGGTCCGCTGTTGGACGGCTTGGAGGCTCGCATCGTCGACCAGGACGGCAACGTGTTGCCGTCCCGCGGCGTCGGGGTGATCGAACTGCGTGGCGAACCGGTGACCCCCGGCTATATCACGATGGGCGGATTCATCTCGGCGCAGGACGAGCAAGGCTGGTATGACACCGGTGACCTGGGATACCTGATGGAGAACGGGCACATCGTGGTCTGTGGTCGGGTCAAGGATGTCATCATCATGGCCGGCCGCAACATCTATCCGACCGACATCGAGCGCGCCGCGGGCCGGGTCGACGGCGTGCGGACGGGTTGCGCCGTGGCGGTGCGGCTCGACGCCGGGCATTCGCGTGAGTCGTTCGCCGTTGCGGTCGAGTCCAACGACTTCGAGGATCCGGCCGAAGTACGCCGCATCGAGCATCAGGTGGCGCACGAAGTCGTCACCGAGGTCGACGTGCGGCCGCGCAACGTGGTCGTGCTGGGCCCCGGAACGATCCCGAAGACGCCGTCGGGCAAGTTGCGGCGGTCCAACTCGGTTGCGCTGGTCACCTAGTCCCTCCAGCGGTGTTCGCCGGGCCCTGGCCGGTCACACGTAAAGTGTCTTGCTGATTGGCGTGTCGCGGCACGCTTGCGTCTGCTGGCGGTGTGCCGGGCGCGGTGAATTACCAGGCGTGCACGCGGTTTTGAGCGGATTCCAGACCCAGTTCGATGAGCAATTCGGTGGCGTCGGCGGCCTGCTCGCAGATAGTCGGAACGTTCACTTTCTCGGCGGCGGAGAACTTCTCCAACACGAACACCGCCGGGTCTTTACGTCCCGGCGGACGCCCGATTCCGATCCGCACCCGCTGAAAGTCTTTGCTGGATAACGCCGTCGCCACCGAGCGCAGTCCGTTGTGGCCGCCTTCACCGCCGCCGATCTTTAGCCGGACGCGCCCGAAGTCGAGATCGAGGTCGTCGTGGATGACTATGACATCAACCGGCCGCACCGAATAGAACTTGGCCAACGGCCCGATTTGGCGGCCGGCTTCGTTCATGTAGCACCGTGGTTTGGCTAACACCACCGAATGCCCGCCCAGGCGTCCGGTGATTATCTCCCCGCCGGAACGCTTGTGCACCTTGAAACTTGAGCGCAGCCGCTCGGCGAGCCGATCAGCAACCATGAATCCGAGATTGTGCCGGGTGGCGGCGTAATTCGGTCCCGGGTTGCCCAGGCCGACCACCAAAAGCGGCTCGGCCACCACGCGAGCCGCTTACTCGGACTCGGTCGCGTCGGCCTCGGTTTCGGCGGCTTGCTCGATCGCCGGCTGCGGTTCGGCCACGTCACCGCCGCCTTCGGCCTCGAGGTCCTCGGCGGTCGGTGCGGTGACGATGTTGACGACAAGCAGTTCTGGGTCGGAAATCAGCGTGACGCCGCCTGGGAGGGCGATCTGCCCGGCGGTGATCTGGGTGCCCGCTTCGGCGCCTTCGATGGAGACGGTCAGCTGCTCGGGAATCGACAGCGCCTCGGCCTCGATCTCCATGGCGTCGTTCTCCTGGGTCACCAGGGTGCCCGGAGTGGCTTCGCCTTCCACGACGACGGTCACCTCGACAACGACCTTCTCGCCGCGGCGGACCACCAACAGGTCGGCGTGCTGGATGGTGCGGCGGATGGGATGAATGTCGAGTGCCTTCGTCAGGGCGAGGTGCTGGGTGCCGTCGATGTCGAGGGTGAGCACCGCATTGGTGCCGGAGTGACGCAACACGGCGGCGAAGTCGCGGCCCGGCAGCTCCAAGTGCTGCGGGTCGGCGCCGTGGCCGTAGAGCACGGCGGGAATCTTGCCGTCACGGCGCGCGCGTCGGGACGCGCCTTTGCCGGTCGAAGTGCGTACCGAAACGGTCAGCTGGTTGGTTGCCGAACCTGCGGATGGTGGCATCGTGTCGCTCCTGTGTTGTCCGGGCACGGCCAGGATCGCGACAAACCGTCGGTTCCGTCGATAACGGTGGCTGCTAGGCTCGCCGATGTTCGAGCCGCCGGCCACCCTCGCCGTGACGCCCGGCCAGGTTAGCGCATCAGTATCTCAGAGCGGAAATTTGGCGCCGGTGAGCTGCTCGGACAGCTCCCACAGCCCGCTGGCAGTATCGCCCCGCTTGGCCCACGGGTGACGCCCGATCGGCTGGGTGCGTCCCCACACCTGGAAGCGGGGACCGACGAAGGTGTCACCGGGCAGATCCTGCGATGCCGCATAGAGCGTCTGGCGGGCGCCGAAGTCGGCGTCAGTGGCGAGCCGATTGCCCAACGACATCAAGGCGTCACCCCAGCGGCGGCCGGACCGGCCTTGCAGATTGGTGTGCGAGTAGCCGGGGTGAGCCGCCAGCGCCCGCAATGGCGAGCCGGCCGCCGTCAGGCGCCGCTGCAACTCGCTGGTGAACAGCAGATTGGCTATCTTGGACTGCCCGTAGGCCAGCCAGGGCCGGTATCGGCGGTGCTCCCAGTTCAGGTCGTCGAGTTTGACGACGCCCATTCGGTGCATGATCGACGAGACCGTCACGACCCGGTCGGTCAGCTTGGGCAGCAGCAGGTTGCTCAATGCGAAGTGGCCCAGGTGATTCGTGCCGATCTGGCTTTCGAAGCCGTCTTCGGTCACCGCGTAAGGGACGGCCATGATGCCCGCGTTGTTGATCAGGACGTCGACCTTGTCCACCCCGTCGGCGAACTGCCGCACCGAGGCCAGGTTCTGGAGGTCCAGCTGGCGCACCACGACGTCACCGGTCATCTGCTGGGCGGCGTCTTCACCTTTTCCGGTGTTACGCACGGCCAGGACCACCTGAGCGCCGACCCGGGCCAATTCCCGCGCCGCCACCGCACCCAGGCCGCTGTTGGCGCCGGTGATGATGACGGTGCGACCGGCGAACGAGGGCAGGTCGGCGGCGGTCCAAGTAGTCATGGCAAACACAGTAGCCAGGCGGGCTACTTGGCTGCCACGGTGAACCCGGCGATGATCGCCTCGATGTCGTCGGAATCCGCGACGGCCTGCTCGGCCAGGCTGGTGATGGTGAGTTGAACGAGGTAGCGCTGGTTGGCCGGTGGCGAACCGGTGGGGATGACGATCCGGTTGAACCCGTGCAACCGTTTGCCGCCGAGTTCGTAGCTGCCCTGGATCATTGACGACGGGAAGCCGTTGAAGTTCGCCGTGGACTCGTCGAGCCGCTTGAAGTTCTTGGACAACTCGGCGTCGACGTTGCCGTGCTTGACCACATCTGCGGCGTCGAAATCTCCCCGCAGCTTGAATACCATCAGCATCGCTGTTGGGTACTTGCCGTCTTTGGCAATCAGCTCGGTGGCGGGCGCGATGTCCGGCTTCTGCACCCGCTCCCAGCCCGGCGGCGTGGGGATTGACACGGTGAGATCGGTGAGCGTGTCCGGCGCCACCTGCTCACCGGCCACCCCGATGCTCTCCAGGTACTGGGACAGCGGAACCTGGCGTGCCGTGGTCGTGGTGGTCGTCGACCGTTGAGATGTCGTCCAGATCGACTGATAATCCGGCGCCTCGGTGCCGCAGCCTGCGATGAGCATCGCCAGAGCCGCAATGACCGCGCAGCGCAGACCTTTCACAGACTGTCGCGTAGTGCACAGATCGTGTAGTCGGGCATCTAGGCGTCCCCGTCGAACAATCCGGTGACCGAGCCGTTCTCGAAGACGGCCCGGATCGTGCTGGCCAGCAGCGGAGCGATCGAAAGCACAGTGAGCTGCGGGAAACGCTTGTGCTCGTCGATCGGCAACGTGTTGGTGACGATCACCTCCCGGGCGCCGCACTGTGCCAGGCGCTCGGACGCAGGCTCGGACAGCACACCGTGGGTGGCCGCAATGATGACGTCGCCGGCGCCGTCGTCGTGCAGCAGTTTGACCGCACCGGCGATGGTGCCGCCGGTGTCGATCATGTCGTCGATCAGCACGCAGGTGCGCCCTTCGACGTCCCCGACAACCCGGTTGGACACCACCTGATTGGGCACCCGCGGGTCACGGGTCTTATGAATGAAAGCGAGTGGAACGCCTCCTAATGCGTCGGCCCATTTCTCGGCGATGCGCACCCGGCCGGAGTCGGGGGAGACCACCACCATGTTGCCGTCGGTGTAGTTGTCCCCGATGTAGCCGGTCAGCAGATTCTGAGCGCGCATGTGATCAACGGGCCCGTCGAAGAAACCCTGGATCTGGTCGGTGTGCAGATCCACGGTCACGATTCGATCGGCGCCCGCGGTTTTGAACAGGTCAGCGACCAGGCGTGCCGAGATCGGTTCGCGGCCGCGGTGCTTCTTGTCCTGGCGGGCGTAGGGATAAAACGGCACGACGGCGGTAATCCGTTTGGCGCTGCCCCGCTTCAGCGCGTCGATCATGATCAGCTGTTCCATCAGCCATCGGTTGACCGGTGCCGGATGCGACTGCAGCACGAACGCGTCACAGCCCCGCACCGATTCGCGGAACCGGACGAAGATCTCGCCGTTGGCGAATTCCCGTGCCGTCTGCGCGGTCACGTGGACGTCGAGCTCCTTGGCCACCTGCTCGGCCAGCTCGGGATGCGCGCGACCGGCGAACAGCATCAGGTTCTTGCGGTTGTCACTCCAGTCGTGGCTCACGTGTACCCCGCGTTCGGATCGAGATGGTTACTGCCGGCTGGACTCAATATATTAGGTAGCGAATCGTTCGATTTCAGTGCCGGGTGGCCTCAGGGCGTTTGATCGGACGTCGACGGAGGAGCGGTCTGCGCCGCTTGACGGGCTTGCTCTGCGGCTCGGGCGGCAGCGCTGCCGGGACGTTTGCGTTGTACCCAGTCTTCGATGTTGCGTTGCGGGGCCGCCGAAACCGCCAATGCGCCCGGCGGCACGTCCTCCCGCAACACCGTGCCTGCACCGGTGTATGCGCCGTCGCCGACGGTGACCGGTGCGACGAACATCGTGTCCGATCCCGTGCGGACGTGTGAGCCGATGGTGGTGCGTCGTTTGGTCACACCGTCGTAGTTGACAAAGACGCTCGATGCGCCGATGTTGCTGTGCTCACCGATGTCGGCGTCGCCGACGTAGGTCAGGTGCGGCACCTTGGTCCCGGTGCCGATCGTGCAATTCTTGGTTTCGACGAAGGCGCCCAGTTTCCCGTCGGCGCCCAGCACGGTGCCCGGACGCAGGTAGCTGAACGGACCGACTGTGGCGCCGTCATCGATGACCGCCGATGTGCCGTGTGTGCGGATCACCGACGCCCCGTCGCCGACGCTCACGTTGGTCAGCGTGGTGTCCGGGCCGATGGCGCAGCGCTCGCCGACGTGGGTGCGACCCAGCAACTGGGTTCCCGGTGCGATGACGGTGTCGCGACCGACGGTGACGTCGACGTCGATCCAGGTGGTGGCGGGATCAACGACCGTGACGCCGGCCAACTGGTGATCAGCCACGATGCGCCGGTTGAGCTCAGCACCCAGCTCGGCGAGCTGCACGCGGTTGTTGATGCCGGCCACCAGCATGCTGTCGGCGACGTGGCGGGCGTGTACCACCTGAGAGTCGTGCCGGAGGATGGCGATGACGTCGGTGAGGTAAAGCTCGCGTTGAGCGTTGTTCGCGGACAGCCGCCCCAACGCCGACCGCAGCGCGGCCACGTCGAAGGCGTAAACCCCGGCGTTCACCTCCCGGATGTCCAGCTGCGACGGCGTGGCGTCAGCGTGCTCGACGATCGCGATGACTTCGTTGTCCTGTGTGCGCAGGATGCGTCCATAGCCGGTCGGATCGCTGAGCGTGGTGGTCAGCATGGTCACCGCCGCTGCGCGCGCGTTGTGTGTCGCGATCAGATCGGCCAGGGTGTCTGCGTCGAGGAGCGGTACATCACCCGACGTGACGACGACAGCGCCGGTGTAGTCCTCGGGCAGCGCGGCCAATCCGCACAACACCGCGTGCCCGGTGCCCAACTGCTGCGCTTGCAGTGCGACGCCGATTCCGCGTCCGAGTTGTCCTGCCAGCTCGGCAACGGTCGGGGCGATGCGCTCGTGGTTGTGGCCGAGCACCACGATCAGATGCTGAGGCGCCACTTTGGCGATCGCGTGCAGCGAGTGCGCCAGCATGCTGCGGCCGGCGATGGTGTGCAGCACTTTGGGGGTATCTGAGCGCATCCGGCTGCCCGTCCCTGCGGCCAGGACCAGGACCGCGGCTTCGCCGTGCGTTGTCATGAATACCTCTCCCGCGCGAAATCGATCGGTCACTCCAGGGTGCGCACTGCCAGGCACCCACCCGTCACCGACACGTCCTTCAGCGTGTCATTTCCCGTCCGCTGGGGGCAAAAATCTGCCGATTGTGCGGCGGAGCCTGTTGGGCGACTCTTGCCAAGTCTCGGCGACCAGCGCGCTTATTGGAGTGTCGTTCAATTATGAAGTGCATCCATAATTTCGGAACGAAGCCCCGCTATGGACCATAATCGGCGTGTGGAGCGACGACGGAAGTCCCAGGGCGGCCAATCACCGATGACCACTCTAAAACAGTTGCCGGCACTCGTGGTGCTGGAGCGACTCCCGGTGCCAGTGCTTGCCATCGCCCACGACGGCACAATCTTATTTGCGAACACCGCGTTTGCCGAAACAGTCGGCTGCAGCACCGAAGAGGTGCTGTCGTTAAAATTCCATCAGGTGTTTCACTCGGCGCCGGCTGACAAATCCGTACTGTCTGTTGTCCGTGCCTTAGCTAATATGGTGGTAGAACTGGCGCATAAGGATGGCTCAGTCGTCCGAGCGTTGATGAGCAGGTCAGCCATGCGGCGTACCGACGATCATATTGCGCTCGCGACTTTCCAGGATCTGACTGAGCAACTCTGGGCTAACGAACTTTGAATAGGCGGGGCTGGGGAGCCGGCGCTGCCAAACAATTGTGTTCGACGTGACGCAGTGCCTCGCTGGCAACTAACTCGCGAATAGGCTGGCGACGAGTTGTCACGAGGGAAAGCAAGAACTCCGGCTTACGGCTCAACCACGCAGTGAGGTCTTCGCCGGACATCGCCGCGTGGCTTCTGATCGAACCCGGCGTCGGCAAAGCTTGACAGCTGCCGGTGGTAGGGCACTCGGTAGTTTGAGTGGGCCGGTGGCCGCGGTCGTGGTCAGTGGGAATCGGGCGTGGCTGAGGTCGATTTGATGGCGAGTGCTGTTCGCCGCCTGATGAATTGGCGGGAATAGTCGACCCGGTTCGGTGGTACGAGGCCGGGCAGGAGCAGGAAGAAGCATTTTTCCAGGTCGAGCAGGAACTGCTCGGGCTGGTCCAGGTTGCTGGTTTGGCGCATTCCCATGTACAGCGACAC
>NZ_JBARMY010000397.1:0-4945 GCF_049802695.1 Mycobacterium sp.
CTGCGCAGCCGCCCGATCGTCGCCGTCGACCGCCGCGGCATGGGCACGTCGAGCGCGGTGGACTGCCGCGACCAGCTGGACCGCGAGCAGATGCGCGACCAGGCGCAGTTCCAGCCCGGTGACGACCCGGTGGCCAACCTTTCCGACACCGCCAACAGCGCCACCACCAGCTGCACCGACACCATTGCCCCCGGCGACTCCGACTACGACAACAATCACGCCGCCGACGACATCGAACGACTGCGCAGCATCTGGGATGTTCCGGCATTGGCGCTGATCGGCATCGGTAACGGCGCTCAGGTGGCGCTGAGCTACGCCGGGACGCATTCCGACAAGGTCGCCCGGCTGGTGCTGGATTCGCCCATCCCGTTGGGAATCAACGCCGAAGGCGCCGCCGAGCAGAGGGTCAAGGGTCAGCAGGCGGCACTGGACGCGTTCGCCGCGCAGTGCGTCGCCGTGAACTGCTCGCTAGGCCCGGATCCCAAGGGTGCGGTGGCTTCGCTGCTGGCCGCGGCTAAAGCGGGACACGGGCCCGGCGGCGCGTCGGTGGCCGCTGTCGTCGACGCACTGGTCACCGCGCTCGGCTTCCCGACCGGCGACCGGATCTCCAACACCACCAACCTGGCCGACGCGATCAGCGCCGCCAACTCCGGCGACACGAACAAGCTGACGAGTCTGATCAACCGGGCTGAGGCCATCACGGGCACCGACGGCGAATTCATCAACTCGTGCAGCGACGCGCTGAACCGTCCGACACCTGACCGGATCCGCGAGCTGGTGGTCGCCTGGAGCAAGCTGTACCCGCAGTTCGGCGCCGTCGCCGCCCTCAACCTGGCCGAGTGCGTGCACTGGCCCAGCGGCCTAACACCGCAGCAGCCCAAGCACCTCAAGATCGACGTCATGTTGCAGGGCGTGCAGAACGATCCGATCGTCGGCATGGAAGGTGTGACCGCGACAGCCGCCAGCGTCATCAACGCCGGCGCGGCGAGCAAGCGGGTGATGTGGCAAGGCATCGGCCACGGCGCCAGCATCTACTCGTCGTGTGCCGTGCCGCCGCTGATCGGCTACCTGAACAACGGCAAGCTCCCGGAAACCGACACCTACTGCCCCGCCTCATAGTTCGGGCTGCATCAATGGCCCGGACGCGCCGGTGTACGGTTCGCTCGTGACGGCAGCCGACTCCACCCACAGCGGCCTGGGTGATTTCCTGCGCGCCGCGTTTCGTCCCCGCACCGGCCCACCGAGCACCGCCACCGTGTGGCGGTCCGTGTTGTGGCCGGCGGCCATCATGTCGATCATCCACCGCAGCGTGGTGCTGACCGCCAACGGAAACATCACCGACGATTTCACACCCGTCTACCGGGCGGCACTTAATTTCCGGCAAGGTGTGCCGCTCTACAACGAGCACTTCGACTACGTCGACCCGCACTATCTCTACCCGCCGGGCGGCACCCTGATCATGGCGCCGTTCGGCTACCTGTCCTTCGCGACCTCGCGCTGCCTGTTCATCCTGGTCAACGCTGTGGCCATCGTGCTCGCCGCCTACCTGCTGCTGCGGCTGTTCAACCGCACGCTGGCCTCGGTGGCCGCCCCGGCGTTGCTTTTGGCGATGTTCTGCACCGAGTCGGTGACCAGCACTCTGGTGTTCACCAACGTCAACGGCTGCATCCTGCTGCTGGAGGTGCTGTTCTTCCGCTGGCTGTTGAACGACCCGGGGACGAACGGCGGCGACCATCAGTGGTGGGCCGGAATCGCCATCGGCCTGGCGCTGGTGGTCAAACCCGTACTGGGGCCGCTGTTACTGCTGCCGCTGCTCAACCGGCAGTGGCGCACGGTGCTGGCGGCCCTCGCCGTTCCGGCGGTGTTCAATCTGGCCGCGCTGCCGCTGCTCAGCGACCCGGGCGACTTTTTCGCTCACACCTTGCCGTACATCCTGGGCACCCGCGACTACTTCAACAGCTCGATTCTGGGCAACGGTGTGTATTTCGGCCTGCCGACCTGGCTGATCCTGTCACTGCGAATCCTGTTCACCCTCCTCGCCATCGGCAGCCTGTGGCTGCTTTACCGCTATTACCGCACCCGCGACCCGCGATTCTGGCTGCTGACGTCGTCGGGTGTGCTACTGCTGTGGTCGTGGCTGGTGCTGTCGCTGGCGCAGGGTTATTACTCGATGATGCTGTTCCCGTTCCTGATGACGGTTCTGCTGCCCAACTCGGTGATCCGTAACTGGCCGGCGTGGCTGGGTGTCTACGGGTTTCTGACGATGGACAAGTGGCTGCTGTTCAAATGGATGTACGTCGGGCGCCCGCTGGACTACCTGAAAATCACCTATGGCTGGTCGTTGCTGCTCATCGTGACGTTCTGCGTGCTCTATTTTCGCTACCTGGACGCCAAGGCCGAGAACCGGCTGGACAACGGGATCGACCCGGTCTGGCTGACGGTCGAGCAACCCCGCGCTAGCGTGGATGCATGACCGCGCCGACGACGATGCGAAGCGAAGCGACGAGGAGGAGTGGCGCTGATGACCAAGCAGCTGCCAAAAGTTCAGCTCTCCGACGATGAGTGGCGTCAACGGCTGAACCCGCAGGAGTTCGATGTGCTGCGTCGCGCCGGCACCGAGCGGCCTTTCACCGGTGAGTACACCGACACCAAGACCGAGGGCATCTACCAGTGCCGCGCCTGCGGCGCCGAACTGTTTCGCAGCACAGAGAAATTCGAGTCGCACTGCGGCTGGCCGTCGTTCTTCGACCCCTCGAAGTCAGACGCGGTGATTCTGCGTCCGGACCATTCCATGGGCGCGACGCGCACCGAGGTGCTGTGCGCCAACTGCCACAGCCACCTCGGTCATGTTTTCACCGGTGAGGGCTACCCCACACCGACCGATCAGCGCTACTGCATCAACTCGGTCTCGCTGCGGCTGGTCCCCACGTCCTAGAGGTTGTCGACGACATCAGTCCACCCGGGTGGCGTGCACTTCCCAGAAGCCGGCATGCACGCGGCCGTTGACCAGCCACGGCTCCATCGCCTTGTACCGCTGCAACATGTCGTCGGCCCGGTCGGCCATGTCCGGATTCCGCTCGGCCATCATCTCGATCGTCTCGCTGCTCAAATTGACCTGATACGTCGTCGGCCCCAGATGGGTGATCTCCCAGCCGCCGACCGGAAGCACGTCGCGAAAGTCGTTCTCCGACAACGATCGCAACATGTTGAAACCGTTGACGCTGTGCTCACCGAACTCGAACATGTACAGCCGCGCTCCGGGTTTGGTAGCCCGGTGCAACGCACGCGCATAGGACAGCTGAAGGTCACGGTCGGTGCTGAAGGTGTGGTAGAACGCGCAGTCGACGACGGTATCGAAGTGGTTGTCCAAGCCTTCCAGCTTCGTGGCGTCGGCCAGCTGAAAGTTAACCGACACCCCCGCTTTCTGCGCGTTCTCCCTTGCCCGCTCCAGCCCGGTCGGCGAGGCGTCGATCCCGGTGGCCGAGTAGCCCTTCGACGCGTAATAGATCGCGTGGTGCCCTGGGCCGGTGCCCGGGTCGAGCACCTCGCCTTTGATCGCGCCCAGCGCTACCAGCTGCCGGACAACCGGCTGCGGGCCGCCGATGTCCCAGGGTGTGGCGGCGGGCAGGCCATGAGCGATCCGCTCATCGCGGTACATCTCTTCGAAGCGGGCGGGATCAACAGGAGCAGTCATGCCGCCGAGGGTAGACACCCCAGCTGTAAATCGCCCGAACGGCGGCGATCAGGGCAGAGCCGCCACCAGTTGCTCGACCGGTACCCGCGGCCCGGTGAAGAACGGGGTTTCGGCCCGGGTATGACGGCGGGCGTCGGTTGCCCGCAGGTCGCGCATCAGGTCGACGATGCGGTGCAGTTCGGGCGACTCGAAGGCCAGGATCCACTCGTAGTCGCCGAGCGCGAACGCCGGAACCGTGTTCGCCCGAACGTCCTTATAGCCGCGGGCGGCCATGCCGTGCTCGGCGAGCATCCGACGACGCTCCTCGTCCGGCAGCAGGTACCAGTCGTAGGACCGCACGAACGGATACACGCAGACGTAGGCGCCCGGTTCTTCACCGGCCATAAATGCCGGGATGTGACTCTTGTTGAACTCGGCGGGCCGATGCAGCGCCACACTGCTCCACACCGGCGTGCTTGCGCGTCCCAGTGTGGTGGTGCGCCGAAAGTCGGCGTAGGTCGCCTGCAGCGCTTCGACGCGTTCGGCGTGCGTCCAGATCATGAAGTCCGCGTCGGCGCGTAGGCCGGCGACGTCATAGAGGCCGCGCACCACGACCCCGCGTTCGTCCTGCTGCTTGAAGAAGGTGGCCGTCTCGTCGACCACATCGTCGCGGCCGTCCCCGAGCGCGCCGGGCTGCACCGAGAACACCGAAAACATCAGGTAGCGCACTGTCGCGTTCAGGGCGTCGTAGTCCAAGCGAGCCATGATAACTATCGTGCCACGAGGTCTTGAACCGCCCGGATCACACCTTCGGCTGCACGGCCGGCGGCGCCGATGCAGGCCGGCACGCCGATGCCGTCGAGGTAGCTGCCCGCCACGCCCAAGGTGCCAGGCAGCCCGGCGCGCAATTCGGCCACCAACTCGCCATGCCCGGGTTCGTATTGTGGCATCGCGTCGATCCAGCGCTGCACCCGCGCCTCGACCGGCCTGACGGCCACGCCGAACACCGTCGTCAGGTCTTCCACCGCCCAGTCGACCAATCGGTCGTCGGAGGCCCCGGACGAGACGTCGTCGCCGAACCGGCCGAACGACAACCGCACCAGCTCGAAGTCGCCGCTAGCCTTTTGAAGGCCCCATTTGCGCGACGACAACGTGATCGCCTTAGCCCGCAGCGGTTCGCCGCTGGCGGCCAGCACCCCGGAGTGTTCTGGGAAAGCGGCGCCGGCCGGCACCGCGAAGGCCACCACCGCCGATGAGGCGCTGCGGATCCGC
>NZ_JBARMY010000398.1:0-3158 GCF_049802695.1 Mycobacterium sp.
CCGTTGCAGGTGACCGATCTGCCGGTCGCGGTGCTGTTCATGCTGGGGTTGTCGGCAGTCGGCGTCTACGGCATCGTGCTGGCCGGCTGGTCTTCCGGGTCTACCTACCCGTTGCTGGGCGGGGTGCGTTCCACCGCGCAGGTGATCTCCTACGAAGTAGCGATGGGTTTGGCGTTCGCGTCGGTGTTCTTGTACGCGGGAACCATGTCGACGTCGCAGATCGTGGCCGCCCAGGACCGGATCTGGTACGCGTTCCTGCTGCTGCCGTCGTTCTTGGTCTATCTCGTGTCGATGGTCGGCGAAACCAACCGCGCGCCCTTCGATCTGCCGGAAGCCGAGGGCGAACTGGTCGCCGGTTTCCACACCGAGTACTCGTCGCTGGCGTTCGCCATGTTCTACCTGGCCGAGTACATCAACATGACCACGGTTTCGGCGCTGGCCGCCACGCTGTTCTTCGGCGGCTGGCACGCGCCGTGGCCGCTGAACATGTGGGACGGCGCCAACAGCGGCTGGTGGCCGGTGCTGTGGTTCACCGCCAAGGTGTGGACCTTCCTGTTCATCTACTTCTGGCTGCGGGCCACGGTGCCCCGGCTGCGCTACGACCAGTTCATGACGTTGGGCTGGAAAATTCTCATTCCGGTGTCACTGGTCTGGGTGATGGTCGCCGCCGCCATCCGGACCTTGCGCGACCAGGGCTATCCGCACTGGACCGCTGTACTGGCGATCAGCAGCGCGGTCTTCGCGGCGGTACTTCTGCTGTATCTGCGCAGGCCGTTCAGCGGCATAGGTACTCATGTACTGGGCCGCACTCCTGAAGCGCTGCGCGGCAGGGGTCCGCTTGCCGAGTCAGCATTCCCGACACCACCGCTTCCCGGTGAGGCAGCGGTGCCGGCAACCAAGGAGGGCGTACATGGCTAAGTTGCCGAAATCGCTGGAGGCCCTCGCGGGGTTCGGCGTGACGTTTGCGTCGATGTTCCGGCGGCCGGTCACTGAGGAGTATCCGGAACAGAAGCTGCCCACCGCGCCGCGCTATCACGGGCGCCACCAGCTGAACCGGTATGCGGACGGTCTGGAGAAGTGCATCGGCTGCGAACTGTGCGCCTGGGCGTGCCCGGCCGATTCGATCTACGTCGAGGGCGCCGACAACACCGAGGAAGAGCGGTTCTCGCCCGGGGAGCGCTACGGCCGCGTTTACCAGATCAACTACCTGCGCTGCATCGGCTGCGGTCTGTGCGTTGAGGCCTGCCCTACCCGGGCGTTGACGATGACCAACGACTACGAGCTGGCCGACGACAACCGTGCCGACCTGATCTACGAGAAGAGCCGGCTGCTGGCCCCGATGCAGCCCGGGATGGAGCAACCGCCGCACCCGAGAGCGCCCGGTGCCACCGACGCCGACTACTACCGCGGCAACGTGACAGCGCAGAACGTCTCCCGCGACGCGGAGCCGACAGGCGCTCAGCAATGACAATGATGCTGGCCGCCGGGGGCGCAGAGGTGATCTCCCGAACGTCGACCGGTGAGGCGGTGCTGTTCTGGGTGCTCGGCGCGGTGGCGCTGATTGGTGCGGTCGGTATGGTGATGGCCGCCAACGCGGTGTACTCGGCGCTGTTCCTGGCGATGACGATGATCAGCCTGGCCGTCTTTTACATGGCCCAAGACGCGCTGTTCCTCGGTGTGGTGCAGGTCGTCGTCTACACCGGCGCGGTGATGATGCTGTTCTTGTTCGTGCTGATGCTGATCGGCGTGGACTCCGCCGAATCGCTGGTCGAGACGCTGCGCGGGCAGCGGGTGGCCGCAACGGTGGCCGGCGTGGGATTCGGCATCCTGTTGATCGCCGGGATCGGCAGCGCGACCACTCCGCCGTTCACCGGGCTGACAGCGGCTAACGCGCACGGAAACGTCAACGGCCTGGCGACGCTGATCTTCTCCCGTTACCTCTGGGCTTTCGAATTGACCAGCGCGCTGCTGATCACCGCGGCGATCGGCGCGATGGTGCTGGCGCACCGGGAGCGGTTCGAGCGTCGCAAGACTCAGCGGGAGCTGTCGCAGGAACGCTTCCAGCCCGGAGGCTACCCCACCACCCTGCCCGCGCCCGGTGTCTTCGCCCGGCACAACGCCGTTGACGTCGCCGCCCTGCTGCCCGACGGGTCCTACTCGAAGTTGTCGGTGCCAGGGATACTGGAAAGTCGCGGAGTTGGCAACGGCGACAACGGTTTTGACGGCTCCAACGGGCCCGCGGGCAGCGCGTCATGAACCCGGAGAACTACCTTTATCTGTCGGCGCTGCTGTTCACCGTCGGCGCGAGCGGCGTGCTGTTGCGGCGCAACGCGATCGTGATGTTCATGTGTGTGGAGCTGATGCTCAATGCCGTCAACCTCGCGTTCGTCACCTTCGCCCGGATGCACGGCCAGCTCGACGGACAGATGATCGCCTTCTTCACGATGGTCGTCGCCGCATGCGAAGTGGTCGTCGGCCTCGCGATCATCATGACGATTTTCCGCGCCCGCAGATCGGCGTCGGTAGACGACGCGAATTTGCTCAAGGGTTAGGGCCACTCGATGACACATCTGACCTGGCTGCTGGTGGCCTTACCGCTGGCCGGTGCCGCGATCCTGCTGCTGGGCGGCAGGCGAACGGACCGGTGGGGGCACCTGCTGGGCACCGCCGCGGCGCTGGCGCCGTTCGGGGTGGGCTTGGCGCTGCTGGTCGACATGCTCGGCCGGTCCGGCGATGACCGCGCCATCGGCCAGAACCTGTTCCGGTGGGTGCCGGTCGGCGGTTTGCAGGTCGACTTCGGGCTGCAGATCGACCAACTGTCCATCTGTTTCGTCCTGCTGATCACCGGCGTCGGCTCACTGATCCATATCTACTCGATCGGCTACATGGCCGAGGACCCCGAGCGCCGCCGATTTTTCGCCTACCTCAACCTTTTCCTCGCGGCGATGCTGCTGCTGGTCGTCGCCGACAACTACCTCGGCCTCTACGTCGGCTGGGAAGGCGTCGGCCTGGCGTCCTACCTGCTGATCGGCTTCTGGTACCAGAAGCCGACGGCGGCCACCGCGGCCAAGAAGGCGTTCGTGATGAACCGGGTCGGCGACGCCGGCCTGGCGGTGGCCATGTTCGTCATGTTCGGCACCTTCGGGACGCTGTCGTAT
>NZ_JBARMY010000399.1:0-2664 GCF_049802695.1 Mycobacterium sp.
GGCCGACAACGACCCCACCGCCATCGCGCACGCGGTCAGCGCGGTCGTCGCCCGGCCAGAACAGCTCCGGCGCAGCAGTGCCAGGCGTCGCGCCGAAACGTTCACCTGGCAGCGGGCCGCGGCCGGCATGCTGACCACCTTGGGCGCCGATGACGGGACTGACGCGTACGGCCGTTCGCAGAACACCGCCTGACGCCGTCCTATTTGTATCCGCGTCTCAACAGATGCCGGGCGCCGGCGTTCATCGCGGCCGGGCTGGGAATGTCAAAGTCGAACGCGTTGGCCAGTCGGGCGGTGATGTTGAACGCCAGACCGACGGCCAAGGCGTCTTCGATTTCGTGCGGAGAAACGCCCGCGTCGAGCACGGCGTCGATGTCGCCGGTGCTAATGCTGTGCTCACGGCTCAGCTTGCCCAGCATCCGCAGCGTCGCCCGCAGCGACTCGTCGATCGGCGCGGTGTCCAGATCGGAAAGGGTCGCGGCAACCTTCGCGGGATCGCGGTACCACTGGCTCGACGTGCTGGTGTGTGCGGTGACGCAGAACGGAGATCGATTGGCTTGCGAGATGAAGGCCGCCATCAGCTCACGATCACCGATCGACCAGGCCGAGGGCCCGCGCATCGCCTCATGGGTCAGCGGACCGCCGCCGTAGAAGTGCGGGCGATAGAACGCCAGCTTGACCGCGTCCACCACCGGCTGGCGTGAGACCAGCCGGATCAAACCCAGCAGAGCCTTGGTGTGCAGGCGATGACCTCGATCCAGGATGTCAAGCCTCATCGGTCACTCCTTCTTCGCCGGTTGCACCGGCCAGCGCGATGAGCCCGCTGCTGTATTGGCGGTTGGCCTGGCCGACAGCAGCGCACACCACAATCTCGAAGATCTCGTCTTCGCTCAGACCCGCGGCGCGGACGGTGGCGAAGTCCTCATCGGTCACCTGGTCGGAGCGGTAGGCCACCTTTTCGATCAGCTTCGAAACTGGTTCGTTGAAACCGGCTTCTGCGAGGTCAGCCCCGAACGCGGCCCGACGCAGCCTGGCCGGCGCCGTTCCCCGGCCGCCGAGTACACGGGAGGTGAGCGCCCGACGCAATCGTCGTATGTCCGTCATCGTTATCGGGATTTCTTCTCGGTGAGATGCTTCCGCCGGTAGATATGCTCGTTGCTCTCGACGTCGTAGACAAGGAACCGGATCGGTGAATGCACGAGCGCAGGTGCTCATCACCGCCGCGGAGCTTGCCGGCCTGATCGCCGACGGTCGCCGCGTGACGATCCTGGACGTCCGCTGGAAACTCGGTGAACCCGACGGCTATCCGGCGTACTTACAGGGTCACCTACCGGGTGCGGTGTATGCGTCGCTCGAAGACGAACTCAGCGATCACACGATCATCGACCGGGGCCGGCACCCGCTGCCGTCGGGACGCAGTGTCGAGGCCGCCGCCCGCCGATGGGGCGTCCGACAAGGCCTTCCCATCGTCGTGTACGACGACTGGAATCGCGCCGGATCAGCGCGCGCGTGGTGGGTGCTGACCGCAGCCGGAATCCCAGGTGTCCGCATCCTGGACGGCGGCCTGTCCGCCTGGCGGGCAGCCGGCGGCACTTCGGAGGCCGGTCCGGTCTCCGCGCAACCGGGTAATGTCGTTGCGCCGCACGACGATCTGTACGCCGGAAGTCTGCCGACCTTGACGGCGGAGCAGATCAGCGCAGGCAGCAGGACGCTGCTCGACGCGCGCTCACCGGAACGCTTTCGTGGCGACGTCGAGCCGGTCGACCCGGTTGCCGGTCACATCCCCGGTGCCGGCAATCTCCCCAGTACCGCTGTCCTGGCCGATGACGGCACGTTTCTCGACAATCCTGCAATCGGCCGGCTGTTATCCGACCGCGGTGTCGACCGCATCGGCCCTGTCGGCGTCTACTGCGGCTCAGGCATCACCGCGAGTGTCACGGCTGCCGCTCTTGCCGCCGTCGGCGTCGAGGCTGCGCTGTTCCCCGGGTCATGGTCGGAGTGGAGTTCCGATCCGGTCCGCCCCGTTGCGCGCGGGCGGGGCACGTCGTGATCGACGACCCGGTACTCGGTTCCGCGCGGAACGCGTCGCCATAGTTCACCGCTTGCCGCCGTCGGCCCCATCTGGATCAGGGTTCGCTTTAGGATCTTGTTGGTCACCGTCTTGGGCACCAGTTGCACGGCGGCAGTGGTTATGTGACGGAAACCGACCTGCATCTATGGTCCGAACGCGCGCGAGTGCTGTCCACCTTCAGGCGGTGGCACCGACATCGCGGCGGGCTGGCTGGAAGGCGTTCTCGGGCAGGGGAGCTCGCGATAAGCGAGGACAGCCTGATCGACGAAGCCTCGGCCGCCCTGGTGGACAGCGTCGTCGCCACCGCCACCGGCGAGGTGAACCGCCGCGACTGGCAACGCTGGGCCGCGGCGGTCGGTGACCACAACCCGCCGTTGATAGTCGCTCCGAACTATGTCTAGTCGGAACAGTAACGCATGCAGAGAGGCGACCGACTCGCTCAGAGGCGGGCAAAAAGACACCTGTCCGGCCCAGGGAATTGGCCGCCGATAGCGATCCGATGTCCGGTCCCTGCCGCCCCGCTACCGGTAAGCTCCGGTATCCGGGTCCGTCGTCGATGTGTGGAGGGGCGTCTTGACCGATCTCATCGGTAA
>NZ_JBARMY010000400.1:0-8540 GCF_049802695.1 Mycobacterium sp.
GAGCGGCGGGATTCTGCCGGCGGCGGTCGGCGCCGGTTCGGCGATCGCGGCGGCACCGGTGATTGTGGCCGGTCCCGGCGTGCAGACGGCAGCGGCCGCCGCGGTACCTGACGAAAAGCCGGGAGCCGACACGCTGACGGACAGCCTGACCAACCGGTACTTCTCGGCCAGCATGGGCAAATGGTCGCCGGACTCGGGCGAGACCATCGCGGAGCGCTTGGGCCTGATTGTCGGGTCCGCCATGGGCTACGAGCCCGAGGATCTGCCGTGGGAGGTGCCGCTGATCGAGATGGGGCTCGACTCGTTGATGGCGGTGCGGATCAAGAACCGCGTCGAGTACGACTTCGACCTGCCGCCCATTCAGTTGGCGGCAGTGCGCGACGCAAACCTCTACAACGTCGAGAAGCTGATCGAGTACGCGGTCGAGCACCGCGACGAGGTCGACCAGCTGCACCAGTTCCAGAAGACGCAGAGCGCCGAGGAGATCGCCAGAGCACAAGCTGAACTCATCAGCGGCGCCTCCGCGTCATCGCTGGTCGCACCCGCACCCGATCCACAGGCCGAGCCGTCCACGCAGGAAGATGTGCCCGCGACAGCGGAGGCGGCCCAAGCTTCGGAGCCCACCTCCGAGGCGCCGATCCCGCCGCCACCGACCGACCCTGCCGGTCCGTCGGCCCAGCCGGTTCCGCCGCCGCCGACCGATCCGGCCGGCCCGGCCGGGCAGCACAACCCGGCGGGGGTCGGAAACGAGCTCAACCAGCAAGTTCAACAAGCTGCGGCCGAGGCGCTGAGCTCCGACGTGCCACCGCGTGACGCCGCCGAGCGGGTCACTTTCGCGACCTGGGCGATCGTCACCAAGAAATCACCCGGCGGCATTTTCAACCCGCTGCCCGCACTCGACGGCGACACCGCGGCAAAGATGGCTCAACGGCTTTCCGAACGTGCCGACGGTCCGATCAGCGTCGACGACGTCAAGGCCGCCGGCACCATCGAAGCTCTGGCCACAACGGTGCGTGAATACCTGGAAGCCGGTGTGGTGGACGGGTTCGTCCGCACGCTGCGGGTGCGCCCGGAAGGGTCGAGCAAGGTGCCGGTTTTCGTGTTCCATCCGGCGGGCGGGTCGACCGTCGTCTACGAGCCGCTGCTCAACCGGCTGCCGGGAGACATCCCGATGTACGGGTTCGAACGTGTCGAAGGCACGATCGAAGAACGTGCGGCGCAATACCTTCCGAAGCTGATCGAGATGCAGGGCGACGGGCCCTACGTTCTGGCCGGTTGGTCGCTGGGCGGCGTGTTGGCCTACGCGTGCGCGATCGGGCTGAAGCGGCTGGGCAAAGACGTCCGGTGGGTCGGCTTGATCGACGCGGTGCGCCCCGGTGAAGAGGTGCCGCAGACCAAGGCGGAGATCCGCAAGCGCTGGGAACGCTACGCGCGGTTCGCCGAGAAGACGTTCAACGTCGAGATCCCCGAGATTCCCTATGAGCACCTCGAGCAACTCGACGACGACGGTCAGGTGAGGTTCGTGCTGGAGGCGGTCCAGCAGAGCGGTGTGCAGATTCCCGGCGGAATCGTTGAGCATCAGCGCACGTCGTATCTGGACAACAGGGCCATCGACACCGCCGAGATCCAGCCGTATGACGGCCATGTCACCCTGTACATGGCCGACCGGTACCACGACGACGCGATCATGTTCGAGCCGCGGTACGCGATCCGCCAGCCCGACGGTGGTTGGGGCCAGTACGTCTCGGATCTCGAAGTGGTTCAGATCGGGGGCGAGCACATCCAGGCCATCGACGAGCCGATCATCGCCAAGGTGGGGGCCCACATGACGGAGGCGATCAACACGATCGCAGCACCGGCGAAGGTGGCCAGGTGAGCACCAAGACCACCGCCGAGTTGCTGGCCGAACTTCGCGAAAAGCTGGAGCTGGCCAAGGAGCCCGGCGGTGAGAAGGCCGTCGCCAAACGCGCCAAGAAGGGCATTCCGAGTGCCCGCTCGCGCGTCCACGCCCTGGTCGATCCCAGCACGTTCCTGGAGATCGGTGCGCTGGCCCGGACGCCCAACGACCCCAACGCCCTGTTCGGCGACGGCGTCGTCACCGGCCACGGCATGATCAACGGCCGCCCGGTCGGGGTGTTCTCCCACGACCAGACGGTGTTCCAGGGCACCGTCGGCGAGATGTTCGGTCGCAAGGTGGCCCGGTTGATGGAGTGGTGCGCGATGGTCGGCTGCCCGATCATCGGCATTCAGGACTCGGGTGGGGCCCGCATCCAGGACGCGGTCACATCGCTGGCCTGGTACGCCGAGCTGGGCAGCCGCCACGAGATGCTGTCTGGAGTGGTTCCGCAGATTTCCCTGATTTTTGGCAAATGCGCTGGGGGAGCGGTGTATTCGCCGATCCAGGACGACCTGTTGGTCGCGGTGCGTGACCAAGGCTACTTCTTCGTCACCGGGCCCGACGTCATTCAAGAAGTCACCGGTGAAGAGGTCAGCCTCGACGAATTGGGCGGCGCGGACGCGCAGGCCCGCTACGGCAACCTGCACCAGGTCGTCGAGTCGGAGGCGGCTGCATTCCAGTACGTGCGCGACTTCCTGTCGTTCCTGCCGTCGAACTGCTTCGACAAGCCGCCGATCGTCAACCCCGGGCTGGAGCCCGAGGTCACGCCGACCGACATCGAGCTTGACGCGATCGTGCCGGATTCAGACAACACGGCCTACGACATGCACGAGATCCTGCTGCGGATCTTCGACGACGGCGACTTCCTCGACGTGGCCGCGCATGCCGGACCGGCGATCATCACCGGGTTCGCCCGTGTCGACGGCCGGCCGGTAGGTGTGGTGGCCAACCAGCCCATGTACATGTCCGGCTCGATCGACACCGAAGCCTCGGACAAGGCGGCGCGGTTCGTCCGGTTCTGCGACTCTTTCGACGTTCCGCTGGTGTTCGTCGTCGACACCCCGGGCTTTTTGCCGGGGGTGGAGCAGGAGAAGAACGGGATCATCAAGCGCGGCGGGCGCTTCCTGTACTCGGTGGTCGAGGCTGAGGTCCCGAAGGTGACGGTCACGATCCGCAAGTCCTACGGGGGCGCGTACGCCGTCATGGGCTCCAGACAGCTGACCGCCGACTTCAACTTCGCGTGGCCGACCGCCAGGATCGCAGTGATCGGTGCCGAAGGCGCCGCGCAGCTGCTGATGAAGCGATTCCCGGACCCGACCACGCCCGAAGCTCAGACGATCAAAAAGAACTTCATCGAGGGCTACAACCTGAACATGGCGATCCCGTGGATCGCCGCCGAGCGCGGGTTCATCGACGCGGTGATCGAACCGCACGACACGCGGTTGCTGCTGCGCAAGTCGATGCACCTGTTGCGGGACAAGCAGCAGTACACGCGCATCGGTCGAAAGCACGGTCTTCTCCCGGTGTGACCGCCGGAAATCGCAGGTGTGAAATCTGTTCAGTTTGTGAACAGTAGGTCATGCCGACACCTACCAGCACTGGCCCTGCAGCGTCCCGGGCGCGACGGGCCGGCCCGAGCGTCGGAGTGGGCCAGTACAAGCACAAACGCACGGCGCTGGACGTCGGGATGGCGCTGCTCACCCCGTTACTCGGTCAGGAATTCCTGGACCGTTGCCGGCTGCGCGGCCCGCTCAACCGGTCCTTGCGCTATGGGGTCAAGACCGGCTTCTCCGTCGCCGCGAATACCAACCGGCAGCTCAAGCGGCTTCGGGGCGGCCGCGGCGGCGCGAGCCGTTCTGCGGCGAGCGCCACGGGTTACTTCGACCTGACACCCGATGACGACCAGAGGCGGATCATCGAGGTCGCCGAACGGTTCGCCGAGGATGTGCTGCGCCCGGCGGCCGACGACGCCGACGACGACGGCACTTACCGGCCGGATCTGATCGGCAGGGCCGCCGAACTCGGCCTGATCGGGCACAGGTCCAGCGTCACCACAGCACTTTTGGCTGAGGCGCTGGCTTACGGCGATATGGGCTCGGCTCTGGCGGTAGTGGCGCCCGCCGGTGTGGCTTCGGCGTTGACCCGCTGGGGGAGCGCGGGTCAGCAAGCTGCCTATCTTCCGCGGTTCACCGGCGTCGACGTGCCGCAGGCATGTGTCGCCATCGCCGAACCGTACCCGCTGTTCGATCCCACTGCGCTGAAGAGCACCGCGGAACGCACGCCGCGCGGCTACCGGTTGTCCGGGGTGAAGTCTCTGGTTCCGGGTGCCGAGCGAGCGGAACTGCTCATCGTCGCCGCCCAGCTCAACGGCAAGCCGGCACTGTTCCTCGTCGAGCTTGCGGCCAGGGGCGTTTCGGTGCAAACCGATCCGAGTATGGGGATACGCGCGGCCGCACTGGGACAAGTGCAGCTGTCGAACGTCTCGCTGCCGCTGGCCGCCCGGCTGGGCGAGCAGAACGCCACCGACGCTGACTATTCCGAGGCGGTTGCGCTGGCCCGGTTGGGTTGGGCAGCGCTGGCTGTCGGTACCTCTCACGCCGTCCTGGACCACGTGGTGCCCTATGTGAAAGAAGTTGTCGCCGACGGTGAACCGATTGCGCACCGCCAGTCGGTGGCGTTCATGTGCGCCAACATCGCCATCGAGCTGGACGGGCTGAGGTTGATGACCTGGCGCGGCGCGGCACGGGCCGACCAGGGTCTGCCGTTCGCTCGGGAGGCCGCGCTGGCCAAGCGACTCGGCGCCGAGCGAGCAATGCAGATCGGGTCGGACGGTGTGCAATTGCTCGGCCGGCACGGCTGCACCGGGAAGCACCCCGTCGAACGGTGGTATCGCGACCTGCGGGCGTTCGGTGTCGCCGAGGGCGTGGTCGTGCTGTGAGTACCTCGAAAGTCTGATGAAAGGCCAGGCATGGCAATCAATTTGGAACTGCCGAGCAAGCTGAAGGCGGTGATCCACACCACGCATCAAGGTGCTGCGGAGATGCTGCGTCCGATTTCGCGCAAATACGATCTGAAAGAGCACGCCTACCCCGTCGAACTCGACACCCTGATCTCTCTTTTCGAGGGAATCTCGGCGGCTGAAACGCTCGCGATGGCCGGGACCGAGGCGTTTCGCGCCGGCAAAGGCAAGGGGGAGGTTCGCAACGGTGCCAATATGGCCACGGTGCTGCAAGCCGTCGAGGTCAGCTGGGCCGACGTCGCGATGATGCTCGCGCTGCCGTATCAGGGTCTGGGCAACGCGGCGATCTCCGGGGTGGCCACCGACGAGCAGTTGACGAGGCTGGGCAAAGTTTGGGCGGCGATGGCCATCACGGAACCGGATTTCGGGTCTGACTCTGCGGCGGTCTCGACCACCGCGACGCTCGACGGCAACGAGTACGTGATCAACGGTGAGAAGATTTATGTGACCTCCGGCTCACGCGCCAGCCACATCGTGGTGTGGGCCACCCTGAACAAGTCGCTGGGCCGGCCGGCGATCAAGTCGTTCATCGTTCCGCGTGAACATCCCGGTGTCATCGTCGAACGCGTGGAGCACAAACTGGGCATCAAGGCTTCCGATACGGCGGCGATTCGCTTCGACAACGCCCGCATTCCCAGGCAGAACCTGCTCGGCAACCCGGACATCGAGGTAGGCACCGGTTTCGCCGGGGTGATGGAAACCTTTGACAACACCAGGCCGATCGTCGCCGCCATGGCGATCGGCATCGGCCGCGCCGCGCTGGAGGAACTGCGCAGGATCCTCACCGGCGCCGGGCTGGAGATCTCCTACGATAAGCCGGCGTACGCCCAAAGTGCCGCTGCCGCTGAGTTTTTGCGCTTGGAGGCGGACTGGGAGGCAGGTTACCTGCTCACGCTGCGCTCGGCATGGCAGGCCGACAACAGCATCCCCAACTCCAAAGAAGCGTCGATGGGTAAAGCCAAAGCGGCCCGGGTGGCCAGCGACATCACCTGCAAGGCCGTCGAATTGGCCGGAACCACCGGCTATTCCGAAGAGTCACTGCTGGAGAAGTGGGCGCGCGACTCGAAAATCCTCGACATCTTCGAAGGTACTCAACAGATTCAGCAACTCGTGGTGGCGCGCCGGCTACTGGGTTTGACGTCTGCGCAGTTGAAGTAGGAAGTCAGCGCTTTTCGTTGATGTAGTCGGCCAGCCCGTCGCCGATCGCGGCGGCGCCCATACCGTTGGGGTGCAACGGCTGAGCAGGGTTGGCGGTCATGAAGCCCTCGACGTAACGGTCGCTGGGTCCAGCGCACATGTCGTGGGCCGCCGACAGCGGCCTGGTGTCGAAGAAGCCGACTTTCTTGTTGGCGGCCAGTTGCTGCTCATGGTCGTCGAGTTCGTCGACCTTCGACTGGAAGTAGTCGGCGTCCTTCGGAAGGATCGGCTGCTCGGGGAAGCATCCACCGGGCCGGATGAACATCGGGTACCCGACCAGAACGATGCGCGCCCGCGGCGCCTTCGTTCGCAGGTCTTCGATCATCTGCGCCCACACCGGTAGCTGCGCGCCGATGGCCGTCGATATGGTGTCCACACCGTTGATGACGAACTTGCCCATGCAGGGCGGCGAGTCGATCGAGGCGGCCTCGCACTGCGCGGCGTCGGCGGCCAGCCCGACGTCGTTGCCGCCGATGGTGACCGTGATCAACGTGGTGTCTGCTCTGACCGCATCGATCTGCGGGGCAACTGTTCCGCCCGGAGTGAGTTGGGCGCGGCTGGTGATGTCTGCTGATGTGGCGCCGCTGCAGGTGACGTCGGTGACCGTCACCGGTTTGAGGCGTCGGGTCAGCACCGACGGGTAGTTGTTGGTCGATTTCTGGCAGCCCGGCGGTGGCGCGGGATCCGGTACGCCGGGTTCGGCGGCAACGGAGTCGCCCAGCGCGACGTATGCCAGCGGTGGTGTGGCCGGGGACGCCGGTACACCGCAGGCGGCCACGAGGGCGCAAAACAGCGAGGCGGCGCAGGCGCGCGTCAGCCTGACGTATGTCAAATCTGCTCACCCACCGGAACGTCCAGGGCCATTTCGTTGATATCGAAGGCGATGACGGGCACCGGGTGAGCCTACGTTGCGACCCGGATCTGGCTCGGAGGTCCTGTTCGTGAGCGGGGACTCAGGGTCCATGAGCGGGGGAGCCCGCCGTCTTCACGACTAAGCACCCGGTTTAACTCGTCGAGTGGTGAACTTCGCGTCGTATCCGGTTACGGTCCGATCCGGATCTTGTCGGGCGACCACCAACCGCTGTGAGTGGCGGTGCCCAACTCCAACTGGGCGGGCGGCGCGTTGACGATCGTGTCGAACTTGCGCAGCGACCCCCAGTCGCGGCCCCAGTCGCGGGACAGGTAGGTCGCCATCACGTGGGCGCGCAGCAGAATGTCGGTGATACCCAACAGGCCACCGTTGACGCCGTCCTCCCACGTGTCGGTGTCCTGCTTCTTCGCGTTGTAGTCCGGCGTGATGCGGAACCTTGGGATCTCGGTGACGCCGTTGACGTGCAGCATCGGGTGCTGGCACGGGAAGGCCAGCCCGACCGCCCAGTCCATCAGCACCGGCTGCGACGATCCGATGTATTCCTGCACGGAGCGCAGTTCCGGCACGCGCGGCGGAGTCACCGCTATCCAGTCGTCCGGCGTTAGGGAAAGGTCCTCGACCACCAGTCGGACCGCGACCGCGTCAGCGGTCATCTCGGATCGGGCGAAGCGCAGATCGCGCCACGCCTTGGGCTGTTCCCCGTAGAGGTCATAGGGCGCCAGCCGCCCGGCGGGCACAATGTCACCGCCCGCATCGGCCCTGCCGTATTCCAGCACCACCGTCTGGCCAGAGGTATATCCGTGCAGCACGCTTCTGCCCGCGATCTTGCCCGCGGCGGTCACCACCAGCAGGGGATGCCCGTCGTCCGGCTTGGGCAGCTGATACCACGCCGACGTCAGCCTGCTCTGCTGTTGTGGGCCGGCGGTGTAGGTGCCCGCCAGCGGAACTCGGCCGGGGTCGAGGCCGTAGGGCAAAGGCGCCAGTGATCCGTTGATGCCGGGCCGGGTCAGCTTGGTCGGCGAATACCAGTCGTAATCGGTGCCGGGCTGCGGCACTAACGTCTCCTGAAGCGCCTCGGCCACCGTGCGTTCCGGTACGCCATTGGGGCTGAAGCCGATTGGGTTGATACCGCCCAGCGCGCCCAATGGGCCGTAATTGCCGGGCTCTCCTGTTTTGAGGGGCGCCATGAAGCCGGCGTTGCTGTCCGGTTCGACGAGCACGTCATCGGCCAGCGCGCAACCGCCGGAGAATTCCCGCAGGTTGTCCCAGCCGTTGGAGTAGGTCGGGTACTGGCGCACGATTCCGGCGACCATCGACGCCACGAATACCAGGGCCATGAAACCGGCCGCCAGGGGGATCGGAGGGGCCGTCGCCACGCGCGCCAGCCGACCTTCGCCACGGCTGCTGGACGCGAAGTGCAGCCAGATCGCGTACAGCGCGGCGACCGCGAACAGGGCGAAAAACACGGTGCTGATGGTGATTCCGGCGATCTTCGGCATGACGTTGTTGAACGGCACGCCATAGCTCGAGACGTACCACCAGCCGTTGGTGGTGGC
>NZ_JBARMY010000401.1:0-2569 GCF_049802695.1 Mycobacterium sp.
GGGTGACCGCGATCGGAGCCGTCGCGGGCAGGCCTGCGGCCGCCGCCGCGGCCACCGCAGGCCAGTCCATGCACCAGATCGCCAAAACCCGAGAAGCCATCGAACTGCACCCAAACTCACCCGGTCCCGGTCCGCAGCTGGCGGACCGCCCGTCCGCGTGCACACACGTCGATCCGCACCCTGCTGATCCGCCCGAAGCCTGAGGGAGCGGCGCCTTGAAAGCCCGCGCCACTCACCGTGGTCTCATAGCCACACACCCGGGCCTCCAGCCGCAGATGAGCTCCATGCCAGTTGCCGTCGACGACGAGCAAAGTGCAGCCTTTTTGGTTGGCACGGGCCACCACCGCCCGCGCCCGGGTCGGCGGCACCGAACGCCCACCCAGGCCCAGCACCACGAGGTCCATTCCATCCATGAGCACCGCGGCCACCTCGACCGGATCGGTCCCCGGATCCGGGATCAGCGCAAGACGGCTCAGATCGGCGCCCATCTCCACCGCGGCGAGCAATCCGATATCCGGCTGGCCGACGATGACCGCGTTCTGACCGGCTGCCGTCACCGCGGCCACCATGCTCAACGGCAACGACCGGGCTCCTGAGAGCACCGCCACCGTTCCTCTGGGTAACGCGTGAGGCAGCACCTCGGCCAGCGACGGCGGGATCGGCAGCTTGGCCTCCGAGTCCGGCAACAGGTCATCGGAATGGGTATAACTGTGCCGTCCGGGCCCCACCTTCCCGGATACCGCCGCCATCTGCCGGCGCAGCTGTTTGAGCTGCTCAGCGCGAGCGCTGTGCTGGTCAACTGCAGCCTGTGTCATTGCCACTTCTCCGGCGTGTCATCCGTTTGTATCGAATGTATGTTCGATACAGTGAGTCAACACCTGCCCTTCGACAACGTCAAGCGGCTGCCCTGTGACTCGAGATACCCGTCATGGCTGTTGCGGCGTTTCAACGAAAAGGGCCGGAAGCGACTAGGCCTTTACTCCCACTCGATCGTGCCGGGTGGCTTGCTGGTGACATCCAGCACCACCCGGTTGACCTCGGCGACCTCGTTGGTGATGCGGGTGGAGATGCGTTCCAGCACCTCGTAGGGCACCCGGGTCCAGTCGGCGGTCATAGCGTCCTCGCTGGACACCGGCCGCAGCACGATCGGGTGCCCGTAGGTGCGGTCGTCGCCTTGCACCCCTACCGACCGCACATCGGCCAGCAGCACCACTGGGCACTGCCAGATCAGGTTGTCCAGGCCGGCCGCGGTCAGTTCCTCACGGGTGATCGCGTCGGCGCGTCGCAGTGTCTCCAACCGCTGCCCGGTGACCTCACCGACGATCCGGATGCCCAGACCCGGTCCCGGGAACGGCTGGCGTGCCACGATTTCATCGGGCAGTCCCAACTCCCGCCCCACCGCGCGCACCTCGTCTTTGAACAGCAACCGCAGCGGTTCGACGAGTTTGAACTTCAAATCCCCCGGCAGGCCACCGACATTGTGGTGGCTCTTGATGTTGGCGGTGCCGCTGCCACCGCCGGACTCCACCACGTCGGGATACAACGTGCCCTGCACCAAGAACTCGATGTTGCCGTCAGCGGCCCCAGAGTCGCTGTCAGCCAGGATGTCTCGCACCGCGCCCTCGAAGGCGCGGATGAACTGGCGGCCGATGATCTTGCGCTTACCCTCCGGATTGGTCACCCCGGACAGCGCCTCGATAAAAGTCTTCGCCACGTCGACGGTCACCAGGTTCGCGCCGGTGGCCGCGACGAAATCGCGCTGCACCTGGACACGCTCACCCGCACGCAGCAGGCCGTGGTCAACGAATACACACGTCAACCGGTCCCCGATGGCCCGCTGCACCAGTGCGGCGGCCACCGCGGAATCCACCCCGCCGGACAGCCCGCAGATCGCGTGGCCGTCACCGAGCTGTTCGCGCACCTGCTCAACGAGCGCGGTGGCGATGTTGGCGGCTGTCCACTCGGCGCCGATTCCGGCGAAGTCGTGCAGGAACCGGCTGAGCACCTGCTGGCCGTGCGGCGTATGCATCACCTCCGGGTGATACTGCACGCCGGCCAGCCGTCGGGCCCGATCTTCGAATGCCGCCACCGGCGAACCGGGGCTGCCGGCCACCACCTCGAATCCGGCCGGCGCGGCCGTCACCGCGTCACGGTGACTCATCCACACCGGCTGGGTGTCGGATAAACCCGAATGCAACTGCCCACCACTGACTTTCAGCTCGGTGCGGCCGAACTCACTGGTGCCGGTGCGCGCGACGGTGCCGCCCAGCGCCTGCGCCATGGCCTGGAAGCCGTAGCAGATGCCGAATACCGGCACATCCAAGTCGAACAGTGCCCGATCGAGTTGGGGCGCGCCTTCGGCGTAGACACTGGCCGGTCCGCCGGACAGCACCACCGCTTGCGGGTTTCGGGACTTTATTTCCTCGACGGTGGCGGTGTGGGGAATGACCTCGGAGTAGACCCGCGCCTCACGCACTCGCCGCGCGATCAGCTGGGCATATTGCGCGCCGAAATCGACCACCAGCACCGGCCGAGGCGACAAAGATTCCATTGGCATCAGTTTAAAGGC
>NZ_JBARMY010000402.1:0-4493 GCF_049802695.1 Mycobacterium sp.
GCCCAGGGCCGAGCCGACGCTCTGCAGCAGCTGCGGTGCGTTGGCCACCGCGGCGCCCAGGTCGGCGACGCCGGGCAACGACGGGGTGGTATCCGCGTGGGCAATGCCGCCCGTCACGAGTGCGGCCATCAGGCCACCCACGACGGCGGTGGCGCGTAACACGATCCAAATGAATGACATGGCTCTCCCTGGTGCTTGCACTTGTGGTCCCGGCTGATAGTTCGCGTGTTGCGGAAGTGACTCAAGTGACACGTGTGGCATTTATTCGATCGTTACTGACCTGAGTGACAGCGGTGACCCGGCACCGTCGTCGACACCGCTCGCTAGAGTCGGCCGCATAGAAACCACATCGGCCGCCCGGGCGGCACCTTCTGACGGTCGGCAGGCGATGTCGCTTCGCGCTGCCGGGCCGCTGCTGTTGGTGGTCAGCGTCGCCGCGCGACTGGCGTGGACGTATCTAGCGCCCAATGGGGCCAACTTCGTCGACTTGCACGTCTACATCGGCGGCGGCGCGGCCATCGACCATCCCGGCAGCCTGTACAGCTACGTCTACGCCGACCAGACGCCGGATTTCCCGTTGCCGTTCACCTACCCGCCGTTCGCAGCGGTGGTCTTCTACCCGCTGCATCTGCTGCCGTTCGGGTTGGTGGCCTTCTGCTGGCAGGTCGGGACGATGGCTGCGCTGTACGCAGTGGTCCGCCTCAGCCAGCGCTTGCTCGGCGTGCCGGCCGGCAGCGGTCATCGAATTGCGATGGCGTGGACGGCAATTGCCATCTGGACCGAGCCGCTGCGTAGCACCTTCGACTACGGGCAGATCAACGTCGTGCTGACGCTGGCGGGGCTGTGGGCGGCCTACAGCACGCGGTGGTGGCTGTCAGGCCTGCTGGTGGGCCTGGCGGCGGGGGTGAAGTTGACGCCGGCGATCACCGGCTTCTACTTCGCCGGAGTGCGCCGATGGGGCGCCGCGGCGTTCTCGGCTGTCGTCTTCGCCGCGACGGTTGCTGTCTCAGCGGTGCTGGTCGGTGACGAAACCCGCTACTACTTCACAAAACTGATGCGCGACACCGATCGCGTAGGGCCGATCTGCACAACGTTCAATCAGTCGTGGCGAGGCGGCATTTGCCGGATCTTTGGTCGCGACCTCGGTTACGGCCCGTTGGTGCTGGCTGCGCTTGCGGTCACCATGGTGGTGGCCGTCCTGGCTTGGCGTGCGCTACGCACCGCAGGCGCGGGTGACGAGCCAGATCGGCTGGGGTTACTGTTGGTGGTCGAGTTGTTCGGGTTGCTGATCGCGCCGATTTCCTGGACCCACCACTGGATTTGGCTTGTGCCGCTGATGATCTGGCTGATCCACGGGCCGTTGTCAGCGCGTCGCGGCGCGCGCATCTTGGGCTGGGGTTGGCTGGTGTTGATTCTGATCGGGGTGCCGTGGCTGCTGAGCTTCGCTCAACCGAGCATCTGGCAGCACGGCCGAGCGTGGTATTTAGCTTGGGGCGGAATGGTTTACATCGTGGCGGCACTGGCGACGTTGATCTGGATCTCGGTCAACGGGAAGCGGGCGGCGACCGCGTCGGCGCAGGTCGACGAAGAAGCGCTATCTGCTTGAGGCAAACATCCCAGGTCGACGTCGGTGGCGACCTGGGATGTCTGATAGGTGAAGTCGGCAGCCGGCAAGGCGTCCATCACATCGAAGGTAGTGGGGATGTTGAAGCTCCCGAAGGGCGTGACGAAGGTATCGGTGATCGTGTTTGTCCCGTTGGCTCCGGTGCCGGCCAGGTCGGAATACACATTCTCAAAGCCGTGACCATAGTTGAACGTGTCGAAGACTGACCCTTGCGGCGGGGGATTCCCGTCAGCGAACGACAGATCCGAAATCTCCTGGTTGTGGAAACCGAAGGTGCCTACGTCGTTGAGCGACACGCCGTCAACGACCCGGTGTCTCCCGTCGTGAGGCCGGCAGAGTTGTATCCCCGAAGTCCTGCGACCGTCTGATCGAAAGGTGGCTGTCGCCTATTGACTCAAATGTCTCGGTCACAGTGAGGTCCGGCGTGATGTTGTAGCCGTCAGCGACGGCGACTGCCGCTCGGAGGAACGCGGCGGCCAGCAGGCCGCCGCCCGCGGCGCCTACGGTAAGGGCGAGACGACGACGTTTTCACGGCAAGCTTCCGTTCACAGGTGTCCGGCCTCGCTCATTCCCCAACCTGAGACGAAGATGAGTGAAAATTCGCAAAGCCATTAGAACGGAGCCGTTCGGCGTAGTCCAGCGAAGTTCGGCGGGGCTGCGACTCGTGCGAACCGTACCTGACTGAGAGAAAAATGAGTGAAAACCCATTACCACTTAGAAAGTGGAGCCATTCCGCACCGCTAAGCCGTGTCTGCCGGCTCGCGAGGCGCGAGATTTTGGCGCTCTACTACAGCCGTCGTGCACGGCGATCGACTCATCCTCATGGCGACGCACTGAAGTGACACAGCTCGCAGCGTGCCTTGGTCCTGGCGGCACCTCGACAACGAAATAACCCCACCCGGCGGTGACCGCCAAGTGGGGTTATTCGTTATGCCCGCCTGTTGGTTGCCTACGTCACGACGGGGCAACCACACCGACTAGAAACTGAATGAACTGAGTAGGTCGCCGAGGTTGGCGAGGTCGAAGACGCCGAGCAGCGAGGTGCCGTCTAGGTCGGGAACATTGAAGAAGTCCCCGAGGTTGAGAAGGCTCGCGAATGGATCGCCGGCCAGACCAGAGGACGCGTCAAAGCCGCCGATCAAGGGCGTGAGGTCGAAGGACCCGAAGGGGGTCACGAACGTGTCCGTGACTACGTCTCCCGCCGCTGAGGGAGCGGTGCCATCCCCCATCAAGTCTGAAACTAGCCCACCGACTCCCGTCGTGGAGTCTGCCGCATACTTCGCGGGCTCTGTCGCTGCTTCTGGCGCGACGCTGGAGTAGATGTTCTCGAAGCCGTGAAAGGAGGCGATGTCGTACGTCGATCCGGCTGTCGGAAGGTGCGCCGTCGCCGTCACCCCCGTCAAGGCCTCTTCCGCACGTTGTTGGGCGAGGGCGTCGCTGCCGGTCACAAGGTATTCGGTGTTGGTAAAACCGATCGGGGTCGTCAAGGTGCTCACGTCAGCATTCACGGTCCCAAGCGGGTCTGTGGCGGTGGTCGGGGAGAAGAAGTCGAATGTCTGGTACCCCTCAACTTGCTGGTCCAGCGGCGGAAGCCCGGATACCGTGAGGACGGTTTCCGGGGAACCGGTGATGGGCGCGAATCCGAAGACGTCAGCGCCCGTGCCGGCGGTAGTGACAGGGGCGGTCGCGTCGGATCCGAAGAGGCCGAAGAGGTCGGTGAGGGGGCTGGCGTTTGCGACGGTCATCGGAAGGTACGTGGCGGCCAGCAGGCCACCGGCGGCGGCGCCGAGGCCGAGGGTGATACGGCGGGTCTTCATCTAAGTCTCCGATCTCGAAGTGATGCGGCTCACCGGATGTTGAGCGACCTGAGAGTAACCCAAGAGGGCGCTCAGGGTAAGAAGAAACTGATAAAAAACTGAAAAATTCTTCATATCGGCATCCGCCTCGCTAACGCGGGCAATCTCGTGTACTGCCCGGCTCCCCCAAAGGACGGGGTCAAATCCGGAACCTGTGGCCTAGCCGCCGTCTCGGCCGTCCGCGTCAGCTGGCCCAGGGCGCTGATGTCGGCCCGGTCCCGGGCGAGGACGCCTCATCCGGTCCTGGAGTGGTGTGTTTGGGGCCGTCGATGCGACACCACCCTGCCGCAGCCGTGCTTTAGACCTGCGCCAGGAAAGGCGCGGCAGTGGCCAACCTGGGCGAGCGAGCCTGCGCTCAGCGCGCCGAACAGCGCCTCGGCCAGGCGCTGAACGCAGCATCAAAGTCGTGAATGCAGACTCGGCGCATTCTCGGACTGGCGCTAAACGCCGAGTATCCCGTCGATATCGTGCGCCATCGCTACGTCCTTGTCGGTGATGGCACCTTCGGAGTGTGTCACCAGGGCGAAAACGACTGTCCGCCAACGGATATCGATGTCGGGGTGGTGGTCTTGAGCTTCGGCGTGCTCGGCCACCCGGCGCACGGCGTCGATGCCGGCGAGGAATGAGGGAAACTTGATCGACCGGCGCAGCGTACCCTCGGCCCGCTGCCAGCCGTTGAGCTCAGGCAGTGCGGCATCTACCTGCTCATCCGATAAAACAGCCATACACGGACCGTATACCGTCACTCGCGATGCCGAACCAGATCGTCGTCGCCGGCGCCGTCATCTCCGGCTCCGCGGTGTTGGTGGCACAACGCTCCCGGCCACCGGATTTGGCCGGCCGCTGGGAACTGCCCGGCGGCAAGGTAGCGCCCGGTGAAACCGAGGCCGAAGCACTGGCCCGCGAATTGGCCGAGGAACTAGGTGTCGACGTCGCCGTCGGCGAACGCCTGGGCGATGACATCCAGTTGAACGGCACGACGACGCTGCGGGCCTATCGAGTGCGGCTGGTGC
>NZ_JBARMY010000403.1:0-8348 GCF_049802695.1 Mycobacterium sp.
GCGGGATAGTTCGCCATCCCGGGATGCTCGCCAGCCGGTCCGGTGTGCCGCCGGCCATCGGTGGGCGACGCCAGACCCGCCGCGCGGGGATTACGTCGGTCACCGGGCACCGATTAATTCTCCCCTATACCGGCCGCAGCGGTGTGCAGGCCGTCGGTGTGGCTGGCTGCCCTCCTGCTGCGGCACAATCGGAGACGATGGACAGCATGATCGAGTCGACGGAGAATGCCAGCTTCACCACGCCTGCACCGACCGCCGCTGATCGGCCGGAGGAGTTGACCGCGATTCTCGTCGGTGCAGTCGAGCAGGCCCGCGAGGCGATCGCGGAGTTCAGCGGTGCTGACAAGGTCGGGGACTACCTCGGCGTCGGATATCAAGATCAGGCGTCGTCCACCCACCGCTTCCTGGCGCATCTGCCCGGTTATCAAGGCTGGCAGTGGTCGGTCGTGGTCGCCGCATACCCCGGCGCCGACCACGCCACGGTGAGCGAGGTGGTCCTTGTGCCCGGCCCGACCGCGCTGCTGGCGCCGGAGTGGCTGCCGTGGGAGGAGCGGATCCGACCGGGGGATTTGAGCCCGGGGGACCTGCTGGCTTCGCTGCCGGACGACCCCCGGCTGGTCCCGGGCTACAGCGCGACAGGTGATCCGCGGATCGACGAAGTGGCCGTTGAATTGGGTCTCGGTCGACGGCAGGTGCTCAGCGCCTGGGGCCGCATCGAAGCGGCTCAGCGCTGGCACGACGGCGATCACGGTCCCGGCTCGCAGATGGCGCGCTCGACCAAACGGGTATGCCGGGACTGCGGCTTTTACCTGCCGTTGGCCGGGTCGTTGGGCCGGCTGTTCGGGGTGTGCGGCAATGAGATGTCGGCCGACGGACATGTCGTCGATTCCGAGTACGGCTGCGGCGCGCATTCTGACACTCCGGCACCGGCCGGTGGTGGGTCACCTGCTCTTGACCCCTACGACGACGGGGTGCTCGACGTCAGCGACCAGCCAGCCCAAGAGAGTTAGGGACTCTCCGCCGCGGCCTTGATGTTGGCCAACGACGCGTTCATGCCGTCGAGCAACTCGCGCTCGAAGTTCGCCGTCCCGCCCATCAGCGCGTTCACCGACATGCTCGAGATGGGCTTGACGCCGTTCTCGGCGTGCCGGCTCTCGATAACCCGGGTGCCGTCAGCGGTCGGTTCGAGTTCGTAGGTCCAGATGGTGTTGTTGGCGTTGACCCGGAACGCCAGTCTCTGCTCGGGAATCATTTCGGTGACCGTGCAGGTGGTGAGCCAGAACAGGCGGTTTCGCCGGTTGAGGTTGATGGTGCGGGTGCCGTGCCGCACCGGGCCGAGCGGCTTCATCCATCGGCACTGCGGACTCCACTGCGGCATCCGGCTGAAGTCCGAAATAAGCTGCCACACCGTCGACGCGGGCGCTTTGATCTCGATTTGTGCTTGCAACAACGGCGCTGCCATTGCTCAACCTCCCGTTCCGAATCCCGTTTGCGCACCGCGGACACCACGACGCGCGGCGTCTCGCTGCCAAAGAAAAATACTGGTGCCGATCAGCCCGGTTGCCAGCCCTGCCAGAGTGGCGGGCCGCCAACCGGCCAGGGCCGGCACGGTGAATGCCACGAGGACTGCGGCCGACCAACCCAAGGCCCCCACGCCGATGACCGGCCACACCCGCAGCAGCGAAAGTGGCAGCGGCGGTGGCTCGGGGGCCTCGGCAGGTTGGTCCGGCATTGGTCAACGCTATCGCTGATGAGCCTGCCGAACCGAAAAAGTCGCAGGAACCGCAGGCAGTGTCGTAACGTTCGCGCTGTGATAGGCGGGGATACGCGGCTGGCCAGCGATTTGTCGTTGGCGGTCATGCGGCTGGCTCGTCAACTGCGGTTCCGTCGCCCCCAGTCGCCGGTGACGCTGTCACAGATGTCGGCACTGGCGACCTTGTCCAAAGAAGGTGCGATGACGCCCGGCGCGCTGGCCATCCGGGAACGGGTGCGACCGCCCTCGATGACCCGGGTCATCGCTTCGCTGGCCGACATGGGCCTGGTGGACCGCACACCGCATCCCGACGACGGCCGACAGGTTCTGGTTTCGGTGTCCGACGCCGGCGCTGACCTGTTGGAGACCGAGCGCCGCGCCAGCCGCGAATGGTTGGCTCAGCGGCTGGCGACCCTGGACGGTGTTCAAAGGGATACCTTGCGCACGGCAGCCGACCTGATGTTGGCGCTAGTCGACGAAGGCCCGTGACCGACGTCCTGGATGTCAGCGATCCCGACGACCCGAGGCTCGACCATTTTCGTGACCTGAACAGCGTCGACCGTCGGCCCGATCTGCCGACCGGCAAGGGGCTGGTGATCGCCGAAGGCGTGCTGGTGGTGCAGCGCCTGCTGGCTTCCCGGTTCACGCCGCTGGCCCTGCTCGGTACCGATCGCCGGCTTTGTGAGCTGTCGGTCGACCTGGCCGGCGTCGAGGCACCCTACTATCGGGTGTCCGCCGACGTGATGGCTCGCGTGGTGGGATTTCACCTCAACCGGGGAGTGCTGGCCGCGGCGCGCCGGGTGTCGGAGCCCAGCGTCGCCGAGTGGGCGGGACTGGTTGACGGCGCTCGCACGGTGGCCGTCCTCGAGGGCGTCAACGACCACGAGAACCTGGGCTCGATTTTCCGCAACGCGGCGGGCCTGGGCGTCGACGCGGTGGTATTCGGCAGCGGTTGCGCGGATCCGCTGTACCGTCGCGCGGTTCGGGTATCGATGGGGCATGCGCTGCTGGTGCCCTATGCGCGCACTTCGCAGTGGCCGGGTGATCTGAATCTGCTGCGGGATTGCGGTTTTCGGTTGCTGGCGATGACTCCGGGCGCTGCGGCGCAATCGTTGCCCGCGGTGATGGCGACCGTCCGGGAGGATCGGGTGGCCATCCTGGTGGGCGCCGAGGGTCCGGGGTTGAGCGCCACCGCCTTGCGGATGAGCGATCTGCGGGTGCGCATCCCGATGTCGGGCGGCACCGACTCGCTCAACGTGGCCACCGCGGCCGCGTTGGCGTTCTACGAGCGCGCTCAGACCACCTTCGCTGAACCCGATGGTCCGGCTCAAGCGGACTAGACTCTCGCCGTGCACGACGAGTCCACCCCCTGGGCGACCGGCCTGACGGTATCCGGATTCGTCGCGGCCGTGACGGCGGCGGCCATCGTGGTGCTCAGCCTCGGCCTGGTCCGCGTCCATCCACTGCTGGCAGTCGGGCTCAACATCGTCGCGGTCGGCGGCTTGGCGCCTACCCTGTGGGGCTGGCGACGGACCCCGGTGCTGCGCTGGTTCGTGTTCGGTGCCGGCATCGGGGTGATCGGCGCCTGGCTGACGATGCTCGCGTTGGCGTCGTTGCCGAGTGGCTAGCCGAGAGCGGTCAACGCTGCCCGGAGGAGCGCACACCCAGCAGGACGTCCTCCCACGGCGGCACGGTCGGTTTGCGACGGCGAGGGCGTGCCGACCCATGTTCGTGTTCTACCGCCGCGGTCTCTGCCGGCTCGACCTGCGCCGCAGGCTCGGCTTCCGGCTCGTTGAAGTCGAGCTGAGCCACCGGAGCCAGCGGCCGCAGCGGACGCTCGAAGCTCGGGTCTATCAGCTCGCTGGCGCCGTCATCGACAGCGGTAACGGTGCCACCGTGGGCGCCGGGGCTGAAGCGGAAATGGGCCAGGTTGTCCGACCGGCCGGCCTTCCAGGTCAACTGCACGGTCCATCGGCCGTCTTCGTTGCGCCACGCGTCCCACCGGATGCTGTCGGGATTTTGGCCACGGGTCACCAGGGCGGCGGTCACTGTCTCCAGCAGCGTTAACACCGCGGGGCCGTCGGCGAGGACAGGATGCGCGGCGGTCGCCAGCTCGGCGGCCCGCGAACGCTCCAGCAGAACCGGATGGGCGAAACGCTGCACTCGCGAGAGGTCCGCTCCAGTCGCCGCGGCCACCTGCTCGACGGATGCACCGGCGCGGACCCGCGCCTGAATTTCTCTGGGACTGAGCATGTTGGTGACCTCGATGTCGATTTGGGTTTGCGCTACCCGAGCTCCGTCGCCGCGCACGGCCGCCCGCAGCCGATCGTCGATCGAAATCCTGAACTTCTCGGCCGAACGTCCGCTCTCCGGAGCACCCTCGCAGACGATATGTTTGGCATTGACGTCGAGTCCAACGACCTTGAGTTCTCGCATGACTTCTCCTCGCAGGCCGCCTGCGCACCGGCACGCCAGGCCCGTCAGCTGCGCACTTTAATGCAGGCGACGGCCGTGCCGGCGCTGACACGCTGGCCAGTCGGTCAGAGTCTTTCGACCACCCAATCGATGCACGCGGTGAGTGCGCTGACGTCGTCGGGCTCGACGGCAGGGAACATGGCGACCCTGAGCTGGTTGCGTCCGAGTTTGCGGTACGGCTCAGTGTCGACGATCCCGTTGGCCCGCAGCACCTTGGCAATCGCCCCGGCGTCGACGTCGTCGACGAAGTCGATTGTGCCGACGACCTGGGAACGCAACCGGGGCTCGGTGACGAACGGGGTGGTGTACGGCCGCTCCTGCGCCCACGAGTACAGCCGCTGCGAAGAGTCGGCGGTGCGCTTGACCGCCCAGTCCAGGCCGCCGTTGCCGATCAGCCAGTCGATCTGCTCGGCCAGCAGCACCAGCGTGCCGATCGCGGGGGTGTTGTAGGTCTGATCCTTGAGGCTGTTCTCGACGGCGATGGGCAGCGAGAGGAAGTCAGGCACCCAACGCCCCGACGCGGCGATCGCCTCGATCCGGCTCAACGCCGCCGGGCTGAGGATGGCCAGCCACAATCCGCCGTCGCTGGCGAAGTTCTTCTGCGGCGCGAAGTAATACGCGTCGGTCTCGCTGATCTCGACCGGCAGGCCGCCGGCGCCGGAGGTGGCGTCGATGACGATCAGGGCCTCGCCGGAGTCGGCGGGACGGCTGATCGGCACCGCCACCCCGGTCGACGTCTCATTGTGCGCCCAGGCGATGACGTCCACCGACGGATCGCTCTGCGGCTCGGGCGCGCTGCCCGGCTCGGCCTTGATGACGATCGGGTCGCCGATGAACGGGTTCTTGGCGACGGCTGAGGAGAACTTCGTGCTGAACTCGCCATAGGCGAGGTGCAGCGAACGCTTGTCGATCAGCCCGAACGCCGCCGCGTCCCAGAACGCTGTCGCCCCGCCGTTGCCCAGGATGACCTCGTACCCGTCGGGCAGCGAGAAGTATTCGGCCAGTCCTTTGCGGACCCGGCCGACCAGGTTCTTGACCGGCGCCTGACGGTGCGATGTGCCGAACAGTCCGGCCGAGCTGGTGGCGAGTGCCTGTAGCTGTTCCGGGCGAACCTTCGACGGGCCCGAACCGAACCGGCCGTCGCGGGGTTTGATGTCCTCGGGGATCGTGAGCTGATCAACCATGCTCACTAGGGTAGTGAGCATGGTGCTGTGACGTGGATCACAAGCTGCTGCAGCTTCATCGCTTGGCCACAACTGTCGGCACGGGTCTGGTAAGTAGGCGATACCTGCGGTACTGTGTACATAACACGTCCATTTGTAAACCTCGGCAGGAGGCTTCGGCATGGCTCGGACGAAAACGGTGCGGCGCTGGCGGCGCAACATGGAAGTGCGAGAAGACCGGGACTACGTCGACATGCTGACCACCCTCTCCGAGGGCTCGGTGCGGCGGAACTTCGATCCGTACATCGATATCGACTGGGACGCGCCGGAATTCGCTGTCATCGAGAATGACCCGCGGTGGATCCTGCCGACGACCGACCCGCTGGGCCGCCACCCGTGGTACTTGGCCCAACCGCAGGAACGCCAGATCAAAATCGGCATGTGGCGGCAGGCCAACGTGGCCAAGGTCGGACTGCACTTCGAGTCGATCCTCATCCGGGGCCTGATGAACTACACCTTCTGGGTGCCCAACGGATCGCCGGAATACCGGTACTGCTTGCACGAATCGGTCGAAGAGTGCAACCACACCATGATGTTCCAGGAGATGGTCAACCGCGTCGGTGCTGACGTCCCGGGAATGCCACGGTTGCTGCGCTGGATCTCGCCGCTGGTTCCGCTGGTCGCAGGTCCGCTGCCGGTGGCGTTCTTTATTGGCGTCCTCGCGGGTGAGGAACCCATCGATCACACTCAGAAAAACGTTCTGCGGGAAGGCAAGTCGCTGCACCCCATCATGGAGCGGGTGATGGCCATCCACGTGGCCGAAGAAGCGCGGCACATCTCGTTCGCGCACGAGTACCTGCGCAAGCGCCTACCGCACATGAAACGGACACAGCGGTTCTGGATTTCGCTCTTCTACCCCCTCACGATGCGTGTGTTGTGCCAGGCAATCACAGTGCCGCCGAAGGCATTCTGGGATGAGTTCGACATACCTCGCGAGGTCAAGAAGGAACTGTTCTTCCGGTCGCCGGAATCCCGGAAGTGGTTGCGCGACATGTTCGCCGACGTCCGGATGCTGGCTTATGACACCGGGCTGATGAACCCGGTCGCCCGCCTCGTGTGGCGGCTCTGCAAGATCAACGGCAAGCCGTCGCGTTTTCGCAGCGAGCCTCAGCGCCGGCACTTGGCCGCGGCTTGATGCTTGACTCCTGATGCCGCACGTCATAACGCAGTCGTGCTGTAACGACGGCTCCTGTGTGTTCGCCTGCCCGGTGAACTGCATCCACCCCACGCCTGACGAGCCGGGCTTCGCCACGTCGGAGATGCTTTACATCGATCCGGTGGCCTGTGTGGATTGCGGAGCGTGCGTCGACGCCTGCCCGGTCAACGCCATCGCTCCGGATGCCCGGCTCGCTTCGCGGGAACTGCCGTTCCTTGCGTTGAACGCGTCGTACTACCCCGAACGACCGGCCGACGAGAAGCTGCCGCCGACGTCGAAACTGGCACCGGTGATCCCGGCGCCGCAGTTGCGCAGCGGTCATGTAGGACCGCTGACCGTGGCAGTCGTCGGTTCCGGGCCCGCAGCCATGTATGCCGCCGACGAGCTCCTCACCCAACACGGCGTCCGGGTCAACGTCTTCGAAAAGTTGCCCGCGCCCTATGGATTGGTGCGCGCGGGGGTCGCACCCGACCACCAGAAGACCAAACGGGTCACCCGGCTGTTCGACCGGATCTCGCGGCTGTCCGGTTTTCGGTTCTACCTCAACGTCGAAGTCGGCCGGCATCTGAGCCATGCCGACCTGCTGGCCCACCACCACGCGGTGATCTACGCCGTGGGAGCGCCCAACGACCGTCGACTCGACATCGAGGGCATGGGCCTGCCGGGTACCGGGACGGCCACCGAGATGGTGGCGTGGATCAACGGACATCCCGAATCCGGTGATCTGACAGTCGATCTCAGCCATGAACGCGTCGTCGTCATCGGCAACGGCAATGTCGCCCTGGACGTCGCCCGGTTGCTCACTGCAGACCCGGACGAGCTCGCCGGCACCGACATCGCCGACCATGCGCTGGCAGCGCTGCGCACTTCCGCGGTGCGCGAGGTGGTGATCGCCGCCCGGCGCGGACCGCTGCACTCGGCTTTCACGCTGCCTGAACTGCTGGGACTGACCGGTGCGGCCGACGTCGTACTCGGCAGCCACGATCACGAGCGGGTACTGCGCGACCTGGACGCCGATGCCGACGCCTTGACGAGGCAGAAACTGCAGATACTCAGCCGATTGGGGGACGGGTCGGGGCCGTCGTCGCGGCCGCGGATCCGGCTGGCCTACCGGCTCACCCCGCGGCGGGTGCTGGGCGATCAGCGGGCGACCGGTGTGGAATTCTCCGTCACCGGCTCCGAGGAGAGGCGAACAATTGACGCCGGTTTGGTCCTGACGTCGATCGGCTATCGCGGCACGCCGATTCGAGACCTGCCGTTCGACGACACCGCGGGCATCGTCCCGAACGACGGTGGCCGCGTCCTCAACCGCAACGCCGGCCGCGCGGTGCCCGGCACCTACGTGGCGGGCTGGATCAAGCGCGGCCCGACCGGATTCATCGGCACCAATAAGTCGTGTGCAACACAAACGGTTCGGCATCTGGTGGACGATTTCAACGCCGGCCTGCTGTCCGGTCCGGTTGCCCGGCCGTCCGCTTTGGACCGGCTGGTGCGTGAGCGCCAACCGGATCTCGTCGACGCCGCCGGCTGGCACGCTATCGATGCCGCCGAGGTGGCCCGGGGTCAGGCCGACGGTCGTCCCCGCAACAAGTTCACCGACGTCGCCGAGATGCTGGCCGCGGCCGGCGCGGGCGAGCGACGGCTGCGCCGTCGGCTGACTGACCGGCTGCGCCAATTCGCTTAAACCACCAGGGTTCAACGGGCGCGAATACCGGAGATCCCGGACGCACTGGAAAAGCTG
>NZ_JBARMY010000404.1:0-3219 GCF_049802695.1 Mycobacterium sp.
GTCGTAGTCTGACAAGCGATATCGACGTCGTCTTTGACCGCGACCGGCACGCCCAGCAGCGGTAGCCGCGCACCGGCGTCGAGGCGGCGCTGCGCAGCGGCGGCCTCTTCCCGGGCGGTGTCGGCCAGCACGACGCGGTAGGACCGCAGTTGCGGGTCCAGCCGGGCGATCCGCTCGAGATAGATTTCGAGCAGCGCCGGTGCGGTGAGTTGTCCGTTGGCCAGCATCCGCGCCTGCTCGGCCGCACCTGCGAACGCCACCTCGCTGTCTTGCACCGCGGTAGCGTAGCGCGGGCGGCGGTCCGCACCGGTGGGTAAGCCGCTACCGTGGCGGCATGTCCTGCGTGTTCTGTTCTATCGTGGCCGGAGAGGCTCCGGCCGTCCGAATTTACGAAGACGACGACTACCTGGCCTTCCTGGACACCCGGCCAATCAGTCGGGGCCACACGTTGGTTGTGCCGAAACGGCACACCGCCGACTTGACGGACACCCCGCCCGACATACTGGCCGACCTGGTGACCATCGGCCAGCGCATTGCCCTGGCAGCCCGCGCGACGGATCTGGCCGACGCGACCAATGTGGCCCTCAACGACGGGCCCGCGGCCTTTCAGTCCGTACGGCACATCCACCTGCACATCTTGCCGCGCCGCAAAGGCGACAGGCTGTCGCTCGCCAAAGGGGCGCTGCTGCGACGCAATGTGAATCCGGAGGAAACCGGACAGCTGCTTCGCGACGCGCTGGCGCGGATCGACACCGACCAGTAAGACTGGGCGCATGACCCATCTCTCGCCGATCGAGCAAGTCGGCTTACGGCTGCTGCATGTCCACGACTTGATCTACCGGAAGACCAACGGCCGGATCGGGCACCGGATCCCGGGTGCGCCACCGAGCCTGCTGCTGCATACCGTCGGAGCCAAAACCGGCCGGGCGCGCACCTCGGCGCTGACCTATGCGCGCGACGGCGACTCCTACCTGATCGTCGCCTCGAACGGCGGCGCGGATCGCTACCCGGGCTGGTACCACAACCTCCGCAAAAGTGCCGACGCTCAAATCAACGTGGGCCCTGAGCGTTTCGCGGTGACCGCACTGGAGGTCAGCCCGGACGACGAGGACTACCTGCGGTTGTGGGAGATCGTCAACAAGAACAACTCCAGCCGGTACTCCAGTTACCAGCAGCGCACCAAGCGGCCGATCCCGGTGTTCGTGCTCAAGCCGAATTAGCGGAGGCCAGAGCACCCACAGTGCGGCAACCACTGGCGGGCGGCGGTTCGTCGGTCGATACTGAACCGATGGCGCTTCCCTCTTGGTTCGAGCAGAGTCTGCTGCCCCGGGTGCTGCGCGTGCACGACGCCGTCTATCGCAGAACGAACGGATGGGTCGGGCACAGAACGTTGGGGATACCCAGCCTGTTGCTGCACACGACCGGGGCCAAGACCGGCAAGCCCCGAACCACCTCGCTGACCTACGCCCGCGACGGCGACAAATATCTGATCGTGGCGTCCAAAGGTGGCGACCCGCGGGCGCCCGGCTGGTACCACAACCTGCGGGCGCGTCCGGATGCCGAAATCAATATCGGGCCGAAACGCTTCGGTGTCACCGCCGATCCGGTCACGCCCGGCGACCAGGACTACGACCGATTGTGGCGAATTGTCAACGCCAACAACGGCAACCGGTACGCCGCCTACCAGAAGAAGACGTCCCGGCCGATCCCGGTCGTGGTGCTGACCACCCGCTAGAACAGTTCTTTGGCCAGCAGTTGCAAGGTGGCCTCGCGCGCCGGTGCGGTCGCGGGGTCGGTGCCACGCCGTGCTGAGGCGACCGGGTGCACCATCACCTCGTCGACGTCGAACCGTTGGGCGAGCGCCCGCACCTGATCGGCGGCTTCTGCCGGTGCCCCGACCACGGCGCGCTCGAGCCCGCTGGCCACGATGTGTTGCTGCGCAGGTGTGAGGTCGGCGCTTGGCACGTCCTCGACGAGTTCCACCGGTCCAAGCGGCTGCCCGGTGCGCAACCGCGACATCATGTGCAGGTTCGGGAGGATCAAATCCACTGCCTCATCCCGGGTTTCGGCTACGACGGCGTTCACCGTCAAGAATGTCACCGGTTCGGCGGCAAGCGCGCTGGGTACGAACCGTGACCGATAGAGTGCGAGCGCTTCTTCGGTTCCCTGGCCGGAGAAGTGGTGGGCGAACACGTAAGGGAGCCCCTTGGCCGCGGCCAGGTGCGCCGAGTACATCGACGAGCCCAGCAGCCACAGTCGTGGTTCGGTGACGGCGGCCGGGGTGGCCTTCAAGATGTAGTCCTGGTTGCGGATCGGCACCCGCACCCCGCGCGTCCCCATCAGTGCGACCACGTCGTCGAGATATTCCGGAAAATTCTCGACGTCTTGCTGAAGGGCCGAGCCGTCGCGTCCGCTCCATCCCCGCAGCGCCAGCGACGTCACCGGGTCAGAGCCGGGCGCCCGGCCGATACCCAGGTCGATGCGGCCCGGCGCGGCCGCTTCCAGCAGGGCGAACTGCTCGGCCACCGCCAGCGGCGCATGATTCGGCAACATGACGCCGCCGGACCCCAGCCGCAACTGCGTGGTTTGAGCAGCCAGATAGGCGATCAACACCGGCGGACTGGTGGCGCCCACCGACGGCATGTTGTGATGTTCGGCCAACCAGTAGCGGGTGTAGCCGAGCCGGTCCGCGGTCTGTGCCAGGCGCACTGTGGCCGCCAGCGCGTCGGCGGTCGACTGGTCGGTGCGGACCGGGACGAGATCAAGAACGGAAAGCCGCATGACGGCCTCAACGCCCGCACCGCGTGGGACGTTCCCGATCAGCCGGTGCGCCCGACGGTGCCGCTGTCAGGGCGCATTGGCAATCTCGGCGGCCCGGCCGAAGACGTCGTCGAGCATGTCCGGTGTCAGCCTGCCGGTGAACGTGTTCTGCTGACTCGGGTGATAGCAGCCCAGTAAAACCACTTCGCCGTGCACTGCGCGCACTGCCGCGGTGGCGCCGTGACCGAACTTCGGCAGCGGCCGGCCAACCTGCCCACCACCGGAGCGGACCATATCCAGCGCCGCTCGCCAGCCGAAACCACCCAGCGCCACGATCACCCGAACGTCGCCGCCGGTCACCCGCCACTCGGCTGTCAGCCATGGAGCACACGTCGTACGCTCGGCCGGGCTCGGCGCGTTGTCCGGCGGTGCGCAGCGCACCGCGGCCACCACCCGGGT
>NZ_JBARMY010000405.1:0-3875 GCF_049802695.1 Mycobacterium sp.
GGCCGCGGCCATGCCGCCGAGGAACAGAAACACTGAGATGGCGAGCAGCGAATGCATGGAGGCTGCGCCGTAGGCGGCGGCTGCCGTCAACGCCGAACCCGCGGTGAGCACGATCCGCTCACCGAACCGGTCCAGCAGATAGCCCCAGACGAACAGCGTCGCGACCATGCCCCAACTGGGCATGGACGACAACAGCCCGGCTTCTGCCAGCGGGGTCCCCCGCTCGGCCTCCAACGCCGGAATCAAGAAGGCGACACCGTTGATGAAAATGAAGGCACTTGCCGTCACGCCCAGCGAGAGCGCCACCATAAGCCAGCGCGCGGGGGCGCTAAGCGACTCTCTGGGCACTAATCCATGCTGTCATATGCAATTCATATGTCATGGTCAGCAAATTCACGTTTGAGGCGTGTCGGCGGCGGGCGGTGTCTGGTTCGGCGCGCATCGTCGGCGGGCGGTGTCTGATTCGGCGCGCATCGTCGGCGGGCTAGGCTGTCACGAATGCGCCTGGGTCGAATCGCCAGCCCCGACGGAGTCGCCTTCGTCAGCATCGAAGGGGCGGTGAAGGACCCCGACGGATTGACGGCGCGCGAGATTGCAGAACATCCCTTCGGCACCCCGACCTTCACCGGCCGGTCCTGGCCGCTGGCCGACGTGCGGCTGCTGGCTCCCATGCTGGCCAGCAAAGTCGTCTGCGTAGGCAAGAACTATGCGGCCCACGTCGCCGAGATGGGCGGCACCGCGGCGCCGGTCGACCCGGTGATCTTCATCAAGCCCAACACCGCGATCATCGGGCCGAACGTGCCGATCCGGTTGCCGGCCAATGCATCGCCTGTACATTTCGAGGGCGAGCTGGCCGTGGTCATCAGCCGTCCGTGCAAAGACGTGCCGGCTGCCCGCGCCGCGGACAGCATCTTGGGTTACACGGTCGGCAACGATGTTTCCGCCCGCGACCAGCAGCAAGCCGACGGGCAGTGGACCCGCGCGAAGGGCCACGACACGTTCTGCCCGGTTGGACCGTGGATCACCACCGAGGTCGACCCGGCTGACCTGGAACTGCGCACTGAGGTCAACGGTCACGTCAAACAGCACAGTCGCACTTCGCTGATGATCCATGACGTCGGGGCCATCGTGGAGTGGATCTCGTCGGTGATGACTTTGTTGCCTGGCGATCTCATCTTGACCGGGACACCGGAGGGCGTCGGTCCTGTCGAGGACGGCGACACCGTCAGCGTCACCATAGAAGGCATCGGCACTTTGACCAATCCTGTGATCCGCAAGAGAAACTCGTGACCGCAGCGGCCGCCGGCGTGCGGGTGCGGTTCTGCCCGTCGCCCACCGGAGTGCCCCACGTCGGACTCATCCGCACAGCGCTTTTCAACTGGGCCTACGCCCGACACACCGGTGGCACCTTCGTCTTCCGATTGGAAGACACCGATCCGCAGCGCGACAGCGAGGAAAGCTATCTCGCGCTGCTCGACGCGCTGCGGTGGCTGGGCCTGAACTGGGATGAGGGGCCTGAGGTCGGCGGGCCCTACGAACCCTACCGCCAGTCACAACGCCGGCACATCCATCGGGACGTGGTGGCCGCCCTGCTCGCCGCCGGCGAGGCCTACGAAGCTTTCTCGACGCCGGAGGAAGTCGAGGCGCGCCACCTTGCTGCGGGTCGCAACCCCAAACTCGGCTACGACAACTTCGACCGCGACCTGACCGAAGAACAGCGTTCGGCGTACCTGGCCGAGGGCCGCAAGCCGGTGGTGCGGTTGCGAATGCCTGACGAAGATCTCACTTGGCACGACCTGGTTCGTGGGCCGACCACCTTCGCGGCGGGGACGGTACCCGACTTCGCATTGACACGTGCCAGCGGCGACCCGCTGTACACCTTGGTGAACCCCGTCGACGATGCCCTGATGCGGATCACACACGTCCTGCGCGGTGAGGACCTGCTGCCGTCGACGCCTCGCCAGATCGCGTTGTACCGGGCACTGATGCGCATCAGGGTGGCTCAGCAGGTTCCCGAATTTGCCCATCTGCCAACAGTATTGGGTGAAGGCACGAAGAAATTGTCCAAGCGCGACCCGCAATCCAATCTGTTCGCTCATCGTGACCGGGGTTTCATCCCCGAAGGCCTGCTCAATTACCTTGCCTTGCTGGGCTGGTCGATCGCCGAGGACCGAGATCTGTTCAGCCTTGATGAAATGGTGGCCGCCTTCGACGTGGCCGACGTGAACTCCAACCCGGCGCGATTCGACCAGAAGAAGGCCGATGCGCTCAACGCCGAGCACATTCGCCTACTCGCCGCCGACGACTTCGCGCGTCGGCTCTCCGAGTACTTCCGGGTGCACGGCCACGACACCGGGTTGAACGACGCGGGTTTCGCGGTGGCTGCGCACCTGGTGCAGACGCGCATCGTCGTTCTGGGCGACGCCTGGCATTTACTGAAATTCCTCAACGACCAGGAGTATGTGATCGACCCGAAGGCTGCTGCCAAGGAGCTGGGATCGGCTGCTGCACCAGTGCTCGCCGCCGCCGTGTCGGCGCTGGACGGCCTCCCGGGCTGGACGACGGAAAGTATCGAGACTGCCCTCAAGACCGCCCTGCTGGAAGATCTCGCGCTCAAACCGCGCAAGGCGTTCGGCCCGGTCCGAGTCGCCGCCACCGGCACACTGGTCAGCCCGCCATTGTTCGAATCGCTGGAACTACTCGGCCGCGAGCGCAGCCTGCAGCGTCTGCGCGCTGCGCATGACCGGTTAGCGCAGTGCTAGCCGCACGGCATTGCAGGTGACATCTTTGGTAGTCTGCACGTCGGCCCTTGGGCGGCCGGCAGCTGCGGCCGCGCGACCTCGAAAAGGTCGGCGGAAGTCCTCTGACCAGCCGTTTCAGCGGGCCGATGGGGTATGGTGTAATTGGCAACACAGCTGATTCTGGTTCAGCCATTCTAGGTTCGAGTCCTGGTACCCCAGCAAAACCGGTCCCTGACAAGCAATTAGGTGGGCATACCGCCGTGAGCTATGCTGGCAGCTCGGATCGATTCTGGCCCCGTCGTCTAGCGGCCTAGGACGCCGCCCTCTCACGGCGGTAGCGTGGGTTCGAATCCCATCGGGGCTACATACACGATCGCCGGCCGCTACTGCCGGCCGGCCGGTGCGGTCGAGCCGCCGACCGGCATATGTGGCAATCCAAGCTTGCGGTGGTCCCACGACCGGGTACGGCGGCTGACGATGCGCACTGCAATCCGGTTTTTCATCATCTGGTCGACGAACGGTTTGACGTCGTCGCTGTAGGACCCGGTGTAGCGTTCCCACACGCTGACCCCGACCCGGAAGATCGCCTCGGGATCGTCAACGATCTCGGCCGCGCCTTCGAAGGACACGCCGCGCAGCGTGTCATAGGTTTGGCCGTCCTCGAGCAGAAAGCTCACCCGCGAGTCTCGGCGGAGGTTCACGGCTTTCTGCGACTTGGCTTTGGTCTCCAACCAGATCTCGCCGTCGACCACGCCGTACCACATCGCGGTCAGGTGCGGCTGCCCGTCTGGTCCGACGGTGGCCAGTGTGCCGGTGCGGTTAATGGCGACGAACTCGGCGATCTCGGAGTCAGACATGACAATCTGCGCGCGCTGGTTGGATCCCATCGCTTCAGTCTGTCAGGTCGCGACGGGCGAGCCGCTTTGCCCGGCGCGCGCATATGACTGTCAGATGAGGCGGGCTAGCTCGTCAGCGGCGGCCAACAGGTCGGCGGCCCAACGGATGCCGGGCCGACGTCCCATTCGATCGATCGGGCCGGACACCGATATGGCGCCGACCACGACCCCGCGGCTGTCGCGCACGGGCGCCGAAACGCTGGCGACGCCGGGCTCCCGCTCGGCCAGGCTCTGTGCC
>NZ_JBARMY010000406.1:0-8842 GCF_049802695.1 Mycobacterium sp.
TCGCATCGCTTCACGCCGGGTGAGCAGACCGTCGACGTGATCGGCTGCGATCTCCTCAGCGATATAGCGCTGCAGCGACGTCATCTTCGCGAGTATGCGCGCGGTGGTTGTGCCGTCGGGGACAAACCATCCGTTGGTGTGGTGTCAGTTCACCACTGTCGCGGCGGGTAACCGCCGGGGCCCTGCTGGCCATATTGGCCAGGTTGCGGTTGGCCGTATGGGGGCTGGGCGCCGCCACCGTACTGACCGCCGCCACCGTACTGGCCGCCACCGTACTGACCGCCACCGCCGTACTGGCCAGGCCGGGCGCCGGTGGACAGCGGCGGAAAGCCCAGAAACTGACGGACTTGGGGCACCAGCAGCAGACCGCCGGCGATGGCGATGAAGAGACCGGCGATCAAGTCGTAGGTAACCCGGCCGGTAGCTCCGTACTGAGCCTCCGTGACGATCGCGAACAACAGCAGTACGACGCCGCCGCCGAGAACCAGGAACTGGCCGACGTACTTCCGGAAGAAGAGCAGGACCGCACCGGCAACCGCCGTCACACTGCCGATGATCAGCAGGATGAGGTAGACGATCACAGCCGCCGGGACGTGCGGCGCGTTGTTTCTCAGCGACTGCCGGCAGATGTCGGAGACTTCGCCGCCGAACTGCCCACAGACGTCGGAGGCCCGGCTGACGGCTGTGCCCAGGTCGATCGCGAGCACCACAGTGAGGATGGCGGCGAGCCCTCCGAGCAGCGCGACAGCTCCCAAAACGGCCCTCGTCGCGATTTGCTGGGTGCCCGCGCCGCTGCCCGGCTGGTGGTAGTAGCCGGCCTGGCCGTAGCCGGGATGCCCGGGCCCGGATTGCTGACCGTAGCCGGCCTGCTGGCGGTAGCTCGGCTGCTGCCCATAGCCGGGTTGCTGGCCGTAACCGAGCTGGTCGCCGTAGCCCTGCTGGCCATAACCGGCAGAGCCATAACCAGGCTGACGACCGTGGTCCTGCTGGCTCGGCGGACTGTTCGGCCCAGCTGCGGCGCCGTAACCGGATTCCGGTGGTCGCTGGCCGTACCCGTGCCCGCCCTGCTGCCAAGGGTCGTGTGACGATGGGCCGGACGGAGGTAAGGAGCCTGGTGGAGGTTGCACCCCGACAGCATACTGGCCGTCTTCGAGATTTTGCTGGCGCGGCGGCAGGTTAGTGCGCGGACTCGGTCAGCGCCTTGAGCCGTTTGAGGGTCTCGGACAATGTCCGCCCTACCTGACCTACCGCGATCCGGTCGGCGAGGTAACCCAGCAGTCCGCCGGGGGCCTGGTAGGACAGCCGGAACGTCACCTTCGTTTGGCCGTCCCGCTCGTCGCGCAGCCGGATCCGGCCACGCATGCTGATACCGGTGATACCCACCCAGGCCAGATCGCGGGCCTCGTCGAACTCGACCACTTCGATCAGGCCACCGACGGGCACCGAGCCGATCTTCCAGTGCACCATGTAGCGGGCCCCTACGCCCGGCGGCCGCTCGTTGGCGGATTCCCACCGCTCAAGTCTGGACATGAACGACGGGTAGCGGTCCGGGTCGCTGACGACCTTCCAGACGGCGTCGCGGTCAGCGTCGATCACGCACTGGCGTTCGACGCGCATCAGCCGATCACCGGAAATCGACGCTCGGCGGCGAGGCGGTCCACGCCGGCCTGCAGGCTGGCCAGCACCTTGTCATTCACTGCCTCGTCATCGCCGTCGACTTCGATCGGCTCCTGCACCTCGATCGTGATCTTGGCCGGTAACGGAAGGTGCCCGGCGAAGTCGCTGATATTGATGCCCCAGGGCAGCGATATGGATATCGGAATGCCTTTCACGCGCAGCAGTTTGTCGGTCATGAGCAACTTGGCCAGCCACTGCCCGCGAGTGAGGAACAACGCGGTCTCCTGGCCGCCGACGCTGGCAACGGGGACGATCGGCACACCGGCATCGCGGGCCAGCCGCACGTACCCCATCCGGCCGTCGAAGTCGACCTTGTGCCGCTCCCACGACGGTCGGGCGACTTCGTAATCACCGCCGGGGTAAACCAGCAGCGCTCCACCCGATTTAAGCGCGAGCTCGGCGTTTTCATGATTGGCGGCGACGGTGCCGAACTTCCGCAACCAGCCCAACGGAGGCGCTGAGACGACAAGGTTGTGCGCCAGTTGGTAAAAGGGCCGTTCGACCCCGAAGTACGAGCAGAAGGCGAGGGTGAACACGAAGGTGTCCGGCGGCACGTTGCCGCCGCTGTGATTGCCGACCAGCAACACCGGCCCTTCGGCGGGAATCCGGTCCAAGCCTCGAACGTCTGCCCGGAAGTACAGCGAGGCCAACAGCCACGTGCCGGGCAGTTGGTCGCGGATGTAGTCAGGGTCACGTTGGTCGAGGTCGGCTTTCGGGACCCGCGACGCGACCTGTTTGGTAACCCACCCCTTGAGATCGCCCAAGCTCGCCATTTCCGCATTGTGGCATACGAAGAGAAATCGGTACGCGGTGTTGCGAAGGTCACCGGCTGTCGAGTCGGTAGATGCGGGCCGCGTTGTCGTGGGCGATCAGATCGACCACCCGGATGGCGTCAGCCTCACTCCAGTCCCCGGCGTCGACGAAGCCGGCTAACGTGCGGTGAACCCCGTTGCGCCACAGCTTGGCGCCGAGGAAGTGCAGCTCTGCCGGACCGAATCCGTCCGAGGAGTAGACGATCTTCCGGAAAGGCGCCATCTCCAGAAGCCGCGCAACGAACGCCGGGCCCCGTGCACCCAGATAGTTGATGCTCAACCCGCCGTCGAGGTAGACGTTGTTGAAAGCCTGCGCCAGGTAGCCCGCTTCGCGCTCGTAGGGATAGCAGTGCAGCAGCATGATCGGGGTGTTGCCGGACTGGCGGAGGAAGTCGAGCAGATACAGCGGATTGGCTTTGTGCAGATCGCAGTCGCGGTCCCCGAAGCCGACGTGGAATTGCAGCGGCTTACCCAGCCGCAAGGCCTGATGCAATCCGAAGCGCAGCAGCACCCGATCGGTCAAGCGGGTTCCGCCGCTGTCGCGCCACCGGCGGGCGGCCTCGGCGACCTGCGCCGCCGGCGGCTCGCTCAAGTCACCGTCGAATCCGCCGCGGTAGGCCAAAACGGATTTGGTGCCGACGGCGCCGGCAGCGCGTTGTCGCAGGATGTTCCCGAATGCGCCGGCGTAGTCGCCCGCGGCGTGTGCGGCCTGCTCCGCTACCTGTTCGAGGCGGACCACCTCGTGTGCGCGGCCGCCGGACAGCTCGGCGAGGGTGGTGGGGTCGGTCACCCCTTCGGCGAAGCCGGTATCCACCAGCCAGTCGGTAACCGCGGCGCCGCGCAGGAAAAGCCGCGCCAGCTCTGCCTCGCCGAATTCGCTACGTCGTTCCCAATAATGTTGCGGAGCAACGTGACGCGGCAGCCCTAGCAGCGGCGCGCAGTGCGCACGCACCGCGAAGCCGAGTTGCGAGTCGAGTCCCCCGTCCGCCACCGGTTCGATGTTGGCTTCGTTGAGCGCATTCTCGAACCGCGGTCGGTCACCCGCCGTCAACCAGCACCCATGAACGTGTTGATCAACCAGCGGCACTTCGGCGATGTGGTGGGCCAGAGCCGAGTCGCCGGCCCCGGAGCGTGCTGACGCCACGGTCACACGCTCCACGCCATGCGGAACTTGTCCGCCAATTGTTCTGGACGCAACTTGCCGTAGCGCTCACTTTCCAGGCGGCGCACGGCGACGGTGGCGTCGACGGCCGGCGCGCCGAGGATCGCTCGCATCCGCTCCGAATCCTGCAGGGCCGAGACGGCTTCGGCTTGGACATCGGTAAAACGGACGATGCCCGCCTGCTCGCGCTCGGCATCGGACAGGGTCGCGGGATCCACCGTCGTCTCCGGTGGCAGCGTCACCTCGTGTTCGATTCCGTCCAGCGCCAGCCCGAGTATCGCCGCGGAGGCGAAATACGGGTTAGCGGAGGGATCGACAATCTTCACCTCGACGTGCCCCCCGTAGGGGTTCGCCGCCCGTGCATCGATGAAACGCACTGCGGCTTCTCGGTTTTCGGTGCCCCAGCATAGGTAGGCGCCGGCCCAATTCCCGGGCTGCAAACGCAGACCGGACACGATCGACCCGCACAGAATGCCTTGCGCGTCCCGCAGCCCGCGCAGCAGTCCGCCCAAGGCGTGCTCGCCCGCGGCGGTCATCCCACTTGGGCCGGTCCCGCCGGCGAACAGCAGTCCGTCCGATGCTGTGAGCGAGAAGTGTTGATGAGCACCGGAGCCAACGCCGTCAGCGAACGGCGCGGGCGACAGACTGACGCGCAGTCCGTAGCGGCGGGCGACGCGGCCGACGATCAGCCGGGTCAGCACAAGTTGATCGGCCGCGGCGACCGGCGACAATGGCGTCAACGCCATCTCGAACTGGTTGGCGCCGGACTCGGGATGGAACTGCTCGATGCCGACACCGGAGGCGGTGGCGGTGGCAATGACGTCGCGAACGAACGCCTCGTGTTCCAGTACGCCGGCCAGGCCATACGGCGACCAGAGTGTCGAGGGCAGCTTGCTGCCGTCTGGATTGACCAGCAGGAACTCCAACTCGTGACCGACGACCGCGCTGAGGCCGGCTTCGGCGAGCACGGCTTCCATCCGGCCGAGGGTTCCGCGAGCGCAGGCAGGCACGGGGATACCGTCCTGGTCATAGAATGCTGCTGGCGCCCAAGCCAATCCGTCGCCGATGATCCGCAGCGCGGAAGGGTCGATGCGGATCCGCTGATCACCGACGACGCCGATCTGGTCGGTGAACGCGATGCCGGTCTGGTCGATGGCGAAGGTGTGAAAGACCGGGCTCGCTCCCATGCCGGGGTCGGCGAAAGTGTTGGTGCGATGTATCGGCACAGCCTTGGCCTGGGTGAGCCCGGCCGGGTTGACGACGGTGCCGATGACGACGTCGACCCCTTCAGCTTCCAGCTGGGCAATCGCCGCGGCGGCAAGCGGTGTGGCGGTCATGGCGGTGATTGTGCTTGCGGGGCGCGCTGCATCGCCGGGGCGATGCTCAGCGGCACATGCGGCGGTCAGACCCGACTGGGCAAGGTCAGCTTGCAGGACTGGCCGAGATCCAAGGTGCGCAGCACCCGTCCCATGCCCAACCACATGGCGCACGACAGTGCGAGGTCGGCGAGCAACTCGTCGGAGAAGTGCTCGCGACAGCGGGCCCAGAACTCTTCGTCGTCACGTAGCACCGTGTGCTCGGTGGCGAAGCGATGCGCGAACTCAGCGGCGAGCCGTTCCTGTTCGCTGTAGCCCGGCCAGGTGCGCCACTGCAGCGCATGGTCATAGAGGTCTTCGTCGACCCCGGCGGCGGGCCCGTCGCCGTCGCGGGTGTTGACGCAGACCGCGCATTCGTTGTCGTGAGCGATAACGATTCGCGCGATTTCACGCGTGCGCATCGGCAACCGGTTGCGGTTGTACACCGCGTCGCTGAACGCGGCGATCGCGCCGCCGAGCTCGGGAGACGTCAGGATCCAGCCGGCCAGGTCGTCGTCAGCGAATGTTCCGATTCGGCTCATGGGCAGATGGTACGCCGCGCGTCGGAGCCGGGATCGGAATTCTCTGCGTGACGACGGTGGCGAGCTGCGGTCGATCTTCGTACCAATCACGTTGCATGACAGCCCGGTCGGCGATGCGTTGCACGGCGGCTTCCACCTCTCGGCGATCGGGGCGGCCTTCGAAACCTGGTGACCGCGCGAGCTTGTCGACGATCCAGCCAAGAAGCAGCGACGACACGAAAGCGACCTGCCGCGCACCGATCGCAGTGAGCCTTAATCCATCGCCGTCGCGCATGATGAAGCCTGTGCGCATCAGCCGGTCGAAGGTGGGCTCGAGCACCTCGAACGGCACCCCCAGGTCGTCGCCGATATCGCTGAGCCGCGCTGTCCCGAGCAACCTGCTGTAGCGGTGCACCCGCAGGACGGCCCACAGGCCGGCGACGTCGAGTCGGCAGTCGGGCCGCAGGGCGATGCTGCGCAACCGCATGCCCGGTGCGCCCTGACTGAGCAGGCGCCCGACCGTGGTTTCCAACAGTTTTTCGGATGTCTGCGTGGTGGGCATGCCGAACCCCTCACCGAGATCGGCGGCGCTGTTGCCGAGGTCTCTCAGCGGGACCTCCCGCAGGAACAGCGCCACCACGAATCCCACGACCGCCACCGGGGCCGCGCACGCGAACACCAGATCAAGTGAATCGGCGTAGGCGTGCACGATGGGGGCGGCCGCGCTCTGCGGCAGGCGATGCAAAGCCTCCGGCGAACTGGCCGCCTGAGCCGGTATGTGGCCCGCGATGAGGGCCGAGCGCAGCGGCCCGGTGAGGAAGTTGTCGAACAGCGATCCGAATATCGCAGCGCCGAATGAACTGCCGATGGTGCGGAAGAACGTCACTCCTGAGGTGGCGACGCCCAAGTCTTCGAAACTCGACGTGTTCTGCACGATGAGCACCAGCACCTGCATGCACAGGCCGATGCCGAATCCCAGAATGAACAGGTACAGCGATTGCAGCAGCGCCGACGTCGACGGGCTCATTCGCGACAGCAGCAGGAAACCGGTGGCCATCACCGCGGTTCCGGCGATCGGGAAGATCTTGTAGCGCCCGGTGCGCCCGACCAGGATGCCGCTTCCCATCGATGTGGTCAGCAGCCCGGCCACCATCGGCAGCGTGCGCAGCCCCGAGGCGGTGGCCGAGACACCGTCGACGTACTGCATATAAGTAGGCAGGAAGGTCAGTGCGCCCAACATCGCGAACCCGACGACGAAACTGAGCACGCAGCAGACGGTGAATACCGGACTGCTGAACAACCGCGGCGGCAGAATCGGCGCCGCAGCACGGCTCTCTACCCAGACGAATCCGCCTAACGCGGCCGCTGAGCCGACGAACAGTCCGATGATCGTCGTTGACGTCCACGGGTAGGTGGTGCCGCCCCAACTGGTGGCCAACGTCAGGCCGGCGGCACCAAGGCCGACTAACACGATGCCGGTGTAGTCGATGACCTGTTTGACCCGGTCACCCAATGCCGGTATGGCCGCGGCCACCACGACGAACACCGCCGCCGAGACGGGCACGTTGATCCAGAACGCCCACCGCCAGCTCAGGTGATCGGTGAAGTAGCCGCCCAGCAACGGGCCCACAACCGTCGTGACACCGAACACTGCACCAAGCGCGCCCTGATAGCGGCCCCGGTCGCGCAGCGGTATCACTTCACCGATGAGGGCTGTTGCGGTGACCGTGATGCCACCGCCGCCGATGCCCTGCAGTGCCCGGGCCAGCACCAACATCACCATCGACTGCGACAGGCCGCACAGCACCGAGCCGGCGAAGAACGACACGATCGCGGCCTGGAACACCCGCTTGCGGCCGAACAGGTCGCCGAGCTTACCGACGAGAGCGGTGACGATTGTGGAGGCCAACAGGTAGCTGGTGACCACCCATGATTGATGGCCCGCACCGCCCAGGTCGGCGACGATCGTGGGCAGCGCGGTCGCGACGATCGTCTGGTCCAGCGCCGCGAGCAGCATGCCCAGCACGATCGCCAGAAAGATCAGATTGCGGCGCTGCGGCGTGATCCGGGTGCCGCGGAGTTCGGTCTCCGCGGCCGTCGCGGTTGCGCCTGTCATGACATGCCCCTCCCGTCAGCCTCCGATGCTAGGCGCGTCAGCGACGCGCGCCGTGCAGCGGCGCGAAGGAGGCGGGCAATCAGCCGGCCGTGCTCGTCGACCCCGGCGGCCGGGAAACGCATTGCGCGGCGTAGAGCGCTTCACCCAGTTTGTCCATCAGTTCCAGCTGCGTCTGCAGGTAATCGACGTGGTTTTCCTCGTCGGCCACGATTTTCTCGAACAGGTTGGCGGTCGTAGTGTCTTGCCGCTCCCGGCACAGGACGATCCCCGGTTTCAGCCGGTCCAACACCTCGTTCTCGATGGCCAGATCCGCTTCGAACTGTTCCCGCAACGTTTGGCCGATACGCAGCGAGAACAGGCGCTGATAATTCGGTAATCCGTCGAGCAACAAGATACGGTCGGTAATTGCTTCGGCGTGCCGCATTTCATCAAAAGATTCTGCGCGGGTATAAGTCGCGAGCTCGGTGAAACCCCAGCTTTCTTGCATTTTAGAATGCAGAAAGTATTGGTTGATCGCAGTGAGCTCACTGGTTAATTGCTCGTTGAGCAGGCGCAGGACGTCAGGATCACCTTGCATGATCACTCCTTTGAAGCTGTCGCATGTCAAACCGGGTCGGCCGACTCTGATGGGCCTGGCTGGAGCACCCACCGTGCCGCGCAGATCAATCTAATGCAGGGCGGTGACAGTCGGCGGGATGTTTGAGGCACCCGTGCGCGTCGGGGTGCTGCCAGGGTCCTGCGTGGGCGGTACACAGCATAATCCCTGTTCAACGGCCAGTCGGGTTAGGTTAGACCCGGCTAACAAAGTTAGGTTAGACTTCACTAACACAGGGACGGTTTGCGGCGTCGTGCCTGTCGGCTCGCCACCGGCGGCGGACACGTTGGGCGGTCGCCGTTCGCCGATACGGGATGGTCGGGAGGGTTTCGCGCAGATGCAGTCGTTACGTGCAGGATTGCGAAAAGCGACCGATGTCAGGCCGCTTCGTGAGCGACTTCATTTGCTATTCCACGCGCCACGGCGGCTGTTGTCGACGCTCGATATGAATGCCCACCGATTCGAATTTTCGTTACGCCTGCCTGCCATCAGTGCATTTACGCACGCTGCCGGGACGGTGGGCTGATGTACGTGTGTCTTTGTGTCGGGGCGACCAGTCAAACTGTGTCCGACGCCGTCGCGCGCGGCGCGTCGACATCGAAGG
>NZ_JBARMY010000407.1:0-2029 GCF_049802695.1 Mycobacterium sp.
CGTTGCAGAACGCTTGGCAGGGTGATACCGGGATGAGCTATCAGGTGTGGCAGGCGCAGTGGAATCAGGCGATGACGGAGTTGGTGCGCGCTTATCAGGCGATGGCCGGCACGCATGAGAACAACACGTTGTCGATGTATGCCCGCGACGCGGCCGAAGGCGCCAAGTGGGGCGGCTAGCCCGGCCCGCTCGCTGACGGGTGCAGTGCGCGGTCGGAGAAGGCCGTTCCGCCGTACGGTCGGTCGTGCCTAGTTCGGGGAGGGTCACCATCGAGCCGTCGCTGGCCTGGTTGCTGCACCCCCTTGCCGTGGAAACCTTTCTCAACGAGATATGGGCGGAAAGGCACTACCATCTCGAGCGGCGCTGCGCCGGCTACTTCGATGACCTGCTGCCGGGCCCGTCGGCGGGTGAGGAACTCCTGAGGTGCTATCGCCGAACGCCTTCGGCAGTGCGCTTGATGAGGGGGCAAGACAAAAAGGGCCCCGACAGTTACCGGCTTGTCGATGACACCCTCGATCTTGCCCGTGTCCGCGACGACTTCGCCGATGGCTACACGGTCGTGTTAGACGGCGTTGAGGAGTATGCCCGCGACATTGGGTCGCTGGCCCGCTCCATAGAGGTCGAGCTGAACTATCCGACCCAGGTCAACGCGTACATCAGCCCGCCGGCATCCCAAGGGCTGGTTGCCCACTACGACGACCACGACTTGTTGGTCCTGCAGATCGAAGGATCCAAGATCTGGCATCTGTACGACGGCGCCGACGTATCGCCTCACGAGTTGCAGCGTAAGGAAAAGTCGGTTGCGACCGACGGCCTTCCGCGGCCAACGGACTTGCGCCTGGAAGCCGGCGACATGCTGTACTTACCGCGCGGCCGCGTTCATGCAGCCGAGACCGAATCAGAGCCATCGATTCATCTGACGGTCGGGGTCCACGCGCCCACCGTGCTGTTGCTTGCCGTCGGAGCGCTCCACCGGCTGAGTTCTCAGGATGATCGTCTGAACGCCCGCCTTCCGCCGCGGCATCTGGATGACGCGGAAGCGCAGGCGACTCTGGGCATCCTTCTGCGTGACGCTCTCAAAGCCGTCGAGGGCCCTAGCGCCGTCGCAGGCGGTTTGGATGCATTGGCGGATGTCCTGGTCCGGCGCGGCCGATGCCCACCAGTCGGGCAGATCTCCGACGCCACCACAGTCGACGGACAATCACTAGTGAGGAAGCACCACCCGCTGTATTCGTGGGTGACGACCGTCGCCGGCGGGGTAGCCCTGCATTTCGCTCGACTGTCGATACCCGCAAGCTCCGACCACGAAGACGCGTTGCTGTTCCTCTCCAGAAGTAGCCAGCCGTTTCGCGTGCACGATCTGCCGGGGCTGGCACCGGCGCAGCAGACGGAGTTGGCCCGAACGTTGATCGTGAGCGGCTTCCTGGCCCGGCTCACCTGATGGAGTTCGCCTACCTCGCCCGCTGGACGCCGGTCCGGTTCGACTTCTCCGGGTCCGCGCCAACGGTCGACTGGGCCGATCTCTCGGCGGAGCGCTTCGTCGAACCGTTCTTCGACCAGACCGTCGCCCGCTGGGCGTCGGGCCCGCGGTACCGACCGTTGGTGCGGACCGGGCTCGAAGCGCTCGTTGCTCTCGATGGCGAGCCGTCCCTTGAACCGGCGGGCATCATCTTTCATCACTCGCGGTGTGGATCTACGCTCGTGTCCCGACTGCTGGGCACACTTTCCGGCGTCGTCGCTCTCTCCGAGCCGGCGCCGCTCAACGCGCTCCTCGGACTCGATCCGGATCTGGTCGACGAGACCGCGCTGGTCGAGGTTGTGCGACTTCTGGCACGGGCGCTCGGCCGATGCCGGCACGGCGACGAGCGGCGGCTGGTGCTCAAATGCTCAAGCTGGAACATTCGCCGCCGGGCGGTGCTCGCCGCCGCCTTCCCAGAAACACCGTGGACCTGGATCCAGCGTGACCCGGTGCCCGTCCTGGCCTCGCTACTCGCCGAGCCGCCGGGCTGGCTCCGGCTCCAGGCGACAC
>NZ_JBARMY010000408.1:0-1511 GCF_049802695.1 Mycobacterium sp.
GGTGACTCCACGGCGCCCGGTGCTGCAGCAACACGGCGGGGGTGCCGTCGGCGCGTGGCGCCCGCAGCAGCAGACCCGCCGCGCCGTACCGACCCCAGAAGGGAATGCCACTGTCGGACACCACCCACCCGTCGCCGTCTCCGCGCACGCTGTTCAGGATATGCGGGCAGACTCTGGGCGTGATCGACGACACTCGTCCACAACTGGCACCACTTAGCGTCGTCGCTCTTAGACTTCGCTTATACAATCTCGTGGGAGTCGTGGGACCAACGCCGAAGAAAAGAGGTCCGAACAGACGTGACCGTTGAGTTGGCGCACCCGTCGACTGAACCGCTGGGGTCGCGTTCGCCAACCGAACCCGCACACCCCCGCTGGTGGTTCGTGTCGACGACGCCGGGCCGCATCCTGACCATCGGCATCATCCTGGCGCTGCTGGGGGTGCTCAGCGCCTTCGCCACCTCGACGACGATCAACCAGCGCCAGCAAGTGCTGAGCACCGTGCTCAACCACACCGAGCCGCTGGCCTTCGCCGCCGGACGGCTCTACACCACACTGTCGGTCGCCGACGCCGCGGCAGCCACAGCGTTCATCGCCCAGGCCGAGCCGCGCACCGTCCGGGAACGCTACGAGCAGGCCATCACCGACGCCTCCGAAGCCGTCACCCGGGCGTCGAGCGGGCTGACCGACGAGCCGCTGGTGCGGCTGCTGGGTCGGATCAACGCCGAACTGGCCGTATACACCGGGCTGATCGAAATCGCGCGCACCAATAACCGGGCGGGTAATCCGGTCGGTTCGTCGTATCTGTCGGAGGCGTCGGTGCTGATGCAGGAGCGAATTCTGCCGGACGCCCAACACCTCTACCAGGCTACGTCGGCGCGGGTGGACACCGAGACCACGGCCTCAACGCAGATTCCGGCCCCGGTCATCCTCGTCGTCGCCACCACCGCTGCCTTTGGCGCGTTCGCGCACCGCTGGTTGGGCCGTCGCACCAAACGGCGCATCAATCCCGGACTTGTCGTGGGTGCGCTGGCGATTCTCGTTATGGTGGTTTGGGTGGGTACGGCGCTCACTATCTCCACGACGAGTAGCCGCACCGCCAAAGACACCGCCGCAGAGTCATTGAAGACCATCACCAACCTCGCGATCACCGCTCAGCAGGCGCGAGCCGACGAGACGCTGTCCCTGATTCGGCGCGGTGACCAGGAGGTCCGTAAACAGTCCTTCTACCAGCGCATCGACGACATGCAAAAGCAGCTCGACTCCTATCTCGCCCGAAACGACGCCGTCGACAGAAGTGATCTGCAGGGCGCCGATCAACTGTTGGCCCGCTGGCGTCAGGCCGATGAGCGGATCAACGCCTACATCTCGGTGGGTAACTACCAAGCCGCCACCCAGGTCGCCCTCGGTAACGGTGACGACGACTCCACTCCGGCGTTCGACAAGCTCGACCGCGCGTTGGTCAAGGCCATGGACCAAAGCCGCAGCCAGCTGCGCGACGACGTGCTCAACGC
>NZ_JBARMY010000409.1:0-1690 GCF_049802695.1 Mycobacterium sp.
TCTCGACGGTGCGCGCGCGGTAGTCGGCCAGCCGGTTGAGCACCGCGCCCAGTCGGTGAATAGCGTTGTCGCCCAGCCACGAACGCGCCGAATGGGCACGGGTGCCGTGGGTGTGGGCGACGACGCGCAGCGTGCCCTGGCAGCCGGCCTCGATGTAGCCGGCGGTGGGCTCGCCGAGAACGGCGACGTCGGCGCTCAACCAGTCCGGCAGTTCGCGCTCGATGCGGCCCAAACCGTTTGAGGCGGCGTCTATTTCCTCGCAGTCGTAGAAAACGAGGGTCAAGTCGTGAACGGGTGCTGTGATCGTGGCGGCCAGATGCAGGAACACCGCGTCACCGGATTTCATGTCCACGGTGCCGCAACCGTGCAGCACGTCACCGATTCGGCGGCTGGGCACACTGTCGGCCGCGGGCACGGTGTCCAGATGCCCGGCCAACAACACCCTTGCAGGACGGCCCAGCTGGGTGCGCGCCAGCACCGCGTTGCCGTTGCGGATGATTTCGAAGCCGGTTGTCTGCGCGCGCAGCGCAGCTTCCACCTCGTCGGCGATGCGTGCTTCGGACCGCGATTCGCTGGGAATGTCGACCAGCGCCGCCGTCAGCTCGATCGGGTCGCCGTGAAGGTCCAGCACACCGCCAAGGGTAGTAGCTCGCCACACTGGCCGAGCAGACGCAAACGTCCCGGATTCGTCGGCGTGTCGAGGGCTTTTACGACTGGTCGCGCAGAGGCAGTAGCGTGGGCCGCGTGACTGGAGCTTCGGGTATCGGGCTGGCGACGCTGGCGGAAGACGGGTCGGTGCTCGACACCTGGTTCCCTGCACCGGAACTGACTGAATCCGGTGAGACCGGCACGGTGCGGTTGTCGGTGGCCGAGGTGCCCGACGAGCTGGGTGCACTGGCCGTCCGCGACGACGACCGCGCAGTCGAGACGATGGTGGTCCGTACGGTGATCGGGTCGCTGGACTCTCAGGCCGTCGACGCCTACGACGCGTATCTGCGGTTGCACCTGCTGTCGCACCGGCTCGTTGCGCCGCACGGCCTGAACGCTGACGGCTTCTTCGGCATCCTGACGAACGTGGTGTGGACGAACTACGGTCCGTGCGCGATCGGCGGTTTCGAGGTGGTGCGTGCGCGGCTTCGCCGGCGCGGGCCGGTCACGGTGTACGGCGTGGACAAGTTCCCGCGGTTGGTCGACTACGTGATTCCCACCGGCGTGCGTATCGCCGATGCCGACCGTGTCCGGCTGGGCGCTCACCTGGCCGAGGGCACCACGGTCATGCATGAGGGCTTCGTCAACTACAACGCCGGTACGCTCGGCAAATCCATGGTCGAGGGCCGTATTTCGGCGGGTGTGGTGGTCGGTGACGGTTCGGACGTCGGCGGTGGCGCGTCGATCATGGGCACACTGTCCGGCGGTGGCAGCGAGGTGATCTCGATCGGCAAGCGGTGCCTGTTAGGCGCCAATGCGGGACTGGGCATCTCACTGGGCGACGACTGCGTCATCGAGGCCGGGCTGTACGTCACCGCGGGAACCAAAGTCGCGCTGCCCGACCGCAGCCCGGTCAAAGCGCGGGAACTGTCGGGCACAAATAATATTCTGTTCCGACGTAATTCGGTGACCGGTGCGGTCGAGGCGACGTCGCGGGACGGGCACGGCATCGCGCTCAACGAGGATCTGCACGCCAACTAGC
>NZ_JBARMY010000410.1:0-6994 GCF_049802695.1 Mycobacterium sp.
TCGCTGGGCGGCGGCGGCGGTGGCGGTTCGCTGCTCGGCGGGGGCGGGGGCGGCGGCGGTGCGGTGGTGACGCTGATCTCGTCCTGAAACGGCGGCGACGACGGAGCGGCAGTCCCCGGAGTGGCCAATTTGCTGGTGTCGTTGCGGGCGAACAGCAGCGACACCGACACTACGAGGGCGACCGCCGCCAGGATGGCGGCCACGCCGACCACCCAGGGCCAGCGCGGCGCTCCGCCGTCGCCTTCGTCGTCAGCCGTCTCGTAGCTGTCGTAGTCGTAGAGGTCCAGATCGACCGGCAGATAGGGGCCGCTGCTGAACTGCTCGGACTCCGGCGCCGAATAGGCCTGCGAGAAGAAGTCGGTCTCGCCGGTGCGCTCAGCGGGGTTTGCCGCCAAGTCGTTGTCAGCACCGGCCCCGACGCCGGAATTCAGTTCGCCGCCCGGTTCGTTGCCGCGGCCCAGATCTTCGGAGTCCGCTCCCGGTGGATTCGGCCCGCTCATGTCTGCCTACCCTGTTCAATTCCAACACCAGCACGCGGCACCGCGGCTGGATTGCCACCTTTGCGCCGGGACGTTCTCCATTGTGCTTCGGCAACCCTACCCAACCCGGCCCGGCGGATGGCTCTGGCGATCTGGCCGCGGCTCAACTGGTGCCTTGATTGTGACCTTGCTGCTGATCTGGCCGACGCCGCTCAGTGCTTCTCGGGCCCCACGTAGTACTCGAAGACCAGTCCGGCCGCGGAGCTGAGTATGAACACCACGCCCGCGCCGATCAGCCACGGCAACCAGAGCGCGATGCCCACCGCCGCTACCGCGCCGGACAGCGCGACCAACAGCGGCCACCAGCTGTGCGGGCTGAAGAAACCCAACTCGCCTGCCCCGTCGCTGATCTCAGCGCCTTCGTAGTCCTCGGGCCGGGTGTCCAGCCGACGCGCCACGAACCGGAAGAAGGTGGCCACGATCAACGCCATGCCACCGGTGAGCACGAGTGCCGTGGTGCCGGCCCATTCCACCCCGCCGTTGGCGAAAACCGCGGTCAGCGCGCCGTAGAGCACCGACGTCAGCACGAAAAAGGCGGCCACGAACTCGAACAGCCTGGCTTCGATGTGCATGGGTGTTCCCTACTTGCTCGCTGTCCGGGAGAGCTCGCCGCGGCGGGTGTCGAACGGGTGCGTCTTCAGCGCGGTCGGCGGTTGGTTGATCGCCAACAGCGCCTGGGCGTTGGTCTTGCCTGCGATTCGTTGCTGCAAATACGCCTTGAAGTCGTTGGGCGCCACCACCCGAACCTCGAAGTTCATCATCGAGTGATAGGTGCCGCATAACTCGGCGCACCGACCGACGAAGGCGCCGGTTCTGGTGATCTCGGCGATCTGGAACACGTTCACCGAATGGTTGGCCTGCGGGTTGGGTAAGACGTCGCGTTTGAACAGGAATTCGGGCACCCAGAAATCGTGGACGACGTCGACCGAGGCCAACTGAAATTCGATGCGCTTACCGGTCGGCAGCACCAGGATCGGTATCTCGGTGCTGCTGCCCACCGTCTCGACCCTGTCGAAGTTGAGGTAGGTGCGGTCTTCGGTGTTGAGTCCGCGGATCGGGCCGACGATTTCCTCACCGTGTTTGTCGACGCCTTGGGGCTTGGAGACCATCGCCTGTTTCCGTGCCGGGTCGGCACCGTCGTACCTGAGGGTGCCGTCTTTGAACTTGACCTCCTGGTACCCGAACTTCCAGCCCCACTGGAACGCCGTGACGTCGACGACGACCTCTCGGTCGGGTTTGAGCTCCAGCAACTTCTCCTGCACCACGATGGTGAAGTAGAAGAGCACCGAGATGATCAGGAACGGTGTGACGGTGAGCACCAGCTCCAGCGGCATGTTGTAGCCGAACTGGCGCGGCAGTTCGGTGTCGGTCGCCCGCTTGCGGTGAAAAGCCGAGGACCAGAAGATGAGCCCGAAGACGACGACGCCGACCACCAGGGCGGCGATCACCGATCCGATCCACAGCTCGCGGTTGAGGTGGCCGTCCGGGGTGATGCCCTTCGGCCAGCCCAGGCCCACCGCGTCCTGCCAGCTGCACCCGCTCAGGCTGACCGCCAGTGTCCCCAGGATGGCGGCCAGCAGCAGCACCCGGCCCTCGCGAAAGCGCCGGGGCGAGCACTGCGAACGGCTTGGACCGCACGGTGTCACGGTGGCGCCTCCTGTATCACCAGCTGGGCTGACCGGACTTCCCGTAAGCGGGATCAGGTCGGCCGACTCGCCGCAGCAATCGAATACTACGCAGCGTAGACCACGCGACGCTGATCAGTGCGGCCTGGTCGCGACAGCGCTGGTCGCGGCGGGCAGGGACGTCGCCCTGCGGCATACTGGTCGCCGATGTGTGGACTGCTGGCCTTGGTGGGTGCCTCGAATGGCAGTGTCGTCGGTGCCGAGACTGCCGGCAGCGCCGTCCCCGCCGTGGCCGACGCTTCGCACCTGATGCGGCACCGCGGTCCCGACGAGCCGAGCACCTGGGCCGACGGGCCGGTGGTATTCGGCTTCAACCGGCTGTCCATCATCGACATCGCGCATTCCCACCAGCCGCTGCGGTGGGGGCCGCCGGAAACACCCGACCGCTACGTGCTGGTGTTCAACGGCGAGATCTACAACTACGTGGAGTTGCGTCAGGAGCTCGCCGCGGTGCACGGCGCCGTGTTCGCCACCGACGGCGACGGCGAATCGATCATCGCCGCCTACCACTACTGGGGTACGGACGCGCTGGGCCGGCTGCGCGGCATGTTCGCGTTCGCGCTGTGGGACACCGTCACCGGCGAACTGCTATGTGCGCGGGACCCGTTCGGCATCAAACCGCTGTTCATGGCGACCGGGCCCGGTGGCACCGCGGTGGCCAGCGAGAAGAAATGCCTGTTGCAGCTGGCAGATGTCGTGGGGTTCGACACCCACATCGACGACCGTGCCGTCCAGCATTACACCGTGCTGCAGTACGTACCCGAACCGGAAACCCTGCACCGCGGGGTGCGCCGACTGGAATCGGGCTGTTATGCCCGCATTCGCCCCGCCAGGCTCGAACCGGTGATCACCCGCTACTTCGTGCCCCGGTTCGCCGCCACACCGATCAGCCGCGGAAGTGAGCAGGCCCGCTACGACGAGATCACCGCCGTCCTGGAGGATTCGGTCGCCAAGCACATGCGCGCGGACGTCACCGTCGGCGCATTCCTGTCCGGTGGCATCGACTCCACCGCGATCGCCGCGCTGGCCATCCGCCACAACCAGCGGCTGATCACCTTCACCACCGGCTTCGAGCGCGAGGGATTCTCCGAGATCGATGTCGCCGTGGCCTCGGCCGATGCGATCGGGGCCCGACATGTCACCAAAGTGGTCAGTCCGTCGGAGTTCGTCGCCGCGCTGCCCGAAATCGTCTGGTACCTCGACGAGCCGGTGGCCGACCCCGCGCTGGTGCCGCTGTTCTTCGTGGCCCGCGAGGCGCGCAAACACGTCAAAGTGGTGCTCTCCGGCGAGGGCGCCGACGAATTGTTCGGTGGCTACACCATCTACCGGGAACCGTTGTCGTTGAAGCCTTTCAACTACATGCCCGGACCCCTGCGTCGCTCGATGGGCAAGGTGTCCAAACCGCTGCCCGAAGGTCTGCGGGGCAAGAGCCTGCTGCACCGCGGTTCGCTGACGCTGGAGCAGCGCTACTACGGCAACGCGCGCAGTTTCTCCGACGACCAGTTACGTGCGGTGTTGCCCGGCTTTCGGCCGGAGTGGACCCATACCGACGTGACGGCGCCGGTTTACGCCGAGTCGCAAGGCTGGGACCCGGTGGCGCGCATGCAGCACATCGACTTGTTCACCTGGCTGCGCGGCGACATTCTGGTCAAGGCCGACAAGATGACGATGGCCAACTCGCTGGAGTTGCGGGTGCCGTTCCTCGATGCCGAAGTCTTCGCCGTCGCGTCGCGCCTGCCGCAGGACGCCAAAATCACCCGCACCACCACCAAGTACGCGCTGCGGCGGGCCCTGGAGCCGATCGTCCCGGCGCATGTGCTCAACCGGCCGAAGCTGGGCTTTCCGGTGCCCATCCGGCACTGGCTGCGCGCCGGCGAACTGCTGGACTGGGCGTATGCGACGGTCCACTCGTCGGGGGCGGATCAGTTCGTCGACGTCGGCGCCGTGCGCCGGATGCTCGACGAGCACCGCAGCGGCGTGGCCGATCACAGCCGCCGACTGTGGACGGTGCTGATCTTCATGCTGTGGCACGCGATCTTCGTCGAGCGCAGTGTGGTTCCGCATATCAGTGAGCCGCACTACCCCGTGCAGCTGTAAGGGTCTGGTGGCCGGGCAGTACCCGGCGAACACGCCGGAGGAACTAGGCGAGCGCGCCGGCGATCTCCCGGGCAGCGTCGTCACCGTAGGCGCCGGCCAGCCGGCTCACCGCGGCGTCGCGATCCCAGTCCCATTCCTGGGTGCCGGTGGACTCCAGCACCAGCACCGCCACCAGCGAGCCGAGCTGCGCCGAGCGTTCCAGGTTCAGCCCGGCGCTGCGGCCGGTCAGGAAACCGGCCCGGAAGGCGTCACCGACACCGGTGGGGTCGGTCTGACTGGTCTCGGGCACGACGTCGACGTGGATGGTGCTGCCGTCGGGGTCCACGATGTCGACGCCCTTGGCGCCCAGTGTCGTCACCCGCAGGTCGACCTGAGCCAGCACGTCCGCTTCGGTCCAGCCGGTCTTCGACAGCAGCAGGTCCCATTCGTAGTCGTTGGTGAACAAGTAGGCGGCACCGTCGATCAGCTTGCGGATCTCGTCACCGGACAACCGAGCCAGCTGCTGCGACGGGTCGGCGGCAAAGGCCAGCCCGAGTTTGCGGCATTCCTCGGTGTGCAGGAACATCGCGTCGGGGTCGTTGGCGCCGATGATGACCAGCTCCGGGGTGCCGACGGCCGAGACCACGTCGGCGAGCTTGATGTTGCGGGCCTCCGACATGGCGCCGGGGTAGAACGACGCGATCTGCGCCATGTCGACGTCGGTGGTGCAGACGAAGCGGGCGGTGTGTGCGGTGCTGGACACCAGCACGTTGTCGGTGTTGACGCCGTGCGACTGCAGCCACTCGCGGTACTCGCCGAAGTCGTCGCCGACGGCACCGACCAGCACGGCGTCGCCACCGAGCACGCCGATGGCGTACGCGATATTGCCGGCGACTCCGCCACGGTGGATCACCAGATCGTCGACGAGGAAGCTGAGCGACACTTTCTGCAGGTGGTCGGCGAGCAGTTGTTCGGAGAACCGGCCGGGGAACCGCATCAGATTGTCAGTTGCAATAGAGCCGGTCACCGCGATCGCCACGAAACATCCACCCTTCATTTCCTAAGTTCGTCTAGCAAAGAGTACCCGGCTTCCGGTGCCCGTCGCGCGAGAGCAGGCGGCCGCAGGTGCGCTAGCCTCTGCCTAGAGATATCACCGGGACCCGAGTGCCGCGGACGACACCGTGCCGACCTCTTCCCGTCCTACTCCCCGCTACCGTAGGAGAACCACCACATGGCCGGTCCGCATCCGAGGAATTATGGTCTGGCCGCCGACGGACCGCCTTACATGGACCCGCACCCTTCCCAGCCGCTGCCCACTCAACCGATTTACGCCGGGCCGAACAAAGCCGATGCGGCGCGCCTGTCGGCCGCCTACCCGGGCCAGTTGCCGCCGCCGGTGAATTACCCGCGAAAGAATCGGCGGCCGTTGATCATCGGCACCGTGGTCGCTCTCGTCCTGGTGGCCGCACTGACCGCCGCTGTCGCATTGGGGTCACATCAGCACCGGCCCAGCGCCGAGGCGACGCTCTCCGACGCGACGGCAAAAGGAGCGATTCAGGATTACCTGGCCGCCCTGCAGAACCGGGACATTGACACGGTCGCGCGCAACATGTTGTGCGGGTTTTACGACGCAGTGCGCGACCGGCGGTCGGATCAGGCCTTGGCGAAATTGAGCAGCGACGCGTTCCGCAAGCAATTCGGCCAGGCCCAGGTCACCTCGATCGACAAGGTCGTATACCTGTCCAGGTACCAGACGCAGGTGCTGTTCACCATGCAGGTGAAGCCGGTGGCCGGCGGGCCGGCCCGCCAACAGGTGCAGGGACTGGCCCAGCTCTTGCTGCAGCACGGCCAGATCCTGGTGTGCTCGTATGTGCTGCGTACCGCGGGCGCGTACTAGCCTGATGGCGGCGACCCGCTTCCCCCGGCTTTCAGCCCGGGCTCGCGATCACCGCTAGCAGGCGTCAGGCGCTACTTGTCAGTTGAACGAGTCGCCGCAGGCGCAAGAACCGGTGGCGTTCGGGTTGTCGATCGTGAAGCCCTGCTTTTCGATGGTGTCGACGAAGTCGATGGAGGCGCCCTGAACGTACGGGGCGCTCATCCGGTCCACCGTCAGCGTCACGCCGCCGAAGTCCGCGGTCAGGTCGCCGTCCAGGGTGCGGTCGTCGAAGAAGAGGTTGTACCGCAGCCCGGCACATCCCCCCGGCTGCACCGCGATCCGCAGCGCCAGGTCGTCGCGTCCCTCCTGGTCCAGCAGTGACTTCGCCTTGGCAGCGGCGGCGTCGGTCAAGATCACACCGTGGGTCTCGGTGGTCGTCTCGCCTTGTACGGTCATTGCTTCTCCCTATAGGTCTTTGATCGCTCGACGGGCTCTCACCCGATGCCGGGCCGGTCGAACCGGGACTGAGCCCTCTGCCTCAACGGTACCTTGTTGAGTCGCTATTCCCGACCTGCGTGGCCACCTGGGTGGCCAGGCCGGTGAGTTGGTTGGCGGCGTCGTCAAGAGCCAACCGAACGGAACCGGCGTAGTCGGCGACGGCGTAGGCAGCGACGATGCCGACGGCCCGCAGCGCTTGCTGGTCGAGGCTGACCTGACCGGCCAGGACCAGTAGCGGGACCTGCCGCGAGCGCGCCGCGGCGGCCAGCGCGCCGATCACTTTGCCGTGCAACGACTGGTCGTCGAGTCTGCCCTCGCCG
>NZ_JBARMY010000411.1:0-8334 GCF_049802695.1 Mycobacterium sp.
CGAACCCGCACCAATAACCCTCGTCCTTGATCTTTTCATTGGGGATGGAACCTTCGACGACGAGCACGAATGGTTCCAACTCGCCGCGATCGGCCTTGAAGAACCACTCGAGGAAATCGTCGGCGCCACCGTTGGGTCCGCATTCGAAATCGATCAGAGGCCAGTGGACGGCGACTTGGGGAAGGCCGGGAAGGGCGCCTAGTGCGATTTCCTCGACGCTGGGCTGGGTGGCGGCAGTCAACGCCACCGAATCGCCGTCACAACTGAGACCCGCATTGATCCATAGAACATGAATCAATGTTTCTTCTGCTTTGACTGCCGCTTCTGTTGGCATGCTGCAGCTTTCCGGGGCCGCGCTTTGACCCCTGACGCTGCCGGAGTCGACCGTCGGCCCACTTGCGCAGCGCTTGTTTCGGGTCTACGCCTGCCGTCGGGCGTTTGTCAACGGTTCCGTTTCTTCGCGGCATTGGGCAGATGTTGCTCAACTATTTGTGTATCGGGCATTCCAGCAGCGGCACAACGGAGTTCAGCGTTGGCCACCGCGCTTGTGAAGCCAGTGCGGCTTGGCTGAGATTGACAAGCCTGCGTTCTATGCAAGTCATTCGCAAGTGTATTTGCAACTCATTTGCACTCGGCGGCTCTAACTCGCGGCGCCTTCGGCGAAACGCCGTAGCCAGCCGAACCAGGCGCCCATGCCGGCTCCGGTGCGCGCGCTGATCGGTAAAATCGTCGCGCTCGCGTTGACGTCGCGAACATGCGCGATGTAGGTGTCCACGTCAACGTCCAGATAGGGCACAAGATCAATTTTGTTGATCAGCACCACATCCACCGATCTGAACATCACCGGGTACTTCAGCGGCTTGTCCTCGCCTTCGGTGACCGAGTAGACCATGGCCTTCGCATGCTCGCCGACGTCGAACTCGGCCGGGCAGACCAGGTTGCCGACGTTTTCGATGATGACCAGGTCCAAGCCGGCAAGGTCGAGACCCGGTAGCGCCCGGTTGACCATTGGCGCGTCGAGATGGCACTCCCCGCCAAACCCGTTGCTGGTGTTGAGCAGTGAGATTTGCGCGCCCCGGCCGCTAAGCTTGGCCGCGTCCAGATCGGTGGCGATATCCCCTTCGATGACTCCGATGGAGATTTTGCCGGCGAGTTCTTCGAGCGTGGCCTGCAGGACAGTCGTCTTGCCTGACCCGGGTGAGCTCATCAGGTTGAGCGTGCGGATTCCGTGCTGATCGAACGATACCCGGTTGGCGTCGGCAAGCATGTCGTTTTCGGCGAAGATTGCCTCCAGCACGTCGATGCGCTGGCCGCCCGTCTGATAGCGGCTGTGATCCCCGTGTTCATGCTGGTGGTCGTGCGGTTGGTGATCGTGCCCGTGGCTGTGTACGGTGCCGTCGTCGTGGCGATGAAACCTACCCATGATCAAAACCGTTCATAGTAAACACCTTTCACGAGACGTCAAGGGACGTCACCAGGAATTCGTTACCGTGCAGCACCTCGACGTCGGAACTGTCGCATCGCGGGCACCAAATCGACCAGGCCGACGTGATCTCTGAGTCTTGGCCGCACGAACGACACCTCACCTGCGCGCTGACACACTCGAGTTCCAGCTCGGCGTCCGGCATGTTCTCGGAGTCCCGGACGAGTGTCCAGCAAAACGACAGCGAGTCCGGTGCCACCTGGCGAAGAGCGCCGATCCGGACGCGCACGACGTCGACGTGCCGGCCGGCGGCGTGCGACTTGACCACATGGGCGATCGCTTCGCACAGCGACAGCTCGTGCATTGCTGATCACCGGCGTCCGCGCGTAGGGAGGCCCATGAGCACTTTCTACACCCGAACCACGGCTATCCTGTGGTTTTCGCTTCGGCCGTCGCGCCAGACCAAGAGGGCAGCGGTTATTGATTGCCCTGGCTCTGTTGGCGCGTGACACTGGCAATCCCAGGCTTCCGGGGCAACACTGAGGAAGTGACGCCCAAGCCGTCAGCCCTGGATCCCGCCGTCACCGAGAGGATCGGTGAGTTTCTGCGCGCCCACGGACTGCGGCGGATGGCCTCGCGGATCCAGGTGCTTGCGGTTCTGGAGCCGGTCAACGGGCACCTGCCGGTAGCAGAGATTCACGAGCGGGTACGTGCTTGCCTGCTTCCCGGCGCTCAGCCGCCCGACATGGCGACCATTTATCGCACAGTTACCACTTTGGTCGACCAAGGGGTGCTGCACGCATTGACCCTCGACGGCGGTGTCACAACCTACGGGTTGGCCACCGCCCCCCATCACCACGCGGTATGTACTCAATGTGGCTCGATCATCGAGGTTCCCGCGCGTCAACTGACGTCAGCGCTCGAGCACGCAATGGCGGGCAGTTCCTTCGCGCTGTCAGAGCGGGCCGGCCTCACCCTGCGCGGCCTGTGCCCGCAGTGTCAGGGCGCAGATCGCGATGCCCGGCCACGTCGCGGCTGACTTCGGCGCAGACCCAGCACAGATAGCCGAAGAGTTCGTCGGTGAAGACGCGGGCTGTGTCGCCGCGCCGGTGAATTTCAAGTCGCGACCTAACGTCCGCTGTCGTCGGCCTGCTTCGGTTCGAAGAACTTAATTGCAGCCGTTGTCAGAGGAGAGATTGTGGGTACGCTTACTGGTTATCTTCGCTGCAGTGAGGCAGCGGCAAGGAGGTAGTCATGCCCGGTCAGAATCCCGACGAATCGGCAAATGCGCGGCTCGAACACTTTGACAATCCGGACTTAGGCAGCGGCGCGCGCAACACGGGAGATGACACTCCTGAACCCGCCGGAGAACACCGCCCAGTGGGGACTGTCGACGAAGACGCCAACCCGCCGATGAGCGACCCCGCGGCCTCCGACACTTACGGGGGCACTGGTGAATTGCCCCCGCAAGACACCGGAAGTGCTATGCCACCCTACGAGGGCCGCAAAGCGGCCGGCGAAGTCTCGACAGGAAGCTCGCCAAGCCCTGCCGGCGCGAACGTCGGTGGCGCCACGGGTCCGGTCGCCGATCCCGCCTACAAGTCACCCAGCCCGGCGGATACCCCAGGCGGCTCGGGGAAGTCCCCGGCCGATGAGCAGCCCGCTGCACAGGCCCCGGAGACGGATCTGGACGATGACAGCGTTGGCCCTGCGCATGTGCCCGGTACGGGGCCTGGCGAGTCGAAGAGCTGACTTCGGCCGTCGCCACCGAAGAGACCCAGCGCGCCGATCGCTCGCGGAGCAGCCGCCGCCGTAGCCACTAGAAGAAATTTTTTCTGCGGTAGCGTTGGCACCGGACTTGTCTAGCGAAACCTGATCGCAGCGGTCTTATCGGGATGGAAGCAAGCGGTGAGGACTCATCCCAATTGGCGTCTTTCAAGCGGCGGGGCGCCGTGCTGGCGGAAATGCTCGCAGCGGGTGTCGTGCTGGTGCAGTGCACCTCCGCGCTGACACCTCCCGCGGCCACACCATCACCGGCTGTTACACCGTCACCGTCGGCCGCGTCGTCTTCGTCCAGCGCGCCGCCAGCACCTGCCGGTGAAATCGTGGAGCCGGTCACCGCCGCCGAACTCGGCACGAGCTGGCGGCCGGGTTGCCCCGTCGAGCCGGAGCGGCTGCGACGGGTCAACGTCGACCACATCGGTTTCGACGGCCAGACCCACCGCGGCGAGCTGATCGTGCATGAAGAGCTGGTGCCGGACGTGATCGCGGTCTTCGAGCAGCTTTACCGGCTGGGTTATCCCGTCGAGAAGATCCGCACGGTCGACCACTACTCGGACGCTGATGATGAGTTATCCATGGAGGACAACAACACTTCGGCGTTCAACTGCCGAAGCATCCCAGGAACCAACGAATGGTCTCCACACGCTTACGGTCGGGCTATCGATCTCAATCCGCTTCTCAACCCGTGCCTCTACGCCCACGGGTATTTCGAACCGCAGAACGCGGCGGCCTACTTGGACCGCAGCCGCACCGACCCGGGACTCCTACACAACGGCGACACGGCCGTCCACATCTTCACGGATCGTGGCTGGCGGTGGGGTGGCTACTGGATGACTCCCGACTACCAACACTTCGAGCGGCCCTGAGCCTCTCCGACTGCTGAGACGTAGCTCCTGTCGACGGTGCCCGACCCTTATATGAGCGCACATCCCGCGAGCGGGTTGAGCGTCCTGTCAAGATTGACCTGTTGCGACGACTTAGCGGCAGACGCCGAAAACCGTTCTTGGCGAGCCGAATTGAATTCATGAGTTCTACCGGTTCGCGTTCTTCGGACCAAGTTTGAATCACGATCCGAGGCCCCCCTTACTGCCGCTGTTAGGTGCGCTGGCTACGGAGACAGCGAACGACGTGGGGTTTATTTTCACCGAGGTCTGCCGGGCAGTGTCGAAGTCGTGGCCGAAGGTGCACTGCTGTAAAGGTGCAAGGCCTGGGCCGTCGCCGTCGCAACTTCACCTCGCAGATTCGAGAGGGGTGGACTGCCTCGCGTATGAATTGAGTTTGCGAGCAGAACTACGTAGGTATCCGAGCCCGGGTCCATCCAAAGCGAGGTTCCGGTAAAGCCGGTGTGGCCGAAGCTACCGATCGGAAAGACCAGGCCTCGCGGCGTGGACAGGGCCGTGTCGATGTCCCAGCCGAAGCCACGCAGGTTTTGTCCCCTGATCGCCGGATACTTCGGAGCGAGCAGCGGATCTGTTGTGTTCGGTCTCTTTGCGACGGATTCTCTGGCGGCATCGTTCGCCGCTTTGAGTTGTTCGGCTTTATATCCGGGCTGCTGGGGAGTCGTCATCAACTCCAGAGTCGCTTGCTTCAGCGGAAAACTACTCGGACGGCCCGCAAGCCGATCTAGCAGGGCCTGCGCGAAGATGCTGACGTCGTGCGCCGTCGAGAACACGCCGGCATGCCCGGCCACTCCCCCCATCCGCCGCGCCGTCGTGTCATGCACCGTGCCCCGAAGCAGATAATCGAGATCGGGATTCTTGCTCGGATCGGCTCTGTTCTCGTCGTCGTGTGCCGTCGGTGCGATGCGCGACAAAAGACCGGTGTCCCAGGTACCTGCGGGGCAGCCGACCAGGACGCGGCCTTCTGGCGCGGGAGCCCAGGCAATCGCGGCTCCCCTTATCGTGTGAGGACCACATGCTTTGGCCGGGGGAAGATAGCGGGTGTCTTCCATGCCAAGCGGCGCAAATACGTTTTGGTGAACGTAAACGTCTTCGGCCTCGCCGGTGACTTTCTCGATCAGCGCGCCAAGCAGAATGAAGTTGATGTCGGAGTAGCGGAAAACCTCACCGGGACCTGACTCCAGCGGCGTGGTGAGCGCACGATGAACGCCCTCTGTTTTATCGGCTACGTCCAGTCCCCACGGACCTTTGAGGTCGACGTCCCCTGTTTCGCCCGAAGTGTGCGTAAGCAACATGCGAACGGTCACCTTTGCACGCGCTGGATCGTTCGCCGTGTTGAAGTCCGGCAGATACGTCTGCACGGAATCGTCGAACTGAACCCTGCCTTGTTCGTAAAGCTGCATGACGGCAGTCGCCGTTGCGAGAGACTTCGTCAACGACGCCATGTCGAAGATCGTGTCCTCGGACATCGGCTCTGCAGGCGCAGGCGATCCATCTAGCCCCGGTTCACCCGCAAGCTTGCGCGCGCCATAAGCCTGGCGGAAGACGACCTTGCCGCCCTGCCCGATCACAACCACAGCACCCGGCAGCCTATGTGCCTCAATCGCATCGTTCACGAGCTTCGACACCGCTGCGAAATCAGGTGCGGTACCCGCATCGCGCAGCTCGGCGAACGTTGGTAAGTCAGGTGTTGGAGGCGCATCGGGCACCTTGGAGATTGTTGGCAAGTCAGGTGTTGGAGCCGCAACCGGCGCCTGCGTTGCATGCGCGCTGTCGCTTACCGCTGTGTGTGCGCCACGCGACCAAACCGCAACGAGTGCAAGCAAGACAGTTCCAACAGCAATCGGCTTTCGCATTGGCTTACCGACGCCAATGCTGCTAAGGAAGCTGTCAACGTTCACGCAATTCCCGACCTCCCGCGTTCGCGGAATTCCACAGGTCGTGGCCCAGCCATGATGCTGGATCCGGCGGCGTGGCTTGTCAAGCATTCGTCTACTGCAGGCCTGGCAAGGGTCCATGCACCCGGCAGCCGGCGAGTTTCTCGCCGCAGATGCCGTTTCGTGTCGCCGCCCATATCGCGGTTGGCTCACGGTGAGCCGTTGTCGATGGTGTGACGCTGGCCGCGGACGGCACCGGCCGCCACGAGCTGTGGGCCAAATCGGTCACTTATGGCGCAGATCCGCACTGCGGGAAGTTTAGCGAACAGGCGTTCACGGGTAGCCCTGTGCCTGAGCGTATCGGCGGTACCGACTTGGCGCGGTGGCCGTCGCGCCGACCACCTGATTTAGGGAGACGGTTGACGATGAGCGAAGACTTAGCTGCAGCTCAAGTGCCGCCAGGTGTGCCCCATGGTGTGCCCCATGAGGAGCATCGCCGTGACGAGCCGCTGCGGGCGCCCGAGGAGGACCCGTTCTATCAACCGCCGCCGGGCTATAAGCATGCACGCCCCGGGGATCTGCTGCGTTCGCGCAGCGTCGAGCTGGGATTTCTCGGCGTGATCCCGCAGCCGGTGCAGGCCACGCAGCTGCTCTATCGCAGCACCAACCTGCACGGGGAACCCGAGGTCGCGGTGACTACCGTTCTGCTGCCCGAACAACGCGATCCCGGACGCATCTGCCCGGTGTTGTCGTATCAATGCGCGATAGATGCGGTGGCCTCGCGATGCTTTCCCTCATACGCCCTGCGTCGCGGCGCGAAGCCGATCGGCGCTTTCGTACAGTCCGAATACCTGCTGGTCGCGGCCGCGCTGGCGGAGGGGTGGGCGGTGTCGGTACCCGACCATGAAGGATGCCACGGTATGTGGGGCGCACCACATGAGCCTGGCTTCCGGATTCTCGACGGTGTGCGCGCGGCGTTGCACAGCGACCGTTTGGGCCTGTCACCCTCAGCTCCGGTCGCGCTATGGGGTTATTCCGGCGGCGGACTCGCCTCGGCGTGGGCCGCCGAACACAGCTCCGATTACGCCCCGGATCTCAATGTCGTCGGGGCGGTGCTCGGCTCGCCGGTCGGTGACTGCGGCAGCGTCGCACGCCGCCTCAACGGCACCTTCTTTGCCGGCCTGGCCGCCTTGATGATCGCGGCGTTGACGCACGTCTTTCCCGGCGCGCAACGCGTCGTCGACGAGCACGCCAGTGACGACGGCCAGAAATTGCTCGACGACCTGCAATCGATGACAACGGCGCAGGCCGTCTGGCGTCTGCGCGGCATGGACATCGGGAAATACGTCGACATGTCTGCCGATGAGCTCTGGGACCTGCCCGAGGTGCGGGACGTCTTTGATGCCACCAAGCTGGGCCAGTCCACCCCTCGTCCGCCGGTATTAGTCGTGCAGGCGGTGCACGACAGCATCATCGGCGTCGAGGCCATCGACAAGCTCGTCGCGTCCTATCAGCAAGCGGGAGCCGCGGTCACATATCACCGGGACCGATTCTGCGGTCACTTGCTGTTGCATCCGCTGTCTGCTCCCATGACGCTGCGATGGCTGCGCGACCGGTTCGCCGAGCGCGACGTCAACAAGAATCGCGCTCGCACCGTGTGGCCGACGCTGTTCAACCCCTCGACCTGGTTCGGCATGCTCAAGCTGGGCGTCATCACGGCAAAGGTGATCACCGGGCGGTCCGTCCAGCGACATCGGTTGTCCGAAACCGATGCACCTTGATCGAAAGAGCGAAAAGCCGCACCTAACCTTTGTGAAATAGAACTTGCGTGCTGATGATGCCGAGAAGGTGATCTCAGTGGCGCAAGCTGGCAGCAGTTGGGTCGCAAGGGGACGTGACGCCCTGAGCAGGAGCAGTGAGTAGCACCCTGAAAGGGCCGATATCCGGTGGCCAGGGCCGGGATCGAACCGGCGACCTTCCGGTTTTCAGGCTGAGGCGAAATCAGTACCCAGACGTTTCTGCTGGTCAACCTGGACGAGTTGGACCCATCTTGAGGCTTCAGACCACGCACTACAAACCCCGTGGCGGATGCAGAGCGGATGAAGGAGCATCGACTCGCAGGTTCACCCGGCGGACCACATGTGGGCAGCCCGGCGGATTTACAGTGCGCGTACCCGTCATGCGCGCTCGGCCGTCATGTCCATCTCGATCCAACCCTGGCACGGACCGCTCAAGATGTCGGTGTGCATGACGCCGGCAAGTGTTCCGTTGGCTTGGGGCGTGTAGCGCACATTGGATCGGGCCGGACTCCATTGGATCGTGGTGTCGGGCATCATGCAGTCCCACTGGAAAT
>NZ_JBARMY010000412.1:0-29423 GCF_049802695.1 Mycobacterium sp.
GTACCCTCGGGAAGTCCAAAAGGAGGCGTGCCAGAGCGGCCGAATGGGACTCACTGCTAATGAGTTGTCCTCTTACCGGGGACCGGAGGTTCAAATCCTCTCGCCTCCGCTGAGACAACTGAACACAGGCGCCCGTAGCTCAACGGATAGAGCATCTGACTACGGATCAGAAGGTTGGGAGTTCGAATCTCTTCGGGCGCGCTCAGATCTCGTCGGAGAAATCGGCGGTCAGCCAGCGATCCGGCCGGACGGTGATCAACACGCTGTCCGTATCCTTCATGCTCTCGACGAAAGCACGTCCACCTTCTTTGCCGAGGTAGCGGACTGCGATTTCCTCGCGGACCTCCAGCGGAGTGGGTTGGGTGGTGTCGACCACGGTGCCCTCCACGACCACATATTGGTACGGCGGCTCTTCGCGCTGGACGACGACCGTTACGGCACCGGCTCGCTCGATGAGCTTCGCCTTGCGGGACCGTGCGCCGGTGCTGATGCGGATGTGCCCGCCCGGGGTGTAGTCGTACCAGATGGGGACACTTGCCGGCGGTCGGCCATCGGTGGCCGCGACGGACAACACCGCGACGTGTTTAGCTTCGAGGAATCCCTCACGTTCCGTCTCGCTGAAAGCACTCATGTGGGCCGGAACCCCGCACGCCGGCCGGCTTATTCCCTGAGCGGGACTCGATAACAAAGCGAATCGCTCGGCCGACACTTTCCCGGCCGGCTGACGGAAGCCGCCTCAGCGCGTGTTTTCGTCGCCCCGATCCCGGGTAGTTGTCAATCGAAGTGTATTCAGGCGCAACCGATTTCGGGCGAGGAGAAATTCATGTCGACGACAGATGAGCAACACAACATCGAACTGGTCCGCGAATACATGGAAATCTCCTATTCGCCCGGCCGGGCCAGCGCACAAGCCGTCGCGCATCTGTGCGCGCCGAACAATCGTTTCATCGCACCGACCACGTTTCCCGGCGTGGCCACGCTCGAGGAATATGCGGAGGATCACGGCCGGCTGATGGAACAGGTCAACGATCTGCATATCGTCAACTTCGACGTTTCGTTCGGTTCGGGTGATCGGGTGTGTCTGCGTTACACGGCCGAGGGCAGCCACTCCGGGAAAGCACACGGCGACATTGCTCCGACCGGTCGCAAAGCCCGCTGGTCCGCGGCCGCCCTTTTTCGGGTGCAGGACGGGAAGCTTGTCGAGTTCATCAAGGATTGGAACAAGCTGTCGATGTGGGAGCAGCTCGGCTGGCCGGTCGAGGAGTGCCTGACGCAGTCTTGAATTAAGACGAAGTCGCCGATCCCTTCGCCACCAGGTGACGCCTCTCGCGACCACGACAGCGAGTAGGCGACAGCTCGCCCAGAGAGACCGTGTGCTCGTCGGTCAGTCATGCGAAACTCAGGCAAACCAATGACGATCCAGACGACCCGAAGGGTGATGCGGTGGGAAACGTTCGGTTGGGTGCGGTTGCTGTTGACTGTGCAGACCCGGCTGAGTTGAGCGACTTCTACAAGGACGTCTTAGACCTGAAGGTGATGTTCTCCTCGCCGGAGTTCGTTGCTCTGCAAGGCGCGGGCGTCCTACTGACGTTTCAACGGGTTGCCGACCATCAACGTCCCAATTGGCCGGTCGGACCGGTGCCGAAACAACTGCATTTCGAGTTGGCGGTTTCCGATCTCGACGCAGAGGAGTCGCGTCTATTGGCGCTTGGAGCAACCAAGGCTGATGTTCAGCCGCAACCGGAGAAGTGGCGGGTATTGATCGATCCGGCCGGCCATCCGTTCTGCATCAGCAGCCTGATCCCAGAGTCGGCATAATTCGGTTCAACCCGCGGCCATGACGGATAGCCATTCGGCGAACCCGGTGGTGCACGCCGCACTGCTTCGTCAGTCTGGCTGCTTGGCCATTACAGCGGGCAATTCGATGATCATCTCGACGGTCGTCCCCAATTCGGTGCCATGGAAATCGACCTCCGCGCTCACCGCCTTGATCAGCGACAGGCCACGTCCGCGAAACGTCGGGGCGGTGGACGGTACTTTCCATGAACCGCGGTCAACGATGCGGACTTGGAGCTTGCCGCTTCGTATTTCCGCCTCGATGCACAGCGGTCCGGGTTCGGTGTCGCGGTAAGCGTGCTCGATGCTGTTGGTGCACGCCTCGTCGACGGCCAAGACGACGTCGGCGATGAGTTCTTCGTCGATGTCGGCCGCCTGCAGCCAGTCGGCGATGGCGTGGCGGATGTCGTGCAGTCGGTCGGCTATTGCATCGGTTTCCACAATCAGCGGAGCCGGCGGTCGGCGGTAGACGACCATCGCCACGTCGTCGTCGTATCCCGCCGACGGAGCAAGCTCTTTGAGCACGACGTCTGCCACGGCATCGATCGGTAGCCGCATCGACTCTGCCACGACATCAGCCACACGTGTGATGCCTTCGTCGATCGGCGAGTCTCGCCGTTCGACCAGGCCGTCGGTGTACAGCAGCAGTATCGAGCCTGGCGTCAGCGTTGCCGAGGCCTGCTGGCGGGGGCGGTCGCGGTGTACGGCTAGCGGCACCGAGTGCCCATCGGTGAGCAGGGTGGGCACGGATTGCGGTGCGGCGAGCACTGCGGGCGGATGACCGGCGTTGCAGTATCGCATCAGCCCCGACTCGGTATCCAGCACCGCCAGAAAAACCGTGGTGCAGAAGGCATCCGGAATGAACGCTGCCGCGGTGTCGAGTTGCTCGAGCAACCTGGCGGGTTCCGCACCGGTCAACAGCAGCGCGCGCGCCGAGCTGCGCAACTGACCCATCACCGCCGCGGCGGGCAGGCCACGCCCCACGCAGTCACCGACGATGATGCCGATCTGGTGGTCGCCAACCGGAAGCACGTCGTACCAGTCACCGCCGATTTCCAGCGGCGAAACGGCCGGTTCGTAGCGAACGGCGAATCCTGCCGGCGGCTTCATCGAAGGAAGCATTGCCCGCTGCAGTGTCATCGAGGTCTCGCGCGCGCTTTCGAACTGGCGGACATGCTGAATCGCCAGGCTGAGGTGACCGATCAGCACCGTGATGAGCAGGCGATCCTCGGCGCTGATCCAGCGAGGTACCCGAAGTTCCAACCACAGCGCGACGTCCCCCTTGCCGGAAAGCATGGCTACGATCCCGCACGACTTGCCCGGTGTATCCGGCCACTCGACCGACTGCACCGTCAGCGGCAACTGATGGCGCGCCTCCTGAAAAGTGTTGCGCAGAAAAAGGTCCAGGTCATGCCAACTCGAGGCGGCGGCCGTACCGGCCACCTGCACTGTCGGCTCTCCAGTACTTGCCGGCCATGTCACGGCCACGACCCGCTGCACATTCAACGCAACCCGGCACTCATCGAGGGTGATCGAGAGCACTTCGGCGACGCTTCTGGCGACACCCACCGCTGTCGCCAGGCGGAGCACTGCGTTTTCCCGCGCGGCGAAAGCCCGCTCGGCGGTGACGTCGCGGAGCGTTCCGACGAAGACGCCGCGGTCTGCCCCGAGCCCGGTGACCGCGTTGACGCTCACCGCCACCCACACGAGGTGGCCGTCTCGAGCCCGGATCGGTGTCTCGTATTGGGCGCGGCCGTCACGCACCAGCCGGGATTGTTGCCGAGCTGCCGCCTGCTGATCCACCATCCACGGATGTGGCCATCGGTAGGGCAGATCCTGGGCGCCGTAACCGGTCATCTCGGCGAAGGCGGCGTTGATTTCGATGACCACACCGGTGTGGTCGGCGACGAAAAAGCCTTCTTGGAGTGAATTCACCAATGCGCTGCGGAATTCGTCACGGTCGGCGAGATCGTCGGCGCGCGCCCGCTGCTCGTTATAACGCTTTGTGCCGTCGATGAATCCGCGAGTGGCGAAGTCCAGCGCGGCCAGGGTCTGCAGCAAGAACTCCAGCGCAGCCGGTCCATCCAGGGCGGCGTTGACCGCAATCTGCTCGAGCAGCCGGAAATGGTTCTCGATAATGTCGAGCATGCTGACTTGTTCCTGCAGGGCCCGACGACCGAGTTCATGCCCGACAGCGAGGCTGTCCTCGTCCCGCGCCGATAGGTAAGCATGCAGCGCAGCGGCGTACTCGCCACGGAATTCCGCGATTTCGGTCATGGCGAAGCGCCTCGATGCCGTGCGGTGAGCACCAGCGCGTCATCCGTCCCTCTGCGATGCCGACTCAAGATTCGCTCCGCGATCAGATCGGCGGACGCGGCGAAGTCGACGCTGTCGATGTAATCATCGGTGATGCCGTCGGTGGTGATCACAAGCAGGTCGCCGGGGCGAATCGGAGTGGTCTGTACGTGAATCGTCTCTGGCAGTCGATATCCGACGATGCCGCCGCCGAGGCGCGCCGACGACCGGAGCGCGACGCCGGTGGGGGCTTTGGCGACGAGGTTGGCGGTGACGTTTCCGATCCCGGTCCAAGTCAGCAAGTCGCCTTCGAAATCGATGCGCGCGAGGGTCATTGCGCCGCCGCGGGTTTCAGTCATCGCACGATTACAGAGCTGAACCAGGACGCCCAACGGCTTGGTGGGGTTGCGACGCAGCACCTCCAGCCCACAAGCTGCCGCCCGCGCGGCGTGACTGCCGTGGCCCAGTCCGTCCAGCACACCAAACAGGACAGCGTTGCCGCTCACGTCGATTGCGACCGGCTGATCCCCGCACACCTCCTCACTCGACAGCGGCCGAGCCGCCGCCGCCCACTCGATCGGCCCGAACCGGCCGCCCTCAACTGCCATTAGGGGGAACCCATTTCCACATCTCCACCACCGTGCCGCGGCCCGGCGCGGAGTCCACGGTCAACCGATCCATCAGACGTCCCGCGCCGGGAAGTCCGAGCCCCAGGCCGCGGCCGGTCGAATATCCGTCCTCGAGCGCTCTTTCGATGTTGGCGATGCCCGGCCCGTCGTCTTCTGCGCGCACCACCAACGCTTTTCGGCCATCGCGGTCTTGCAACGCAATCCGGACGGCTCCTCGACCGGCATAGCTGGTGATGTTCCGGGCTATTTCCGAGATCGCCGTGGCGATCATCGTGACATCCGTCAGCGAGAACCCGAGATCACGCGCCAGTTGGTGGCCCGCGTAGCGCGCGGCGACGATATCGTCGGAGTTCATGACGTCAACGACGATGTCATCCGCCACTGTCGCCACCGACCGTCGGGGACTTGTCCAGTCGCAGTTGCTTGTTAAGCAGTGCCAGGCCCTCTTCCAAGTCGAGCGCGGTGTGCATGTCGTCGAATGCGAGCCCGAGTTGAACCATCGCGAAGGCGACTTCCGGTTGCAGACCCACGATCACGGTGACGGCCCCGCGCAGCCGAGTCATCCGTGCGATTGTCTGCAGTGACCGGGCAGCGAACGAATCCAGCACGTCGATGGCCGTGACGTCGAGGATGATGCCCAGGGCGCGGGATTGCGTCACCCGGGCCATCAGGCGCTCGCGGAACAAATCGGTCTCAGAGTCGGTCAAAGCAGAGCGCACCGTGGCGATCAGTATCTGGCCCTGCTTGAGAATTGGTACCGGCATGGAACGTGTGCGATCGCCGAAGGCTCAGCTGGACTGTTCGCCGGCGCGGGTCACCTCGTAACCCAGCAAGTGCTCCGCCTCCTCGATGCCGCCCTGCAGGTCACCGACCGCGTTCATCTTCGACAAGTCCAGCCCGATCGTCACCAGCGTCAGCGCGATTTCGGAGGACAAACCGGTGATGATGACGCTCGCACCCATCAGACCCGACGCGTCGACCGTCTGCACCAAGTGGTTCGCGACCGTCGAATCGATGGTGGGCACACCCGTGATGTCGATGACCACCACCTTCGCGCGATTAGCGCGGATAGCCCTGAGCAATTGTTCGGTGACCTGTCGCGCGCGCTGGCTGTCCAAGACGCCGATGATCGGCAAGATCAACAACTGTTCACGCACTTGCAGCACCGGCGTGGACAGCTCCCGGATGGCCTCCTGCTGCTGGCGGATGATCCGTTCACGCTCCTGCACGAAGCTGACGGCGACCGTGTTGGCGATTCGGTTGGCTGCCGGCTCGTAGGCGTCGAGCACCCGATTGAGCATCTCGAAATCGGCTTGATACTTCTCGAACAGCGACCGTGCCAGCACGTCGCGCAGCAACAACACAATTCCGACCACCTCGTCGGTCTCGACGCCGCGGGGGATGATGCGCTCGGACAGGTCGCGCGCATAGGCCTGCAGGGCTTCGACACTACCGGTCTCAAGCACCTCGACATAGTTGTCGTAGACCGCGGTCGCCTCGGAGAACAATTCGTCCGGCGTCATCGCGGTGAGCAACTTCGCCTCGGTGATCCGACGTGCCCACTCCTCGCGCAGGGCGGTCCGGTTCCGCCTCAGATGCTGGACCAGCTGCGGCAGCAAACCTTCGCTCGAGACGCTCGAGACGCTCGGAACCTGGGTAACGGCGCTGGTGGCCGTCAGATCTGTCGTCAAATCGGACATGTGACCTCCAAGACGCGCTCATACCCTGCGGAATGCACCGGTCTTGCGCCCAAGACTAGCTTGCCGCCGGTGCAGAAAACGTTGAAGTATGATTTCCTCAGCCTGCACCGCGGGCGAGCCCACCCCTGCGTCCGTGGTCTGAAGCACAGATTGCCAAATGGAGGACAGCTGTTGTCACCTGCGGATGCAATCACTACCTCAGTGACTAACCGCGATGGCGTGGCCGTTGTCACGGTCAGCGGCGAGATCGATCTGAAAACCGCCCCCACCTTCGAGTCCGCGATCACCACCGCCCTCGAGGAGGCTCCGACAGTGCTCGTCGTCGAGCTGTCGGCCGTGGATTTCATGGCCTCGGTCGGCCTTCGGATCTTGGCGGCGGCGCGCGAGCGACTGGACGAGGCGGTGCGGGTCGTGATCGTGGCGAATAATCCGGCGACGCGCAGGCCGATTCAACTGACCGGCTTGGACCAGATGTTCTCGCTGTACCGCACTCTCGGCGACGCGTTGACGGCGGTGGGGTCCACCGCCGACTGAGCCGCACAGCGCGACCGTGACGGCCGGTCAGGCCGGGTCAGCTGAGCGTTGCACTGTCCATCAATATCTGCGCCTGCTCGAACAGCCGCAGGGTGGCCGCGTGCAGCTGGTCGCCGACCTCCCTGGGGGCTTTCCCGGCGCACGCTCTGGCCAGCGTGCCCTCGATCACGATGCCGAGCTTGAAGCAGGCCAACACGGTGTACCAGGTGATGTGCGACAGATCGCGGCTGGTGTTGCGGGCATACCGATCAAGCAGGTCTTCAGTGTCGGCCAATCCGCCCTTCTCGGTCAGCGTGTGGCCGAACACGCTCGATCCGTCGGACTGCCGCCAGGTGGCCAGCAGCCACCCCAAGTCCAGCAACGGGTCACCGATCGTGGACATCTCCCAATCGACGATGGCGACCACCTCCGGCCCCGTCCGGGAAAACATCACGTTGGCCGCGTGATAATCGCCGTGCATGATGCCCGGTGTCCAGGAGTCGGGCCGGCCCAGCTCGAGCCACTTGGCCACGTCGTCAAGCCCGGGGATCTCCGGCCCGGGATAGTTTTCGAACTCACGGTACGAGTCGAGCTCTGAAAGCCAACGTGGCACTTGGCGTTCCAGGAAGCCCGTCGGCTTGCCGAAATCGGCGAGCCCTACCGAAACATGATCGACAGCACCCAGTCTGGCCAGCGCATCTGCCATCGACAATCCCATCCCGAACCGCACATCAGGATCACTGGCATGCAGTGGCGGCAGTTCTTCGCCGGCGTTGAACCCGTCTACGGGTTCCATCAGGTAGAAGACCGCCTCGCCCAACACCGCCGGGTCGTCGCAGGTCGCGATCAGTCGCGGATGCGGCACGTCGCTTCCGGCCAGCGCGGCCAGCACCCGGGTCTCTCGCAAGATCACGTTGTTGCTGCGCGGGCGTAAGTGCAGCGGTCCACGCCGCAACACGTACTCCCGGCCGGACCTGGTGAACCGCAGCATGACGTTCTGCGTTCCGCCGCTGATGGTGCGAACGTCTTCCAGCGGGCCCTCGCCCAGACCCTGCCGGGACATCCAATCAGCCACCGCATGCAGGTTTTCCACTCCGGTGAACCTACTCGGGCGACTCACAGCTTCCGCGGGTACTGTCCCAACCGGCTTGGCCGCTACGTGAGGGAACTGAGGATGCAACGCACCGACAACGATTCCTGGAATATCACCGAAAGCGTGGGCGCCACCGCGCTGGGCGTGGCCGCAGCGCGCGCGGCTGAGACCGAGAGCTCACACCCGCTGATCCACGATCCGTTTGCCCGTAGCTTCCTCGAGGCGGCGGGTGAGGGCATGTGGAACCTGTACCTCGATCCGTCGCTGCACGACCAGCTGGACCCGGATCTGAAGGCGCAGGTCCGTGCCATGACTGACTTCATGGCCGTGCGCACCGCCTTCTTCGACGAATTCTTCATGGCTGCCGCAAATGACGGCGTCAAACAAGTGGTGATCCTCGCGGCTGGTCTGGATGCGCGGGCCTGGCGGTTGCCGTGGCCCGACGGCACCACCGTCTACGAGCTCGACCAGCCGAAGGTGCTCGACTTCAAGTCCGCCACTTTGGGCAAACAAGGGGCAGCACCTGCGGCGAGACTGGTGAACGTTGCCGTCGATCTTCGGCAGGACTGGCCGAAAGCGCTGCAGGATGCGGGTTTTGACGCGGCACAACCAAGCGCATGGTCCGCTGAGGGACTGCTTCGCTACCTGCCGGCGCAAGCTCAGGACCTGTTGTTCGAGCGCATCAACGGGTTGAGCCCGGCGGGATCCTGGCTCGCCACCAATACGCCCAGCAGGGAAGCTATCGACCCAGACCGTCTGACGCGCCAACGTGAGCAGATGCAGCGACTTCGCGCGGCCGCGGCCCGGCTGACCAACTCTGCGATGCCCGACGTCGAGGGACTCTGGTATCCCGAGGAACGAACCGATGTGCCGGATTGGCTGCGAGACCACGGCTGGGCGGTTTCGTCGGCGACCATGGCCGAGATGCTGGCTCGATACGATCGCGTCGTCCCCGACGAAGACGTAGCGCCGCCAACGGTTTTCGTGTCGGCGGAGCGGTCATCTTCCTTCTGAGTCGTCGTCCTTACCCCGCCGGAACGACGCGACGTCGTGTCTCTTTACGGCATATGCCGGACATTGCTGGGATCTGGTTCGGCTGGGATGTCTCGTTTCGGCGTGCGTGACCACGGGTAGGCAACCGGGACAGCTTGCCGCGCTTTTCGCGGCAGCAACGAAGGAGGCGACCAATGGTCGACGCAGCACCAAGCCAGACCGCGGAGCCGGGCACGCCAGCAGAGCCGCCCGAACGATTGACACCGGCTGAGCAGCCGGAGCGGCTCACACCGTCGGAGGCGCCGGAGCGGCTCACACCGGCAGAGCCGCCCGCCCAGGAACCGCCGGGTTAACGCCACCGTGCGCCACGACTTCATACAAATCCTGCGAAACGGAGACTGAACATGCGCGCCGAAGAGGGCGACGAATCGATCAAAGATTACGCTAAGGAAGCTCGCGAGACGCAAGGGAAAGTGGGCGGCCGGGGCTTGTCACTGCCGCGAAAAATACTCCGGCTTTTTGGATTAGGGCAGGGTGACGGCGGCAGCCAGCAGGGACACCGTTAGAGCGCAATCAAATAACTTTTAGGGCAACCGCCGAGTCAAACCGCACACTATTTGTCATGTTTGGAATATGGTCCAAAGGGTACGAACCCTTCTACTGATCGTGCGGACGCTACGGAGGTCACGATGCGATATGGCGGAGTTATCGGCGCGATTGTTTTGGTGTGGCTTCTGATTGGGGTGTTAGCGCTGTGGCAGCGTGGCTATTTCAAGACTGGCGACGCAAACTGCACCACGGCGGTCAACGTCGCTCTCACAGTAGTCGCCGGGCCGTTGAATTACGCGGGCGTCAATCCGCAAGTCGGTTGTGACCTGCCACAACCCAGCTCGATGCCGGCTCTCAACACCGAATCGCTTCTCTTGGTGGAGGCGTCGTGATCGGCGTCGGTGTCATCCTCATCATCTTGGGCCTGGTGTTCAAAGCCATCAAGTGGCTCTTCGTGCTCGGCGTCGTGTTGCTGGTCATGGGTGCCGTGTTCTGGATTCTGGGCAGAGTCGGCCAGCCGGTCGGCGGCCGACGCCACTGGTACTGAGTGAACTGGTGTGGCCGTGAAACGGCCTGACGGTCAACGATTCAGGCGGGCGTAAGTCATCGAAATCGAACGCACAACAGAAAAGGAGTCGTCATGATCGTTCTCGGCATCATCTTGCTCGTGCTCGGGATTGTCCTGAAGATCAGTGTGCTGTACACGATCGGCATCATCTTGCTGGTCATCGGGGCGATCCTGTGGATCCTCGGCGCGGTCGGTCGTCCCGTCGCCGGCAGACGTTACTGGTTCTAGCGCTCGCCCGGACTGCTCAGCGCGGGCGGAAACCGGTCGGCGGCACCGCCGGTGATGTCGCCGCAGCTCTCACAGCGCGCGCATAGGAATGGCACAGCGCCGGCCCATCGGCCAGCGGATACTGAAGGTGTGACTCGGTCGAATACTTCGGTGTCCAACAATTCCGTTGAGCGTGTCGTGATGCGCAGAGCGGACGGTGATCCCATCAACGTGCTGGTGGTCGACGACGAAGCCGTTCTCGCCGAAATGGTGTCCATGGCGCTGCGATATGAAGGCTGGAACATCGCAACCGCCGCGGACGGATCATCGGCCATCGCCGCGGCCCGCGCACAGCGGCCCGATGTCGTCGTGCTGGATGTGATGCTGCCCGACATGAGCGGCCTGGAAGTGCTGCACAAACTGCGCGAACAAACTCCCCAGTTGCCGGTGCTGCTGCTGACGGCAAAAGACGCCGTCGAAGACCGCATCGCCGGGCTGACCGCCGGTGGCGACGACTACGTCACAAAGCCGTTCAGCATCGAAGAGGTGGTGTTGCGGCTGCGCGCACTGTTACGCCGCACCGGCGTGACGACGGTAGACAGCGGCGCGCAGATCGTCGTCGGCGACCTGGTGCTCGACGAGGACAGCCACGAGGTCACCAGAGCCGGAGAGCAGATTTCACTGACGTCCACCGAGTTCGAGTTACTGCGGTTCATGATGCGCAACTCCAAGCGTGTGCTCAGCAAGGCGCAGATATTGGACCGGGTCTGGAGTTATGACTTCGGCGGCCGGTCCAACATCGTCGAACTGTATATCTCCTACCTTCGTAAAAAAATTGACAACGGGCGCGAACCCATGATCCACACCTTGCGCGGCGCCGGCTATGTCCTCAAGCCCGCCCGCTAACGCGCGGCGGGCGTGGTCGCTGCGGCTCCGGCTGCTGGTCGGCCAGGTTGTCTTGTTGGCGATCGTCTGCGTCGGCATCGCCTCGGTGACCGGTGCGGCGCTGTACCACCATTTGGTGGCGCAGCTCGACCGGCAGCTCGCCGACGCCTCGCACCGTTCGTCATCGATCTACGGGCAGCCGCCGGTGCCCTGGCGGCATCTGCGTCCCCTGCCACCTGGTCCGGGCCCGCGGTTCCTTGACGCCCCGGGTCAGCCGGCCGGCATGGTCGCGGCCATCGTGAGCAGCGGCACGACGATCGAGGCCGGCTATTTGACGAGCACTGGTTCGCGTGCCGCCCTGACCGACGCCGCCACGGATCAGCTGCAGGCCATTGCCAACGACCACACGCCCGAAACGCGTGACCTGGACGGCCTCGGCCGTTACCGGGTGATCTCCCGTCCTGCGCACCGCGACGGGGATGTCATCGTCACCGGCCTGTCGATGGCCGACGTCGACGCCACCATGATTCGGGTCCTGCTGATCTTCGGCGTGGTCACCGTCGTCGCCCTGGCCGCCGCCACCACAGCCGGTCTGGTGATCATCCGGCGCGCGCTGGAGCCACTGCGCCGGGTCGCGCAAACCGCCGGCGAGGTCGTGAATCTGCCGTTGGACCGTGGCGAGGTCGCGTTGCCGGTAAGGGTGCCCGAGTCGGACGCCAACCCCACCACCGAGGTGGGCCAGCTCGGGTCGGCGGTCAATCGCATGCTCGACCACATCGCGGCTGCGTTGTCGACTCGGCAGGCCAGCGAAACCCGGGTGCGCCAGTTCGTCGCCGATGCCAGCCACGAGCTGCGCACACCGCTGGCCGCGATCCGCGGCTACACCGAACTGGCCCAGAGGATGCAGAACGACGCCGAGGCGGTGGCCCACGCGATGAGCCGGGTGCGTTCAGAGACTGAGCGGATGACCCATTTGGTCGAAGACCTGTTGCTGCTCGCGCGGCTGGACTCCGGCCGGCCGTTGGAACGCGAACCGGTGGATCTGTCGCGGGTGGCGGTCGACGCGGTCAGCGACGCGCATGTGGCCGGCCCGGATCACCAGTGGGAGCTGGACCTGCCGCCCGAGCCGGTCGTCGTCCCCGGCGACCCGGCACGGCTGCACCAGGTGGTGACCAACCTGCTGGCCAACGCCCGCATCCACACCGGGCCGGGAACCGTGGTGACGACCCGGCTCACCACCGACACCACCCACACGGAGCTCAGCGTGATCGACAACGGTCCGGGCATCCCGCAGAAGCTGCAGTCGGAGATGTTCGAGCGCTTCGCCCGCGGTGACACCTCTCGCTCCCGCAAGGGCGGCAGCACCGGGCTCGGACTGGCGATCGTGTCGGCGGTGGTCAAAGCGCACGACGGCGCCATCGCAGTGCACAGCGAACCCGGCCACACCGACTTCACCGTCCGATTACCGCTAACGACCGACGCTTAGCTACTACACCGGGCTCCCTACCCAGGTCGGCAACACAACTGGCGTAGCGGGCTACGCTAGGCCTTCGGGCGCTTCGTCGGGTTTAAGCTGCTTGGATTCCTGGAAGCACCTCGTCGTGTGATTTGGCCGGGATGGTGGAAACTCGCTCAGCCGCGCGGCAATCGAGCGGTTAAGGAGGTTGCCCGTGACGAAGGCGGAAGTCGCCGTGCTGCTCGCGCTCGGCGCCGCGTTGGCGTCGGCTATCGGCGGTGTCGTTCGTCAGCGGTCGGCGAAGGAGGTCACCGCCGAACCGGTCGGCACCCTGGCATTGTTTCGCCTGTCATTGCGGGACAGCCGGTGGTGGCTGGGCGGCGGGGGTGCGGTGGCTAACTATGCACTGCAGGCTGCCGCGTTGGCTTTAGGCTCGGTGATGCTGGTGTCGGCGCTGCAGGTGACCGCGCTGCTGTTCGCGTTGCCGATCTATGCGCGCATTACGCACCACCGGGTGACTCGCGGGGAGTGGATGTGGGCAGTGCTGCTGGCCAGCGCGGTCGCAGTGGTCCTCAGTTTCGGTAATCCGACGGCGGGCCATTCGCGGGCGCCGGTGCAAACCTGGTGGGTGGTGGCTGCAGTAATGGGCCCGGTGCTGGTGTTATGCGTGCTGGCGGCGCGGATCTGGTCGGGTCCGGTGGCCGCGGTGCTGTTGGCGTTCGTGTCGGGTTCGTTGATGGCGCTGTTTTCCGTGCTGACCAAAGGCGTGGTCAAGTTGCTTGAGCAGGGCATTCCGACGGCGCTGCACACGCCCCTGCTATACGGCTGGCTCGCGATTGCGGTGATCGGGATGATTTATCAGCAGGCTGCATTTCGGGCCGGTTCGCTGAGCGCGTCGTTCCCGACGATGACCGTGGCGAAACCGGTGGTTGCCTGGCTGCTGGGGATCGTCGTGCTCGGTGAGACCCTGCACCCCGGCGACGAAACGTTATTCGTGGTGGCCGCGGGGGCGGTGGTGACGATCGTGGCAACGGTGGCCCTTGCCCGCGGAGAGGCCGTCGCGGTGCAGACCAAAGCCGAGAACGAACAGCGCCGCGCGGACCAACCGACGGAGGCCCCGGCGCGCTGATCCGTGGGTTCTTTTCCGCTGGGACCGGCTTGGTGGCAGTGTCATCCCGGTGGACCCCAGGCACCCGACGGCAGTGATCGAATCGGCTCACCGCGACCATGTACGTGCGCTACCACTGGATGACACAGCGGACTTCGACGATGCCGACCGCGGATTCATCGCCGCGCTGTCCCCCTGCGTCATCAAGGCGGCCGACGGACGGGTGGTCTGGGACAACGATGCCTACGCGTTCCTCACCGGGGAGGCGCCGACATCGGTGCACCCCAGCCTGTGGCGGCAGTCGACGCTGGCCGCCAAACAGGGCTTGTACGAAGTGGTGCCAGGCATCTACCAAGTCCGCGGATTCGACCTTTCCAACATCACTTTCGTCGAAGGCGACTCCGGTGTCATCGTCATCGACCCGCTGGTGTCCACCGAGGTGGCCGCCGCGGCGCTGAAGTTGTACCGCACGCACCGCGGCGAGCGTCCAGTTGTCGCGGTGATCTACACCCACAGCCACGTCGACCATTTCGGTGGCGTGCTGGGTGTTACATCGCAGGCGGAGGTGGATGCCGGAACGGTCATGGTGCTGGCACCGGAAGGCTTCATCGACCATGCCGTTCAGGAGAACGTCTATGCCGGACCGGCGATGGCGCGTCGCGCCACCTACATGTACGGCTCGCTGCTCGAACGCGGCCCATCTGGGCAAGTGGGCTGCGGACTGGGCCAGACGCCGTCGACCGGCGAAGTGGCCGTCATCGTCCCGACTGTCGATATCTGCCGCACCGGTGAGATCCACACCATCGACGGAGTCGAGATCGAGTTCCAGATGGCGCCCGGCACCGAAGCGCCTGCCGAAATGCACTTCTACTTCCCACGATTCCGCGCGTTATGCATGGCCGAGAACGCCACCCACAACCTGCACAACCTGCTGACCCTGCGCGGCGCGCTGGTGCGCGACCCGCACGCCTGGTCGGGGTATCTCACCGAGGCGATCGACACTTTCGCCGACCGCACCGAGGTGGTATTCGCTTCGCATCACTGGCCGACGTGGGGACACGAGCGCATCGTGGAATTCTTGTCACTGCAACGCGACCTGTACGCGTATCTGCATGATCAGACGTTGCGGCTGCTCAACCAGGGTTACACCGGTGTGGAAATCGCCGAAACACTGCGGCTGCCATCAACGCTGGAAGAGGCCTGGCACACCCACGGGTACTACGGCTCGGTCAGCCACAACGTGAAAGCGATCTATCAGCGCTACATGGGTTGGTTCGACGGCAACCCGGCCCGGCTATGGCCACATCCACCCGAGGCGCTGGCCACCCGGTATGTCCAGGCAATGGGCGGCGTCGACCGAGTCGTCGAGCTTGCCAAGGAGGCTTTCGGCAACGGTGACTTCCGTTGGGCGGCAACGCTGCTGGACCATGCGATATTCGCCGACAGCTCGCATGCCGGCGCGCGGGGGTTGTATGCCGACACGCTGCGGCAGCTGGCCTACGGCGCTGAGAACGCGACGTGGCGCAACTTCTTCCTGTCCGGGGCAACCGAGTTGAGCGACGGCAACTTCGGCACCGCAACACAAGTCACCTCACTGTCATTGCTTTCGCAGCTGACGGCGGAGCAGATTTTCGACGGCCTCGCCACCAGCGTCAACGGGCCGCGTGCATGGGACCTGGACCTCGCCATCGACATCTTCTTCGCCGACCTGGAAACCAATTACCGGATCACCCTGCGCAACGGCGTGCTGGTGTACCGCAAAGTATCCGCCGACTCCGCCACTGCGGACGTGGGGGTGAGCCTGACCGGCAAGGTGCGCCTACTCGCGGCGGTGATGGGCGACCTCGATTCGCCAGGGCTCGACGTGTCCGGCGACCAGGCGGCCCTGGAGGCATTTCTGGGTGTCCTCGACCGGCCCGATCCGGCGTTCAACATCGTGACGCCCTAGCCGAACCCTGTGACAATCAAGCGACGTCGATGACCACTTTGCCGAGCGCCTTGCGTTCGGCGACATACCGCAACGCTGTCGCGGTCTCGGCCAACGGGAAACGGGCGCCGATGTACGGGCGGACCCAGCCGCCACCGAACATCTGTGCCAGCTCCTGCAGGTCGCGTGCCGCCTCGGCTGGATGATCGGCCGAGAAAGTGCGGATCTCCATGCCGCGGACCGTGATTCCCTTCAACAAGACGAGATTGAGCGGAATCGCGGGAATCCTGCCTGTGGCGTACCCGAGGGTGACGAAGACCCCGCCGCGGCGCAAACCGCGCAGCGCAGGCTCGGAGTAGCGACCGCCGACCGGGTCGATGATCACCCGGGCGCCCCCGTCGGTGACCTCGCGGATGCGCGACTTGAGGTCTTCCCGCTCGTAGTCGACAGTCGCTTCGGCGCCGCGCTGTCGGCAGACCTCGAGTTTTTCGGCGCTTGACGCCGCCGCCAGCACCCGGGCCTTCATCGCGACCGCGAGATCCAACGCGGCCATCCCGACTCCGCCCGCGGCGCCGAGTACTGCCACCCAATCTCCTTCTGCTACTTGCGCAACCGAGCGCAGCGCGTGGTAGGCGGTGCGGTAGGTGACACCGAACGCCGCGGCCGAAGCGAATCCCACACCCTGCGGTATGACCACCGCCGAGCGCGCGTCAAGAAGCGCCAGTTCCGCGAATGCGCCGGTCAGCACCGACCCGTACACCCGATCACCGAGCTCGAACGGCGCTTCTGGGCCCACGGCGACCACCTCGCCTGCCAGTTCGCTGCCCGGCGTGAACGGCACTGGAACCCGCACCTGATACTTTCCGGCGATCAGCAGCACGTCGGGGAAATTCACCGCCGCCGCGCGTACCCGCACCAGTAGGTTCCCGGCTCCCGCCTGCGGGTCGGCGACGTCTTCGATCACGAGATCTTCGGGAGCGCCGTAATCAGTGCAGAGCACCGCACGCATCAACGGATCCTTTGCCGCGGCACACCGAGCCCACTCAGGCAGAACCGCACCAGATGCTCGACGTCAGCGCTGTTCGGACGCTCGCCGGAACCCACGTAGCGCCGCAATGTTGCCGCCGTGCAGTTGAACACGGCATCGGCGTCGCGCTGAACGTCGTCGCTGCCCAACGCGGCGACCGGCTCAGTGAGCAGATCGCGCAGCGGTCCCATGATCTCGTCACCGGCTGACCGCAACCCGGCGCCGGCCGACAGCTGTCCTGCCGCCGCTCGGCTCATGCTGATCAGGTGGGGGTCGGCGACCTGTGCCAGGGTGCCTTCGATCCAGCGGGCAATCTGATCGGCCGATTCTGACTCCTTCGCCATCTGATGCTCGAGGTAGGACACCACAATCGCCACGCCGCGTTCCATGACGGCCAGGATCAGGTCGTCCTTGCCGGCGAAATAACGGTAGAAGGCCTTGTTCGACGAGCCGGCCTCGGCAACGATGTCGCTGACTCGCGGCGGCTCCGGCGCAACCTTTTCCATCACCCGCACCGCGGCCGCCAGGATGCGTTCGACTTCCTCGGTCGCGCCGCGGTGACGGTCGTCGAGAGCGCGGTCAACGGCCGCGGCCACTCGGCTGGTCACGGTGAAACAGGCAGTGCCGGAACCCGGTCGACGAGGTCGCCGTATTTCGCTTTGACCGCTTCGACCCGGTTGTCCAACAGTTCGCTGGGCCACTCTGGATCCTCGGCTTCGTAATTCTTGAGCAGCATCCGCGCCAGGTTCACCTTGTGCGCTTCGGTAGGTCCGTCGGCCAGCCCGAGCGCGATACCGCCGAGCAGCACCATGGTCAACGGAAGTTGATCGGTGAGCCCCAGCGCGCCGTGCACTTGAATCGCGCGCAGCCCGATCGACTTGAGCACTTGCGACGCCAGGATCTTGCAGACCCCGATCTCAGGGCGCGCCGCGTGCTCGCCGGCGGTGTCGATCAGCCAGGCGGCGTGCAGCACTGTGAGCCGAAAAGGAATCAGCTCGCTGTAGGAGTCGGCGATGAACGCCTGCACCAATTGCTTGTCGGCGAGCGGACTGCCCTGGGTGAATCGGCTTTTCGCGCGGCGGGCCATCATGTCGACAGCGCGTTGCGCCATCCCGATGGAGCGCATCGCGTGGTGCAGCCGGCCCCCGGCCAAACGTGCCTGCAGGATGAGAAAGCCTTGGCCCGGCTCGCCCAGTAAACCATCGGAGGGCACCCGCACACCGTCGTAGCGCACCAGCGAATGGCCGGGTTCGTGGGGCAGGGCACCGGTCAGGTGGTGGGTGGCCTCGACCACCAGCCCTGGTGTGCCTGCCGGCACCAGGAACGTCGACGCGCCGCGGTGAACCGGGACGTCCGGCTCGGTGATCGCAACGACGATGAAGAACGAAGCCACCGATGCGTTGGACGAAAAGTACTTGCGCCCGGTGATCACCCAGTCGGCATCCTCTTCCGGGCCGGCACGGCGGCCCGTGGTGGTGAACACTCGCGGGTCTGCACCGCCTTGCGGCTCGGTCATCGAGAAGCAGGAGAAGATTTCGCCGGAGAGCAGGCCGGCAAGATAGCGGTCCTTTTGATCCTGGGTGCCGAACCGGGCCAGGATTTCGGCGTTGCCGGTGTCAGGAGCCTGAGTTCCGAAGACGATCGGCGCCCACGGGCTGCGGCCGAGTATTTCGTTGATCAGCGTGAGCTTGACCGCGCCGAAGCCCTGCCCGCCGAGGTCGGGCCCCAGATGCGGCGCCCACAGCCCCTGGTCGCGGACCTGTTGTTTGAGCGGGTCGACGATTCTGCGCCGCTCGTCATCCAGCGGCAGGAATTCGCAGCCGGGGAACAGCACCTCCAGCGGCTCCACCTCCTCACGAACGAATTCGCGGATCCAGTCGAGCTTCTTCTCGAACTCCGGTTCGGTGGAGAAATCCCATGCCATGTCGACTCCTCAGATTCATTGGCGGCGACCCGCTGCGCCCGGCACCGCCACGCTTGCGATCGCCGCTAGGTTTGTCACGGTGACCCGCTGCGCCCGGCTCCGCCGCGCTTGCGATCACCGCTAGGTTTGTCACGGTGACCCGCTGCGCCCGGCTCCGCCGCGCTTGCGATCACCTCAGGGGATCCCGCCGTCGGCCCGCACGATCGAGCCGGTGGTGAAGCTGGACGCGTCCGACGCCAGAAACAGTGCCGCGCCCACAATTTCTGCCGGGTCCCCGGCCCGTTGCAAGGACAAGTGGCCGAACGGGTTCTGTGTCGCCTGCTCGAGGTGCCAGGCTTTGCTGACGTCGGTCAGGAACGGGCCGGCCATCAGTGTGTTGACCCGCACCGTGGGCCCCAGTGCCCGCGCGAATCCCTCCGTCATCGCATTGAGCCCCGCCTTCGCCGCGGCGTACGGAACGATGTCCGCGCCGGGGCGCAGTGACCCACTCGAGCTGACGTTGATGATCGATCCGCGGCCCGCAGCGACCATTCGTTCACCGACCAGCGCCGACAACCGGAACGGCCCTTTGAGGTTGAGGTTGACGACGGAGTCGAAGAATTTCTCGGTGACGTTGGTCAGCGTGTCGTAGACCGGTGACATGCCGGCATTGTTGATCAGGGTGTCGACTTTGCCGAACCGCTCGTACGTCGCCTCGACCAGCCCGTCGAGTTGTTCCCAGCGCCCGACGTGCACTTGGTAGGCCATCGCCGAACGCCCGGTTTCGGCCTCGATTTCCTTGGCGGTGTCGACGCAGTTGTCGATGTTGCGGCTGGCGATCACGACATCCGCACCACACCGGGCGGCCGCGAAAGCCATCCGTCGCCCCAAGCCGCGACTGCCGCCGGTGATCAGCACCACTCGATCGGTGAGGTCGAAAAGGCGCTCTGCATAAGACGTATCAGCCATCAGCGGGCCCTGCTCGGTAGCGTTCGGGTCAGCTCGGCGGCCGTGGCGATCAACTGCAAAATCATCGGGCCGAACGCCTCGGTGATCTTTCGGTCGACCCCTCCTTGTCCTGAGCCGGTACGGATCCCGGCGGCGTAGGTCTTCTCCAGCACGATGCCGAGCTTCCAGTTGGCCAGCACCAGGTAGTAGTCGATGTGCTCCGTCGAAAGTCCGCTGACCTTTTCGTAGTGCTCGAGCAACTCGCTGCGCGTCGGCATGCCGGTCAAATCGAGGTAGAAGCCGTCATCGCGGGGATATTCACCGTCATAACCCAGCAGGCACCACGCCAGGTCCAGCAGCGGATCACCGACGGTGGTCATCTCCCAGTCCACGATCGCTGCTAACGTCGCCGGTGCACCATGGGCGAACATGACATTGGCGAACTGGTAGTCGCCGTGCATGATCCCCGGCGTGTAGTCCTCAGGGCGGTTGTGGCGGAGCCACTCGGCGGCCGCCTCCAGCCCCGGAAGGTCGCGAACCCGGTACGCGTCGAGAAAAGCCAGCCACCGATCGACCTGGCGCTCATGGAATCGGTCCGGGCGGCCGAATCCCTCCAGGCCGTGCGCACGCCAGTCCACCCGGCCTAATTTGGCGGCACCGTCGACCAGTTCGAACGCCAGCCCTCGGCGCTGTGCCGGATCGGTGTCGAAAGGAGCCGGCCAGCCGCCGTCCATGGGGCTCCAGCCGTCGATCGCCTGCATGACATAAAACGGCATGCCCAACAGATGACCGGCATCGTCCGCGGCGATCAGCCCGGCGTGGGGCACATCGGTGCTCGACAGCGCCCGCACCAGCCGGATCTCGCGCAGTAGGCCCTCGACTCGGGCGGCGTCCGCTCGGGCGCCGGGCATCCGCAGCACCATGCGTTGTCCGCCCCGCTCGATTCGGTACAGGGCGTTCTGTGAACCACCGCTGAGTGGTTCGAGCACCGGTTGTTCACCGGTACCCGGGGCGTTCTGGGCATCGAGCCATCGGCCCAGCGCCGTCGCGTCCGGCTGTGGTCCGCCGCTCGTCATGGTCACGGGAACACCTCACTCTTCGTACGGAGAATAGCATTCTCCAGCCTTGGCTGGGCCTGTTTGCCGCCGCCCGATCGGCATATCAACAACCTTGCTGTATATCAACTAGCTTGATAACCTGGCTTAGACTCTGGAAAAGCGTGGAAGGAAGTTAGTGATGGTTTTTGGTGGCTTTACCGGCGGGCCCGGCTTTGGTGGCCCAGGTTTTGGCGGCCCCGGGTGGGGCGGACACGGCGGACCTGATTTCGGTTTCGGCGGCCCCGGCGGTCCGGGCCCTGGCGGAGCCGGCGGTCCGAAGTTCGGCGGGCGTCGATCCCGACTCAAGAGAGCGGCGTTCGGCACCCTGGCGCTGTTGCTCGACGGTCCGGCGGACGCCGCCCAGATCGTGCAGCGCACCACCGAGGCGACCCACGGGGCCTTCACTCCGCCACAGGAGGTGGCCGAGCTGGCGATCGGCCTACTCGCCGGTCGCGGCTTGGTGACAGTGGACAATGGTGTCGCCACGCTGACCGAGCTCGGCAGGAATCTGCTGGCGTGGCGTGGTGTCAGCAGCGAAACCGCCCACGCGTTCTTCGCCCGCGCCGCCCAGTTCGGTGACGTCATCAAGATCCGCAAGGAGCTACGCGAGCTGGCGGGCCTCGCGCGCACCATCACCTGGTCCGGCACCGACGAGCAGAAGGAGAAGCTCACCGAGGCCAAGGCCAAGGTGTTGGCCGCGCTGACCGAGGCCAAGAAGTCGTTGTATGGCGCGCTCGCCGAAAGCTGAGCCCCGACACCTGCGGACGCAGCTGGGTTACGCCTTCGGCAGTTCGAAGACGGGAATGACGCGGTCGGTCTTGGACTGGTAGTCAGCGAAGCCCGATGCTGCCTTCGTGATCTGATCGAAGGCAGCATCGCGCTCGGCGCGTGGTAGCTCGCGGGCGTCGACGTCGTAGGCGTCGGAGCCGATCTCAATGTGGGCGCGCGGATGTGCCCGCAGGTTGTGCACCCATGCCGGGTCGACGTCGGCCCCTGCATACGAGCCGACGATCAGCAGCTTGCCGTCGGCGGGGAAGTACATCACGGGATTGACGTGCTGTTTGCCGGACTTGGCGCCAGTGGTGTGCAGCAACAGCAGGGTGGCGTTCTCGAAATCGCCGCCCACCTTGCCGCCGTTCGCGCGGAACTCCTCGATGATCCGGTCGTTCATCGAGGTGTCGGGTCGGTCGCTCATCGGTCCTCCGGTTCTTCGGTGCAACTCGATTCTGCCGCACAGTTACCGCTGTGCGCGGCCGGCGCACTGCCGGCAGGCGCGATTCAGCGATCTGATTATCTACAGGGCAGCTTCGCGGCATCCGCGCGTCGACAGGAAGGCTCCATGCAACTGCTTCTGGTCCGGCATGCGCTGCCGTTGCGCAGTGAGCACGGCCAGGGATCCGACCCCGCGCTGTCCGGTGCAGGACTCGAGCAGGCCCACCGTCTGCCGGAGGCGCTGGCCAGATTTCCCATCAGCCGGCTGGTGAGCAGTCCGCAGCGGCGCGCCGTTCAGACCGCGGAGCCGGTCGCGGAGGCGCGCGAACTGGGCGTCGAGATCGACGAGCGCTTCGCTGAGTATGACCGCGAGATGCCGGTGTACATCCCGGTCGAGCAGCTGCGCGAGGAGAGGCCGGCGGACTGGGCCCGGATGGCGCAGGGACACCTGCCCAGCTCCGTCGACGAGGCCGGCTTCCGCCGCCGGGTCGGCGCAGCAATTGCCGAAGTGGTGAGCAAGTCCGCGCCCGAGGACACGGTGGCGGTGTTCAGCCACGGCGGCGTGATCAATGTGGTGCTGCACGAGATCCTGGGAACCAGGCGCTTGCTGTCGTTCCCGGTCGACTATGCGTCGGTGACCCGTCTGCTGTTCTCTCGATCCGGTGCGGCCACCGTTGCCGGCGTCAATGCGACCGAGCATGTTTGGGATTTGCTGCCGCGCAACCACCGTTGACAGCAGTGCCGATCCGTCTCAACCCCGTGCTATCAGATCCTTCTTCGCAGCACGGCGCAGTTGGAAGATGCGCGCGGTTCCGGCCAGCACGGTGATCAACCCGCCGAACACTGCCGCCAGCAGTATCGCCACCCCCAGCGGCATGCTCCAGCGCCAGCCAAGGAAGGCGAACTGTGGAGACGTGGTGTTCTGGGAGATGAAGACCAGCAGCACGATAAGAATCAGGAAGCCGACGGTCAAAGCCGACCACACGGCGCCGGCGCGGGTGAACCTGGCCGACTCTGGTGTCGTTGCCACTGCACTTACCGGAGGCACCTGTGCGGACGACGACGTCACGGGAGCCCGTTTCTCGGGCGGTACAGGATGGTCGGTGCTCATAAAGCTATGTTTGCCCTTTCCGCGCCGGAAAGAAACCGAACGCCGCAAAACGCCCATGCTGAACTTACTCGGCACTGCTCACGTCGTGGCTATAGTGTCGGCTGCTATGACGATGCTGCGACGGTGCGCCGCCGCGCTGCTCGCTGCGACTACGATGCTGTTGGCCGCGGGTTGTGGCAGCTCCAACCCGCTCGGGGGGAACACGGCCGCCGTCAAGTCCATCATCGTCGGCTCCGCCGACTTCCCGGAGTCGAAGGTCGTCGCCGAAATATATGCACAAGCATTGCAGGTCAATGGCTTTCAGGTTGGCCGACGGCTGGGTATCGGCAGCCGCGAGACTTACGTTCCGGCGCTGAAAGACCATTCCATCGACTTGGTGCCCGAGTACATCGGCAACCTGTTGCTCTACTTTGAGCCCGACGCCACAGTGACGTTGCTGGATGCCGTTGAGCTCGAGCTCTACAAACGGTTGCCCGGTGATCTGTCGATACTGACGCCGTCCCCGGCTTCGGACACCGACACCGTCACCGTCACCGCGGCGACCGCCGCGATGTGGCACCTGACATCGATCGCCGACCTGGCAGCTCATTCCGAGGAAGTGAGATTCGCCGCTCCGTCGGACTTTCAGACTCGGCCGGAGGGGTTGGTGGGCCTGCGGCAGCGGTACGGGCTTGATGTGCGGCCCGGGAATTTCGTCGCGATCAGCGACGGCGGCGGCGCGGTCACCGTACGCGCCCTGGTGGACAATACGGTCACCGCGGCCAACGTCTTCAGCACCTCACCGGCCATCCCGGCGAATCACCTGGTTGTCCTCGATGACCCCGAGCACAATTTCCTGGCCGGTAACATTGTGCCGCTGGTCAATTCGCAGAAAAAATCGGACGTGCTCAAAGATGTGCTCGACGCGGTATCGGCGAAGCTGACCAGTCCGGCGCTCGCCGGCCTCAACTCCTCGGTGTCGGGTAACTCCGGTGTCGACCCGGACGAGGCGGCACGCAAGTGGCTGCGCGACAACGGCTTCGACCACCCGGTGAAGCGAGGAACGGTCACAGGTTGATCAGCTTCGACCACGCCACCAAAACGTATCCGGATGGCATTGTTGCGGTCGACGATCTGACGGTGCAGATACCGGCCGGCTCGTTCACCGTCTTCGTCGGACCGTCCGGGTGCGGCAAGACGACATCGATGCGGATGGTCAATCGGATGGTGGAACCGACCTCGGGGACCGTGCTGGTTGACGGTGCAGACGTGTCGACGGTCGATCCGGTGAAGCTGCGCCTGGGCATCGGCTATGTCATCCAGAGCGCCGGCTTGATGCCGCATCAGCGGGTGATCGACAATGTCGCAACGGTTCCCGTACTTCGCGGGCAGACCCGGCGTGCCGCAAGGCTGGATGCATTCCGGGTCCTCGAGCAGGTCGGGCTCGACCCCAAACTCGCGACCCGCTACCCCGCGCAACTCTCCGGAGGCGAGCAGCAACGCGTCGGCGTCGCCCGCGCACTGGCGGCCGACCCGCCGATCCTGCTGATGGATGAGCCGTTCTCGGCCGTCGACCCGGTTGTCCGCAGAGATTTGCAACGCGAAATGCTGCGCCTGCAAGCTGAATTGCACAAGACGATCGTGTTCGTCACCCATGACATCGACGAGGCGGTCCGGCTGGCGGATCTGATAGCCGTTTTCGGACCCGGTGGATCGCTGCAGCAATACGACGAAGTTGCGCAACTGCTCTCGCGCCCGGCCAACGACTTCGTGTCCAAGTTCGTCGGGGTCGGCCGGGGGTACCGGTGGCTGCAGCGGCTGGACTTGACCGGCGTGAAACTGCACGACATTCCGCAAATTTGCGAGGCCGACTTGGCGGCTGGTCACGACGGTTCGACAGTCGACGGTTGGGTGTTGGTCATCGACGGTAACGGCACCCCGCTGGGCTGGATCGACACCGACGGCATACGACGGCACCGAGGGGGCGCGCCGCTGTCCGAAACCTTGGCCGGCGTGGGTGCGCTGCTTCGCCCGGACGGAAACCTGAGCCAGGCCCTCGACTGCGCACTGTCCTCACCGGCGCCGATGGGTGTCGCCGTCGACTGGGCGGGCAAAGTCGTCGGTGGTGTGCTGGCCGCTGATGTGGTGACCGCGTTGAACTCACGAAAAGCCGAAGGTCAGGCCTGAGCGTGCATTACCTGCTCACCCATCAGAGCGCCGCGTGGGCGTTGACCCTGGTCCATCTGCGCCTGTCCTTACTGCCGGTGCTGATCGGTCTCGCCATCGCCCTCCCGCTGGGGGTGCTGGTGCAGCAAACCACGGTGCTGCGACGCCTGACCACCGTGACGGCCAGCGTCGTGTTCACCATTCCGTCGCTCGCACTGTTCGTGATGCTGCCGCTGATCATCCCGACCCAGATCCTCGACGAGGCCAATGTGACCGTCGCGCTGACCCTCTACACCGCCGCACTTCTGGTGCGGGCCGTTCCAGAGGCGCTGGACGCCGTGCCGGCACAAGTGCGGGACTCGGCGATCGCGATCGGCTACAAGCCGATCGCACGCGTGCTGAAAGTCGAATTGCCGCTGTCGCTTCCGGTGCTCGTCGCCGGCCTCCGGGTCGTCGTGGTCACGAACATCTCAATGGTCGCGGTCGGATCGGTGATCGGAATCGGCGGTCTGGGAAGCTGGTTCACCGAGGGTTTTCAGGCCGATAAGAGCGACGAGATAGTCGCTGGCATCATCGCCGTCTTCGTACTCGCCATCTCCATCGACTTGCTGATCATGCTGGCCGGGCGCTGGGCCACCCCGTGGAAACGCACGGCAGGCCATGGCGGATGGCCGCGACCGTCCAGATCGCCGATCGTGGGCGGCGCGAGGTGAACTTTCTGGCGGAGGCGATCGCCTACATCTTGACCGCCGACAACTGGCTCGGCCCGGTCGGACTGGCGACCAGGATCCTCGAGCATTTGGAATACACCGCTGCGGCTGTTGCGGTTTCGGCCCTGATTGCCGTCCCGATCGGACTGCTGATCGGGCATACCGGTCGCGGTGCGCTGGTCGTGGTGAGTGCGGTCAACGGGCTGCGCGCGCTGCCGACGCTGGGCGTGCTGTTGCTCGCGGTGCTTCTGTGGGGGCTGGGGTTGCTGCCACCGGTCTTGGCGTTGATGCTGTTGGGCATTCCGCCGCTGCTGGCCGGCGCTTACGCAGGGATATCGAACGTCAACGCCGCGGTGGTGGATGCGGCACGCTCGATGGGCATGACCGAAACGCAGGTTTTGCTGCGCGTGGAGTTGCCTAACGCGCTGCCGCTGATCCTGGGCGGGCTGCGCACTGCGACGCTGCAGGTGGTCGCCACGGCCACCGTCGCTGCCTACGCCAGTCTCGGCGGACTGGGCCGACTGCTGATCGACGGCATCAAAGTGCGGCAGTTCCACATCGCTGTGGTCGGCGCACTCATGGTGGCCGCATTGGCGCTGATTCTCGATGGTGGGCTGGCATTCGCGGTGTGGCTGTCGGTGCCCGGAACCGGTCGATGGCGTCGGCGGCCCACAAAGGTCGCCGCGATCGGCGATGAGTCGGCAGCGTCACAGTCGGCTGCGAAACCAGCCGCCGCCCGCCTAGAGTAGACCCGGTGAGCCCCGCCGAGACCGACGCGAGAAAGAGCCCGTTTCCTGCGATCCTGACCTGGCGGTCGCCCGACGCTTCCCGAATGGAATCTGTGCGAGTGCAGTTGTCCGGCAAGCGAATCAAGGCCAACGGCCGCATCGTGGCCGCCGCGGCGGACACCCATCCGGCGTTCGGCGTCTACTACGACCTGCTGACCGACGAGGCCGGTACGACCAGGCGACTGGGGCTGACCGTGACGCTCGCCGAGCGCGAGCGGGTGCTATCCATTGCACGTGACGAAGAGAATATGTGGCTGGTGACCGACCACCGGGGCGAGTCACGGGCCGGCTTCGACGGGGCGCTGGACGCCGACCTGGTCTTCAGTCCGTTCTTCAACGCGTTGCCGATCCGTCGCTGCGGTCTTCATGAGCACGCCGAGTCGGTCTCGTTGCCGATCGTCTATGTGAACCTTCCCGACATGTCGGTGGGTTCGGCGACCCTCACCTACAGCAGCAGCGGCCCGGACAGCGGCGACGGCATCAAGTTGCACTCGCCGGTCGCCGACACCACGGTCACCGTCGACGCCGACGGTTTCATCATGGATTATCCAGGCTTGGCAGAGCGGATCTGATCACCCCGCCGGCCCGGCCGGCCGCGGCCAGTTCTTCCCGCCAATCCGGCGCACCGATGAAGACGGTGACGATCTCCGGGCGCGGAAAGCTGTCGTAGCGGATTCGTGCCGCGTGGCCCGCTTCGACCAGCTCGCCGACCGAGTTGTTGCTCGCCAGTGCCTCTCGGGCGCGGCTGAGCAGATCGATGCTGTGGTCCAGGGCCGGCAGCAGCTGGCCGGAATTGGCCTCGCACATGGCCCGCACCAGATCCGGCGCACTGCCGGCCACCCGGGTGCCGTCCCGAAACGAGCCGGCGGCCAGCGCGAAGGCCAGCGGCACTTCGGCCGCCGTGACCGCGAGCGCCTCGGCAAGCAGGTGTGGCAGATGCGAGATCGCGGCCGCCGCAGCGTCGTGGTCGGCCGACCGGGCCGGCACCACTACCGAACCGCAGTCCAAAGCCAGCGTCATCACCGTCGTCCACACCCGTGGATCGACATGGTCGTCGACGCTGACCACCCACGGTGCCCCGGTGAACAAGCTGGCGTGGCCGGCGGCCCAACCCGAATGCGCTGTACCCGTCATCGGATGACCGCCGACGAACCTCGCCTGCAGTCCGGCGGCATTCACTTCGTCGAGTACGGCGGATTTGACACTGGTGACGTCGGTCAGCGCACAGTTCGGAGCCGATTCACAGATGCGCGCCAGCAAAGGCCGCAGTGCCGGCACGGGAACGGCCAGCACAATCAACGCGTCGACTTCGGCGGCCCGGTTGAGCGTCTCGGTGATGTCCGTGGTGGCAACGAAACCGTCGTAGCGGGCGGCCTGCACGCCTTCCACCGACCGGTTGTAGCCGAACACGTCATAACCCGCTGCGTCCGCGGCGCGCATGATCGAGCCGCCGATAAGTCCCAACCCCAGCACGCATATCGGTGTCTTGGAAACAGGGCTAGCCACACTTCCAGGTTGGCACATCTGCGACGGTCGGGGAGCCGCCGCGCCATTCCGGTGACATCGGGGAGGTGTTGCGATCTGCTGGCCAAAGGTGCTGGTCAGGTACTAGCCTAAGCGCCCATGGGAGCACAGCGGGCTTCAGCGCCGGGCCCGTCCGCCGATGTCCCGGACGGCTTCGGCGTAGCGGTCGTGCGCGAGGACGGCCAATGGCGTTGCTCTGCGATGGGCCCCAAGGCACTGATCAGTCTGGCGGCCGCCGAAACGGAGCTCCGTGAACTGCGCAGCGCGGGAGCCGTGTTCGGGCTGCTCGACGTCGACGACGAATTCTTCGTCATCGTGCGACCGGCGCCCTCGGGAACGCGACTGTTGTTGTCGGACGCGACCGCGGCGCTGGATTACGACATAGCCGCCGAAGTGCTGGAGAATCTCGACGCTGACATCGACCCGGAGGACCTTGAGGACGCCGAGCCGTTCGAGGAGGGCGATCTGGCATTGCTGGCCGACGTCGGGCTTTCCGATGCCGTGCTCGGAGTCATTCTCGACGAGTCCGATCTGTACCCCGACGAACAGTTGGGCCGCATCGCGCGGGAAATGGGCTTCGCCGAGGAACTGTCGGCGGTGCTCGACCGTCTCAATCGGTGAAATCTGACGACGACCTGATCCGCGCCGCTTTGGCCGTCGCGGCTACGGCGGGACCACGGGACGTGCCGGTGGGTGCGGTGGTATTCGGCGCCGACGGGATGGAACTGGGGTGCGCGGTCAACGCTCGGGAGGCACTCGGCGATCCGACCGCCCACGCCGAGATCCTCGCCATTCGGGCGGCGGCCGGTGTGCTCGGCAATGGCTGGCGGCTGGAAGGAGCCACGCTGGCGGTCACCGTCGAGCCCTGCACGATGTGCGCAGGCGCGTTGGTGCTCGCCCGGGTTGCGCGATTGGTGTTCGGCGCGTGGGAGCCCAAGACCGGGGCGGTCGGCTCATTGTGGGACGTGGTGCGGGACCGGCGGCTCAACCACCGCCCGGCCGTGCGGGGCGGGGTGCTGGCCGAGGAGTGCGCCGCGCCGCTGGCGGAGTTCTTCGCCCGGCAGCGGTTGGGGTGAGTGGCCCGCGGTTGGCGTAAGCTGCCCTGCGGTGGCGTGTCCGAGCGGCCTAAGGAGCACGCCTCGAAAGCGTGTGACGGGTAACCCCCGTCCGAGGGTTCAAATCCCTCCGCCACCGCCAAA
>NZ_JBARMY010000413.1:0-1689 GCF_049802695.1 Mycobacterium sp.
CCCGTCACCCGAATGGTCGCAGCGGCGGTCGCCAAACACTCGGGCATCGACGTCATCCAGGCGCTTCGGGTCAAGGCCTTCGCTCGCGACTCGGCTCGCTTGGGCAGCGCCGCCCGCGAACGCAACCTCGCGGGCGCAGTCCTGCTGCGGCGCCGCCGACTGATGATCGATCACGAGGTGCTCCTCGTCGACGACATTGTCACCACCGGCGCTACTGCGCGCGAGTCGGTGCGGACGCTGCATTCGGCCGGTGTCCGGGTCGCCGCTGTGCTCACCATTGCGCACGCGTGAGCCGGCCACTAGTCGCCGCCGGCGATTCAACACCGCGTCAATACGTGAAGAACGCGCAACAGGTACACGAAAGTACTGGCACTTACCGGTGAACAGGGGTTACCTTCGGGGCAAGCACCGTGAGCACCCACGGCGGTCGCCATCGATCGAGGCGCCGAGTCACCGATAGCGGTAGGGGGTGAGTTCTCGACACCTTGCACCGGCGGGCGGACTGCGCTAAAACCCTGTGAACCCGTCGGCGCCTGAATTTAACAACCGGGCACGCCGATCGCGTGCGATGCGACAGAAACGAGTTGCCAAGTATGTCGACGCAAACCGTGGATCCTGGCCAGCCGCTGGCCGACACCGACGAGCAGGCCGAACCGACACTGAAAGCCGAGGTCGTCGTCAAAGGCCGCAACGTTGAGATCCCCGATCACTACCGCATCTACGTCTCGCAGAAACTTGCCCGCTTGGAACGGCTGGACCGCTCCATCTATCTTTTCGACGTCGAGCTCAAGCACGCGCCCAACCGGCGGCAGCGCAAATCATGTCAACGCGTGGAAATCACCGTGCGGGGCCGTGGCCCGGTAATCCGCGGCGAGGCTAGCGCCGACAGCTTCTATGCCGCGTTCGAGTCGGCGGTTGACAAGCTGGAGAACCGGCTGCGCCGAGTCAAGGACCGTCGCAAAGTTCACTACGGTGACAAGACGCCGATTTCGCTCTGCGAGGCGACCGCTGCGCCGCCGCCTGAGCAGAACGGCACGCCGACCGAAGACACGCCCCACGAGCGCGACGGTTCCGCCGTTGAGCACCAGCCAGGGCGCATCGTGCGTACGAAAGAACACCCGGCCAAGCCGATGTCAATCGACGACGCGCTCTACGAAATGGAGCTGGTCGGTCACGACTTCTTCCTCTTCTTCGACAAGGACACCGAGCGGCCGTCGGTCGTCTATCGCCGGCACGCCTACGACTACGGTCTGATCCGACTGGCCTGACGCACTCCTCTGACGCGCCGCGGGCGCGGAACGCCCAGGTGGCCAAGTCACCTAGGATAGGGACGCTGACATCGGTCGGAGGATCCGTCTAACCCACAGGGGATATAGCTGTGCTGTCGAAGTTGCTGCGCCTTGGCGAAGGTCGCACTGTCAAGCGCCTCGCGCGCGTCGCCGACTACGTCAATGCCTTGGCCGACGACGTCGAGAAACTCACCGACGAGGAGTTGCGGGCTAAGACCGACGAATTCAAGAAACGGCACGCCGACGGCGAAAGCCTCGACGACCTGCTGCCCGAAGCCTTTGCGGTAGCCCGGGAAGCGGCCTGGCGCGTGCTGGACCAGCGGCCCTTCGACGTGCAGGTGATGGGCGCTGCGGCGCTGCACTTCGGCAATGTCGCCGAGATGAAGACCGGTGAGGGCAA
>NZ_JBARMY010000414.1:0-9013 GCF_049802695.1 Mycobacterium sp.
CCGGGGCACAATCTCTTAGTAGGAATCGACCATCATTCCTGGCGGGCATAGTGCTCACCGGCCGGCGGCTCGGTGACCAGCTTCTCGCCAACTAGGCATAAACCTCGTCAACGACTCGCTGATCGAACCCCATTAGGCGGGCACAACACCAAGTCTGGCTCCCCAGTGACCATTGTGGCCGATGTTAACGGCCGAGCCGGGAAACCACTTCGGCGACAACGGATTCCAGCTGCACCGAGACCTGCTGCCCGGTGGACAGATCCTTCACGCCGACCGTACCGGCGTCGATGTCGCGATCGCCGGCCACCATGGCGATACGCGCGCCGGAGCGATCGGCCGCGCGCATCGCACCCTTGAGGCCACGGTCGCCATACGCCAAGTCGACGCGGACGCCGGCGGCGCGCAGTTGGCCGCCCAGCACCGCCAGCCGCAACTTGGCCTGTTCACTGAGCGGCACCCCGAACACGTCGCAACGCGGAATGGTTCCCACGCTTTTCCCCTCGGCTCGCAGCGCGAGCAACGTGCGGTCGACACCGAGCCCGAAACCAATGCCGGACAAGTCTTGTCCACCGAGTTGACGCATCAGTCCGTCGTAACGCCCGCCGCCGCCGATGCCGGACTGCGCCCCGAGCCCATCGTGGACGAACTCGAAGGTGGTCATCGTGTAATAGTCGAGCCCGCGCACCATCCGGGGGTTGATCGCGTAACGCACCCCGAGTGCGTCGAGGTGGGCCAGCACGGTGTCGAAGTGTTGCTTGGCGACGTCGGACAGGTGGTCCAGCATCACCGGGGCGTCGGCCGTCCTCGCCCGGATCTCCGGGCGCTTGTCGTCAAGCACCCGCAGCGGGTTGATCTCGGCGCGCTTGCGGGTCGGCTCGTCCAGGTCGAGCTTGAACAGAAACTCCTGCAACAGCTCTCGATACTGGGGGCGGCAGGTGTCGTCGCCCAATGACGTGATCTCCAGGCGAAAGCCGTCGAGGCCCAACGAGCGGAAGCCGGCGTCCGCGACGGCGATCACCTCAGCGTCGAGCGCCGGGTCGTCGACGCCGATCGCCTCGACACCGACCTGCTGCAGCTGGCGGTAGCGGCCGGCCTGGGGCCGTTCGTAGCGGAAGAACGGGCCTGCGTAGCACAGCTTGACCGGCAGCGCGCCGCGGTCGAGGCCGTGCTCGATCACCGCGCGGATCACACCGGCGGTGCCTTCGGGTCGCAACGTCACCGACCGGTCACCGCGATCGGCGAAGGTGTACATCTCCTTGGACACGACGTCGGTGGACTCTCCCACTCCGCGGGCGAATAGCGCTGTGTCCTCGAAGACCGGCAACTCGATGTCGCGGTAGCCCGCCCGGCGGGCGGTGTTCAGTAAGCCGTCGCGCACCGCGACGAACGCCGCCGAGTCGGGCGGAACGTAGTCCGGCACACCCTTGGGCGCAGCGAAAGCCGGGACTTCCGTCACGGGCTCAAACCTTGAAGGAAGGGGTTAGCCCGACGTTCGGCGCCGATCGTGGTCGAGTTCCCGTGCCCGGGCAGCACCACAGTCTTGTCACTGAGCACCAGCAACTTGTGGACGAGCGAGTTGAGCAGGTCGCGACCGCTACCGCCCCACAGGTCGGTGCGGCCGATCGACCGCTCGAACAGCGTGTCGCCGGTCAGGACCACCTCCGAGGCGTCGTCGGCGACCCGAAAGACAACCGATCCGCGGGTGTGACCGGGCGTGTGATCGACAGTCACGGTGATGTCGGCCAGGTCGATCTTGTCGCCGTCGCGGTCCAGCTCGATCACCTGCTTGGGTTCGGAGAACGCGGCGCTGAACAGAAGCTGACCCAAGCGGGGGCCGATGCCTTTGATCGGGTCGGTCAGCATCAACCGATCCTCGGGGTGGATGTACGCCGGGCACCCGAACGTATCGGACACCTTCTGCGCCGACCAGATGTGATCGATGTGCCCGTGGGTCAACAGCACCGCGGCCGGGGTCAGCCGATTCTTGTCCACGATCTGCCGCAGCGGACCCATCGCGCGCTGGCCCGGGTCGACGATGATGGCGTCCGATCCGGGCCGCTGCGCCAGCACGTAGCAGTTGCATTGCAACAATCCGGCAGGGAACGCGGAGATCAACACGGTTTCCAGTCTCGCACTCGGTGGGCACTCGGTGAGCCGCAAGGGTCGCGCCACCCGCTCCCGCGGTGAACTGGCACACTCTGTGCTGACTGACCGGAACTGATGGAGGGATATCGGCGGTGCCGACCAACGAACAGCGACGTGCGTCAGCCAAGCGCAAACTTCAACGGCAGCTGGAACGCCGTGCCGAGCAGGCTCGACGGCGGCGGCTCCTCGTCCTCGCCGGCGCCGGGGTCGCACTGGTGCTCGTCATTGCCGCGGTGGGCACGGTGCTGTTCCTCAACCGCGAGCACCAGAAGAAACCCGCAACCGCCAGCCCGTCGACCAGCTCGACAACGGGATCGGCCGCCGGGGTGGCTGCGTTGCCGTCGTTCACGGCGTCGGCCGACATCGGCTCCAAGTGCGACTACCCCCCGTCACCGGAACCGGCCAGCAAGCCGGTCAACCCGCCCAAGACGCAGGGCGGCAAAGTGCCGACCGATCCCGCACAGGTCAGTATCAGCATGGTCACCGACCAGGGCAATATCGGCCTGCTGTTGGCTAACAACAAATCCCCGTGCACGGTCAACAGCTTCGTCAGCCTGACCACGCAGAAGTTTTTCGACGACACCAAATGCCACCGGCTGACCACGTCGGCTTCGTTGGGCGTCTTACAGTGCGGTGACCCGACCGGCGACGGCACCGGCGGCCCGGGCTACTCGTTCGCCAACGAATATCCGAGCGACCAATACAAGCCCGAAGACCCCGCAGCGCACCAGCCGGTGCTCTACCCGCGCGGAACGTTGGCCATGGCCAACAGCGGACCGAACACCAACGGCAGCCAATTCTTTCTGGTGTACAAAGACTCCCAGCTACCACCGGAATACACCGTTTTCGGCACCGTCCAGCAAGACGGGCTGGCCACCCTGGACAAGATTGCCAAGGGCGGCGTGGCCGGCGGCGGCAGTGACGGCGCGCCCGCCACCCCGGTCACCATCAAATCGGTGAAGCTGGACTGATGGCGTCTCACCAACCTTTCCGCAGCCCTGGCGCGGCGGCCAAGCGCCGAAACGTCATCCTCGCGTCGGTCGCGGCCGGACTCGCGATTGTCGCCATGATCGCCGTGGTCGCGATCGTGCTGATACTTCCCGACCATGACGTCCCCGCCGGGTCCTCGTCCGCGTCGTCCGCCACGACCACTTTCACTGAGCCCACCACCACAGCGCAACCGCTTACCACGACAGCTGCTCCGCTGCAGGGCGTCCCGGGCTTGCCGCAGTTCAAACCTAGTGCGGACATCGGCGGGAACTGTCGATACGCGCCCACGTCAGACCAGACCGGCAAGCCGGTCAATCCGCCCCGATCGGGCCAGGTTGCGACGGATCCCGCGCATGTCGCGGCAACCATCGACACCACCGCCGGAGTCATCGGCTTACAGCTGGCCAAGAACGAATCACCCTGCACAGTCAACAGTTTCGTCAACCTCGCGCAGCAGAAGTTCTTCGACGGCAGCCCATGCCACCGGTTGACCACCTCACCCGGGCTCAGCGTCTTGCAGTGCGGCGATCCGAAAGGCGACGGCACGGGCGGGCCGGGCTATAAATTCGCCGACGAATACCCCACCGACCAGTACCCGCCCGACGATCCCGCCGGACATCAACCGGTGGTCTACCCACGCGGCACCCTGGCAATGGCCAACAGCGGACCGAACACGAACGGCAGCCAGTTCTTCCTGGTGTACAAAGACTCCGAATTACCGCCGAACTACACGGTATTCGGCACGATCGGAGAAAACGGGCTGGCCACGTTGGACAAGATTGCCGCGAGCGGGGTCTCGCGCGGCCGCGACGACGGCCCGCCCGCCACTGCCGTCACCATCAATTCCGTGCGGCTGGGCTGAGCGCCCACCCAGTCGCGAAACCCCTTACGCCGCCGATGTCACCCGGTAGACGTCGTAGACGCCCTCGACGTTGCGCACCACATCCAGCAGATGACCGAGATGCTTCGGATCGCCCATCTCGAAGGTGAACCGGCTGATCGCGACTCGGTCGCCGGAGGAGGTGGTCACCGACGCCGACAGTATGTTCACTTTCTCGTCGGCCAGCACCCGCGTCACGTCCGACAGCAGCCGGTGCCGGTCGAGTGCCTCGACCTGAATCGCCACCAGGAACACCGATGACGGCGACGGCGCCCAGAGCACCTCGATGATCCGCTCGGACTGCTGCTGCAGCGACGAGGCGTTGGTGCAGTCAGTGCGGTGCACGCTGACTCCGCCGCCGCGGGTGACGAAACCCAGGATCTGATCGCCCGGCACCGGGGTGCAGCATTTGGCAAGCTTGGTCAGCACGCCGGGAGCGCCGGGAACGGCAACGCCCACATCGTCGTTGCTGCGCTGGCGTTGCGGCATCGTCGTCGGAGTCGAGCGCTCGGCCAGTTCCTCCTCGGCCTGGTCGATGCCGCCCAGCTCGGCGAGCAGCCGTTGCACCACATGCTTGGCCGACACATGGCCCTCACCGATCGCGGTGTAGAGCGCGGACACGTCGCTGTAGTGCAGCTCGGTGGCCACCGCGGCCATCGATACGCCGTTCATCAAACGCTGCAAGGGAACCCCGCCGCGGCGCACTTCGCGAGTGAGCGCGTCTTTACCGGTTTCGAGCGCTTCTTCGCGCCGCTCCTTGGCGAACCATTGCCGGATCTTGGTCTTGGCGCGCGGTGACACCACGAACTGCTGCCAATCCCGCGACGGTCCGGCATTGGCGGCGGCCTTGGAGGTGAATACCTCCACGACTTCCCCGTTTTCCAGTTTGCGTTCCAGCGCAACGAGTCGTCCGTTGACGCGGGCGCCGATGCAGCGGTGCCCGACCTCGGTGTGCACCGCGTAGGCGAAGTCCACCGGCGTCGACCCCGTCGGCAGCGTGATCACATCGCCCTTCGGGGTGAACACGAATATCTCTTGTACGGCAAGGTCGTAACGCAACGACTCCAGGAACTCACCGGGGTCGGCGGCTTCTCGCTGCCAGTCGAGCAGTTGGCGCATCCAGGCCATGTCGTCGATCTCGGCGGCCGCATTTGAAGCCGGGATACCGTTGCGGCCCTTGGCTTCTTTGTAACGCCAGTGCGCGGCGATCCCGTATTCGGCGGTGCGGTGCATGTCGCGGGTGCGGATCTGCACCTCCAACGGCTTGCCTTCCGGCCCGACAACGGTGGTGTGCAGCGACTGGTACACCCCGTACCGCGGCTGGGCGATGTAGTCCTTGAACCGGCCGGCCATCGGCTGCCACAGCGAATGCACCACGCCCACAGCGGCATAACAATCCCGGATCTCGTCGCACAGGATCCGGATGCCGACCAGGTCGTGAATGTCGTCGAAGTCGCGGCCCTTGACGATCATCTTCTGATAGATCGACCAGTAGTGTTTGGGCCGGCCCTCCACGGTCGCCTTGATCTTCGACGCGCCCAGCATGGAGACGATCTCGGTGCGGACTTTGGTCAGATAGGTGTCCCGCGACGGCGCCCGGCCCGCCACCAACCGCACGATCTCGTCGTACTTCTTGGGGTGCAGGATCGCGAACGACAGATCCTCGAGCTCCCACTTCACCGTGGCCATACCCAACCGATGCGCAAGCGGGGCAATGACTTCCAGGGTCTCGCGGGCTTTCCGCGCCTGCTTCTCCGGCGGCAGGAAACGCATGGTCCGCATGTTGTGCAGCCGATCGGCCACCTTGATCACCAGCACCCGCGGGTCACGGGCCATCGCGATGATCATCTTGCGGATCGTCTCGCCCTCGGCGGCGGTGCCCAGCACCACCCGGTCCAGCTTGGTCACCCCGTCGACGAGATGGCCCACCTCGTCACCGAACTCTTCGGACAACGCCTCCAGGGTGTATCCGGTGTCTTCGACGGTGTCGTGCAGCAGGGCGGCGACCAGCGTGATGGTGTCCATGCCCAGCTCGGCCAGGATGTTGGCGACGGCCAACGGGTGGGTGATGTAGGGGTCCCCCGAGTGCCGCAGTTGACTGGCGTGCCGCTGATCGGCGACGTCGTAGGCCCGCTGCAGCAGCGACACGTCGGCTTTGGGGTAGATCTCGCGGTGTACCGCCACCAGCGGTTCGAGCACCGGATTCAGCGCGCTGCGCTGAGCGGTCATCCGTCGCGCCAGCCGTGCGCGGACCCGCCGTGACGCGCTGGTGGATGTCTTGAGGGTGTCCGGCGACAGCTTCGCCGTCGACTCGGCTGCGGAGACCTCGGCCTGCGGCTCGGTGGCGGCCTCGGCCGGCTGCGAGTCCTGCGACGTTTCCGAGGTTTCTAAGGTTTCCGAGGTTTCTAAGGTTTCTAAGGTTTCCGAGGCAGACTGCACCGCTTGCATGGTGCCCTGGTTGTCCGCCACGTTCGTCACCTCCGAACCTTCAGAGTATCCGGTGTCAGATTGCCCCGCTCCTCCTCATCGCGTCCCCTCGCTTCGCTGGGGTACCCCCGAGCGCTCTGCATCGTCGCCGGACTGCCTATCACATTGTCCGGCTCCTCCTCATCGCGTCCCGTCGCTTCGCTGGGGTACCCCCGCGCGCTCTGCATCGTCGCCGGACTGCAACGCAGAGGGAATCAACGGCTCGTCGAGCAGCCGGCCGAACCGCTCGACCAAGCTGACGTCGTCCGGGCGTTGGTCCAGCCAAGCCCGCAGCAACCGGTAGCCCTCGACGTAGGTGCTGGTGTAGGCCCGCCACAGCGGCGACAGCAGAAACCTCAACATCTGGCGCGCCCTGTCGTCGGGCACACACAGCCAGCGCCGAAGATAAGCGGCTACGTCGTCGATATCGCGATCTTCGTCGTGCAGCATCAGCGCCGCGTCCTGGCGCACCCCGGCCAGGGCCGCCGTCGCATCGGCGATCGCCTCGGCACGCTCGCCGTCGAACCGCAAACCCAGGTCAGCGTAGATGTCGGCGGCCCACCGGCCCCAGCGGGGACCGATGGCGGCGTACAAGGCCAGATCGGCCAGTCCTTCGGCCATCAGGCACTGCGGTGTATTGACCAGGAAGATGGTCTGTTCGGCCTGCCCTTCCCGCCGCACCAGACCGGCCTCTTTGCGGCAGTGCTCGGTGTGGTGGCCTGGGTAGGACTCGTGGGCGACCAGCCGGGGCAGTTGCGACATCAATTGTTTGACGTCGGCGTTGACGGCTACCGTGGAGCGGTAGTCGCCCAGGTAGTAGTTGAATCCTGACCAGGGCTTGTCGGTGACGACCTCGTAGCTCACGGTCTCGTGTTCAGGCAGCGGGTACTCCGCCCGCACCCGGTCCCGAAGTGCGCTGGAGAACGCGGCGATGCATTCAGCCAACCGTTCCGGCGGGATCTCCTCGCCGGCGCGGTAGGCAGCCATTCGGTCAACCAGCGCGCCGGTACCGCCGAGCAAATCGTCGAGCCGGCTATGCGCTTCGCGGTAGGCCGCGACGTCGCCCTTGCCGATACGCACGTCGAAGTAGTTGTGCACTTCGTCGACGAATCCGACCTGGTGTCCGGCGAATCTACGTGCGGCGCAGGCGACGGCGCGTAGGTGCGCACCGATGTAGTCGGCGCGCTGCTGATCGAATCCACCATGGTGCGGCACGTCCGGCAGCGCGGCAAGAAGTCGATCTGCCTGAGAGGCCAAGGCGGCCGGGTCGGGGGCGGGTTCGTCGTCGACGGCCCGTCTGAGCGCGGGATCGCCGATGAAGGAGTCGACGTAGCCGGACTCGACCCGGTCGAAGCGCAGTCCCAGCAGCAGGTACTCGCGGATGAGGTCGGCAGGCTGCATACGCCCACGATAAACCGCCCCAGCCGCTGCAGTGGCCGCCGTTGCTGCAAGACTGACGCTATGCCGCGGCTGAGCGAGCCGAGCCCCTATGTGGAGTTCGACCGAAGTCAGTGGCGTTCGTTGCGTCAGTCGACGCCGCTGGCCCTCACTGAAGAAGAACTGATCGGTTTGCGCGGGCTCGGCGAGCAGATCGACATGCTCGAAGTAGAAGAGGTATACCTGCCGCTGGCCCGGCTGCTACACCTTCAGGTCGCCGCCCGGCAGCGGCTGTTCGCCGCGACGGCGGAGTTCCTCGGCGAGCCGCAGCGAAATCCGGACCGCCCGGTGCCGTTCATCATCGGCGTGGCCGGCAGCGTGGCGGTGGGCAAATCCACCACCGCCCGCGTGCTCCAGGCGCTGCTGGCCCGCTGGGAACACCACCCGCAGGTGGACTTGGTGACCACCGACGGGTTCCTCTACCCGAATTCTGAGCTGACGCAACGAAGTTTGATGCACCGCAAAGGTTTTCCCGAAAGCTACGACCGCCGCGCGTTGATGCGCTTTGTCACCTCGGTGAAGTCGGGCTCGGATCACGCGTGCGCACCGGTGTATTCGCACCTGCTCTACGACATCATCCCGGGCGCCAAACAGGTTGTCCGGCATCCGGACATCCTGATTCTCGAAGGTCTCAATGTCCTGCAGACCGGGCCGACGTTGATGGTGTCCGACCTGTTCGACTTCTCGCTCTACGTCGACGCGCGCATCGAGGACATCGAACAGTGGTACGTCTCGCGATTCTTGACCATGCGCACGACGGCGTTCGCCGACCCGGCGTCGCATTTCCATCACTACTCACGGCTCAACGACCATCAGGCCGTCGCCGCCGCCCGGGAGATCTGGCGGTCGATCAACCGACCGAACCTGGTCGATAACATTCTGCCCACCCGGCCGCGGGCCACGTTGGTCCTGCGCAAAGACGCCGACCACGCCATCAACCGGCTGCGTCTGCGCAAGCTCTAGCTCGCTGCGGCGCACCGCTCGGGGGTTGTGACGATCCGCTGCACCCGGCTCCGCCGCGCTTGAGATCGCCACGCAAGCCGATGCGGGGCCGCACGCCGCAACCTCTGACGGCGGCGCCCCGCACCGGCGGGC
>NZ_JBARMY010000415.1:0-2879 GCF_049802695.1 Mycobacterium sp.
CGAGCAGCCCGAGAGCGGCCAACGCCGCGCCGCCGGCGAGCATGCATCGCCTGCTGAGGACCGGGACGGTGCTTGGCACAGCCACATCCTGCCATTGCGGCGAGCCCAGTTCGTGATGCGGTGACCACCAAAGCGCGATCGGACCGGTGAGAGTTTCCTGGCGTATGGTTGGTTAGCTGGTTCTTAGTGGAACGCCAACCGCCGCGCGCCGGATGGCCGCTGGAGCCGCCCGCCGGGCGACATCCCGCCGTTGACCGGACAATTCAAGATGAGGAGCTCGCTGTGGCCACCCGGCTACCGTCGCAGACGCAAGTAATCGAGCTACTCCGTGGAACTTTCGTGCGTGCGGGCTATGACATCGAAGACGTCGTCATTGACGCGCGCGCTCGCCCGCCGCGGATCACGGTGATCGCCGATGGTGACAGCGCACTTGATCTGGACACGATCGCCGAGTTGTCCCGCTCAGCCTCGACGTTGCTGGACGACCTACTAGACGGCCCGGACGGCCAGGACGCGACCGACGGCGGGTACGTGCTGGAGGTCAGCTCGCCCGGTGTCGAAAGGCCGCTGAGCACAGCAAAGCACTTCCGTCGAGCGCGCGGCCGCAAGGTCGAGCTGCTGCTGTCGGACGGGTCCCAGCTGACCGGCCGGGTCGGCGAAACGCGCGGCACGACGACCACCCTGGTGGTACGCGACGGCCGCAGCGATTGGGCGCTGCGCGAAATAGCTCTCGATCAGATTGCTAAAGCTGTTGTGCAAGTGGAGTTCTCGGCGCCACCGCAGCGAGAGCTGGAGCTGGCGGGCATCAGCCGGAGCGCGGGAACGGAGGCCGGCGCATGAACCCGCCGGCGACGATGCAGAGCGTAGCGATGGGGAGGGCCGGCGCATGAACCCGCCGGCGACGACGCAGAGCGTAGCGATGCGGAGGAGCGGCGCATGAACATCGACATGGCCGCCCTGCATGCGATCGAGGCGGACAAAGGCATTTCGGTGGACGTCGTCGTCGAGACCATCAAATCCGCGCTGCTCACCGCTTACCGTCACACCGAGGGACACCAGGCCGACGCCCACATCGACATCGACCGCAGAACCGGCGTGGTGCGGGTGCTCGCCCGCGAGACCGACGAAGACGGAAACGTCCTGAGTGAATGGGACGACACCCCTGAGGGTTTCGGCCGGATCGCGGCGACCACCGCGCGCCAGGTGATTCTGCAGCGGCTTCGCGACGCCGAGAACGAGCGCAACTACGGCGAGTTCTCCACCCGCGAGGGCGAGATCGTGGCCGGAGTGATCCAGCGCGACAGCCGCGCCAACGCGCGAGGTCTGGTCGTCGTGCGGATGGGCAGCGAGACCAAAGGGTCCGAGGGCGTCATCCCGGCGGCCGAACAGGTTCCCGGCGAGACCTATGAGCACGGCGACCGGCTGCGGTGTTACGTCGTCGGCGTGAGCCGCGGTGCGCGTGAGCCGCTGATCACCTTGTCGCGCACTCATCCCAACCTGGTGCGCAGGCTGTTCTCGTTGGAGGTGCCGGAGATTGCCGACGGGTCCGTCGAGATCGTCGCGGTCGCCCGGGAAGCCGGTCACCGGTCCAAGATTGCGGTGGCGTCGCGGGTGCCGGGGCTCAACGCCAAGGGTGCCTGCATCGGACCGATGGGACAGCGGGTGCGCAATGTGATGAGCGAACTGTCGGGCGAGAAAATCGACATCATCGACTACGACGAGGACCCGGCCCGATTCGTGGCCAATGCGCTTTCGCCGGCCAAGGTCGTCTCGGTCTCAGTCATCGACCCCAACGCGCGCGCCGCACGGGTGGTGGTACCCGACTTCCAGCTGTCGCTGGCCATCGGCAAGGAGGGCCAGAATGCCCGGCTGGCGGCCCGGCTCACCGGATGGCGTATCGATATTCGGGGTGACTCGCCGGTGCAACCGGCCGGCCCTCGGCCGGAGCACGGCGCCAGCCACGGAGTTGCCCGCGAAAGCTAGCCCCGGCGGCGATGCCGGCGACAGGCGGCGGCGGAGGAGCGGGGTTTCGCTGGCTCAGCCACCTCCGGTGGTGTCCACCGGTTGCCAGGACGGTAGACTCAACCGTGATCCAGCGCGAGACTTCGGCCTCGGCACATCGGCGCAGCGAGGGTCCGGTGCGCACATGTGTCGGTTGCCGAAAGCGAGAGTTGGCCGTCGCACTGCTTCGAGTGGTGGCTGTGTCGACCGGGAACGGTGAATGCGCCGTAATCGTTGACGCAACCGGTAGTCTTCCGGGGCGGGGTGCGTGGTTGCACCCGGCGCCGCAGTGCGCACACGAAGCGATTCGGCGGCGAGCTTTCACCAAAGCGTTGCGCATCACCGGTTCACCGGACACCTCCGCGGTGGTCGAGCAGGTTCGTGTGCTCGGCACCCCCGGCAACAGACAGGCAGCGAAGAACATGAGCACACCGTGAAGTTCGAATGACCATGTGTCATAGCTAAACCCGAGGCGCGGCCTACTACCGCTGTCGCCTCATGGACAGGAGAAGTAGTGGCAGGTAAGGCCCGCGTACACGAGTTGGCCAAGGAACTCGGTGTTACCAGTAAGGAAGTGCTCGCCCGGCTGAGTCAACAGGGCGAATTCGTCAAATCCGCCTCATCGACGGTGGAGGCACCCGTCGCGCGACGGCTGCGCGAGTCGTTCGGTGGCGGCAAAGCGGCCTCGGAGAATGCTTCGAACGTCGCAACGAAAGCCGCAGGCAGACCCAACCTTCAAGCCGGTGGAAACGGCTCCGCCACCGTGACGCCCGTACGGCCTGCCGGCGGAGACGGCGCCACCGCCTCCGCTCCAGCGGCTCCGGCCGAAACCCCCGAACACAAGCCGTCGGCACCCGTGGTCAAGGCGACTCCTGAGG
>NZ_JBARMY010000416.1:0-2956 GCF_049802695.1 Mycobacterium sp.
CCGGTGGATCGCGGTACGCCCGGGTGCACCGCCGCCGTCACGGCCGCGGCGTCGGCCACTGGGCCCCACGCCGCGCTACATGGTGGTGCCGCGGTGGGGACTGGTTGACCGTGTCGACGCAGCCACCGCTGCGACGTCGTCGCCGGAGCAGACTGCCTCGCCGACGGTGGTGCGTCGCACACTCTCGGCCGCCGTGGTGGTCCTGGGCATCGCCGTGCTGGTGCATCTGGTTCGCTACCTACTGCTGATCATCAACCGCAGCACGCTGCTGAACCCGATCGTCGCCGAAGTCGCACTCTGGCTCGGTGTGCTCGCCAGTGTGGCGGCACTGGGTGCGGCGGTCGTCTGCGCGATCGTATTGACGCAATGGCTGATTGCGCGCCGGGCCGCCGCGTTCCGCCGGCATGGCCATTCCGAGCTGCGGCGTAGCTGGGTGCTGTGGGCCGGTTGTCTGCTGCCGCCGGCGGTCGCGGTACTGCTCGCGTTGGGGTTCGCCACCTGGCTGGCTACTTTCGACCAACCCAGCTGGGCGGTGATGGCACTCTTCTTGGTTGTCGCCTGGTTGCCTCTGGTCGCTTTGATATGGCCGCTGGTCTACATGCTGGACCTGGTGAAGGCGGAGGGCCACTACGAGCGCTTGGGTACGGCGGTGTGGATGTGGTGGCTGCTGTGGCTGATCAGTGGCATGGTCGCAGTGTTTGCTACCGAAACCCGGTTCGCGCGGGACGCACAAGGTATCGCCAACAACACGGCGGTGACGACGGCCGCCTATCTGCTGGCCGGGTTCGCGGTTCTCGCCGCTGCGCGGGTGGTCGAGGGATTCGAACGCAAACCGGTCGAACGACCAGCTCATCGTTGGGTTGTCGCCGGCGACGATCGGCCCGGCGCAACTGGATCGGCCGCAGCGGTTGAGTTAGAGGGCCGCGAACCGGCAGCATAGAGAAATGTCTTGGGCCGACGAGGTGCTCGCCGGGCACCCTTTCGTGGTTGCGCATCGAGGAGCGTCGGCCGAGCGGCCGGAACACACGCTGGCTGCTTACGACTTGGCTCTGAAGGAAGGCGCCGACGGCGTCGAGTGCGATGTCCGGTTGACCTCCGACGGCCACCTGGTGTGTGTACACGACCGCCGTTTGGAGCGGACATCCACCGGTGCAGGTTTGGTCAGCACGATGACGTTGGCGCAGCTGCGCGAGCTCGAATTCGGCGCGTGGCACCGCAGCTGGCGTCCTGACGGCACCCACGGGGACACCGGCCTGTTGACGCTGGACGCTTTGGTGGCCTTGGTGCTCGACTGGCATCGGCCAGTGAAGATTTTCATCGAAACCAAGCACCCGGTTCGGTACGGCGCACTGGTGGAAAGCAAGGTGCTGGCGCTGCTGCAGCGTTTCGGGATCGCGACGCCCGCTTCGGCGGACCGATCCCGCGCGGTGGTGATGTCGTTCTCGGCAATGGCGATGTGGCGGGTCCGGCGCGCTGCGCCGCTGTTGCCGACGGTGCTACTGACCAGGGCTCACAGGTATCTAGGCGGAACGACGGCCAGCACGGTCGGCGCGACTGCCGTGGGCCCGTCGATCACGACGCTGCGCGAGCGCCCCGAGCTGGTCGATCGGGCTGCGGCGCAGGGCAGGGCATTGTACACCTGGAACGTCGACCATTTCGACGATGTCCGCTTCTGCCGCGACATCGGGGTGGCCTGGTTTGCCACGCATCACCCCGGCCGCGTCAAAGCATGGTTGCAGAACGGCCTGACCGGGGCAAACCTAGATCCGTAACCGCGCCAGAAGCACCGCTTACGGTTGTGCGGCGATCAGGGTCGGCGGCACCGGCGTGTCGGTCGCCAGCGCGTCGAACAGCCGCCTGGCCGCGTCGTGGTCCCACACCACCACAGAGCCGGCGTCGTTCCCGGTGAAGTCGCCGATCGGAACGGTCAGCGCGGTGGGGGAGCCGCGTAGTGCCCAGCCAAGTCGTGCCAGCGCCCACACGTGGTCGCCCGCATCGACAGTCAGCGCGTCGGCCGCCGCCTGCGGAACGGAGTACCAGCGCCGCGGATCGAGCCATACCGCCGGGCTGCTGACGCGCTGCAGGAGCGCCGACATGAATCGTCGCTGGTCGATCATTCGGTCGAGGTCCGCGCGCGGGGTGGCCCGGGACCGGACGTAGCCCAGCGCGGTGCGGCCGTCGAGCGTCCGGCAGCCGGCCGGCAGGTCGATGCCGGCCAGTGGATCGTCAATCGGCGCAGTCGGACACATGGTGACCCCGCCGAGAGCGTCCACTACGGCAGCAAAACCGCTGAAACCGATCTCGGCGAAGTGATCCAGCCGCAACCCGGTGGCCTGTTCGACCGTCTGGGCCAGCAATGGCGCTCCGCCGAGCGCGAATGCCGCGTTGATCTTGTCGCGGCCGTAACCGGGGATCGCCACATAGGAGTCGCGGGGGATGGACACCATCGTCGCGCGGTCGCCCGAGCTGATGGCCGGGACGTGAACCAGCAGGATCGTGTCGGTGCGCCCGTTGCCGATGTCGCCGCCGGTGGCCAATGCCTGCTCCTGCTCGGCGGTGAGCCCCTGACGGCTGTCGGAACCCACGATCAGCCAGTTCGTTCCGTGGGCCGGCACGGGCCGGCCCGGGTAGTCGGCCAGCACCGGCGTGCGGTGCAGTGCGGTATCCAGCCACAGTGCGCTGCCAAGGCCGCCGGCGCCGGCCAGCAATACAACGAGCAGCACGCTCAGGGCGACGACTTGCACCCGGCGGCGCTTTCTGCTGCGCTTCGCCGCGGCCGGCGGCGGGGATGTCGCTGTGCGATGCCCACTGATATTCGGACCGCGACGGCCACCTGTGCGTGATCTCCGGCCGCGGTGTCTCGGACGCCACGCTGCTGAGGCTCGCCAGCTGGAGCGATCGCGACGCGCGCGCCTCGTGAGCGAGCTCCGCGCACAAAGACTCGGGAAGGGTCGCC
>NZ_JBARMY010000417.1:0-2797 GCF_049802695.1 Mycobacterium sp.
GTCGTACAGCGCTTTGCCGAAGCCCTTTTTTTGGGCTTCCTTTACCAGTTGTAAGTGCACATTTTCGACGACTAAGTAACCGTCGGCATCGCGGGAGAACTTCTGCTCACAAATTCCGACCAACTCGTGTCCATGGCCATGAAAAAGTCCCCACTGGTGGCCAAGTGGAGGTCGCCACTGGTGGCCAGATAAAAGTCCCCACTCCGTGTTCGTCGTGTCGATCAGGAACTGCGGGCCCCGGTGGTGACGGTGAAGGTGCCAACCACTCATCGCCACCACCGGGGAGTTCCATTGAAGTCTGCGAGGGACCGCATGGACATCATTTCTGCCTATCAACAGGTCGGGTCGTACCGGGCTGCCGCGCAGCTGTGCGGCACTACCCACAAGACCGTCAAACGGGTCGTGGAGAAGTTCGAGGCCGGCGAGACCGCATTGCCTCGTGCTGAGCGGGCTCGTAACTACGATGCGGTCGCCGAGCTGGTCACCGAACGGGTGAAGAAGTCACAAGGTCGGATGTCGGCCAAGCGGATGTTGCCAATCGCCCGGGCTGCCGGCTATGACGGTTCGGGCCGTAACTTTCGCCGCCTGGTCGCCGAAGCGAAGACGTTGTGGCGCAACGAGCATCACCGGGGACGCCGCCCGGCGGTGTGGTCACCGGGTGAGTATCTGGTGATCGACTGGGCCGAAGCAGCACCGGGGCTGTTTCTGTTTTGCGCGGTACTGGCGTTCTCCCGGTGGCGCTTCGTCGCGTTCGCCACCGATCAACGGGCATCGACGACTTTGGCGTTGATCGCCGAAGCACTCGCCGGGATCGGTGGTGTCCCGGCCCGGGTGCTGGCCGACCGGATGGCGTGTCTGAAGGGCGGCGTGGTCGCCAACGTCGTCATACCGACACCCGAATACGTCCGCCTGGCCAGCCATTACGGCTTTGCACCGGACTTCTGTCATGCATCTGATCCCGAATCCAAGGGCATCGTGGAGAACTTGTGTGGCTACGCCCAGCGCGACCTGGCGGTGCCGCTGCTCACCGAGGCCGCGATCACCGGCACTGGTGTCGACGTGCGGGCGGCCAACGCCGCGGCCAGGACGTGGTGCGCCGAAGTCAACGCGGCCGTGCACTCGGAGATCCGCGCAGTCCCCGACGAGCGGCTGCGCATCGAACGTGAAGTGCTGCAATTACTGCCGTCGCTGCGCCTGCAGATCGGGGCGCCCTCGGTGATCCGCAAGGTCGACCGACTGTCCTGTGTCCGGTACGCCTCGGCCCGCTACTCAGTGCCCACCCGGCTGATCGGGGCCCGCGTCGCCGTGGTACTCGATCACGGCGCAGTCTGCCTCGTCGAACCCAGCACCGGGCTGATCGTGGCCGAACACGAACTCGCCGCCCCCGGCACCGCCTCCATCCTCGACGCGCACTACGACGGACCACGGCCGGCGCCGAACCGGGGCCCTCGGCCGCGAACCACGATCGAGCAGCAGTTCTGCGCACTGGGCGAAGATGCCCAGGCGTTCCTGGTCGGGGCTGCTGCGATTGGCAACACCCGCCTCGGTGCTGAGCTGGAGATCCTGCTGGCACTGGGCGCTGCCCATGGCGAACAGGCATTGGTGGCGGCGCTGCACCGGGCGGTGGCCTTCCGGCGGTTCCGTGCCGCCGATGTCCGCTCGATCCTGGCCGCCGGCGCGGGAACACCCCAGCCCCGCCCCGCCGGTGATGCGTTGATCCTGGACCTGCCAGTCGCCCCGACGCGTTCGCTGCACGCCTACACGATCACCCCGGCCGCCGATGGCGGTGTGAGTTCATGACAACCACACCGGCGAAGGCATCTAAACCCATTGCACCGCTCTCTATTCCAGCACTAGCCGCTGATCTCGATGCGGGGTTGCGGCGGCTCAAACTCGCAGCGGTCCGGCGCACCGCCCCCGAAGTCCTGCTCACCGCCAAGACGCAGCGCTGGACCCCCGAGGAAGTGCTGCGGACTCTGGTCGAAACCGAACTGGCTGCCCGAGATGCCGCCAACATCATCAACCGGCTCAAGGCCGCTGGTTTCCCGGTCACCAAGACACTGGAGTCCTTCGACGTGGCTGCCTCCTCGATCCAGCCCAAGGTGTTCGACTACCTGTCCAGTCTGGAATGGGTTCGTGCACAGACCAACCTGGCGATCATCGGACCGGCTGGGACCGGCAAGTCTCACACCCTGATCGGTCTCGGGATAGCTGCGATCCACGCCGGGCACAAGGTCCGCTACTTGACCGCCGCCGACCTCGTCGAAACCCTCTACCGCGGCCTGGCCGACAACACCGTCGGCAAGATCATCGAATCCCTGCTGCGCGTCGACCTGATCATCCTCGACGAACTGGGCTTCGCCCCGCTCGACGACACCGGAACCCAACTGCTGTTCCGTCTCGTCGCCGGCGCCTACGAACGCCGATCCCTGGCGATCGGCTCGCACTGGCCGTTTCAAGAGTGGGGTCGCTTCCTGCCCGAACAGACCACCGCCGTCAGCATCCTCGACCGCCTCCTGCACCACGCCACCGTCGTCATCACCGACGGCCAGTCCTACCGCATGAAGGAAGCTCAGCACCGAAAGGAGAACACCTGAACCAACCCGAACTACCGCACGGGGTGGGGACTTTTATCTGGCCACCACCGGAGACTTCTACTTGGCCATTGACACCTGCGACTATCTTTTGAGACCGTCACATGTGGTCTCTTTCGAGACGTCCAGGCAGACCAAGCCCACCGGAGCCATGGCATCGCTTCTGCCCAGGTGATCTGTCCGATCGGCGGTCACGCTTCTCG
>NZ_JBARMY010000418.1:0-2092 GCF_049802695.1 Mycobacterium sp.
CCCCCAGCTTGCCCAGCGCGGCAGCCGCGTCGTCGTCGGCGAGCACGCGCAGGTCGATGCGCCCGGAGACGACACCGTCCTCGACGTCGTGCACCGAGTAGGCCACATCGTCGGCCCAGTCCATCACCTGTGCTTCCAGGCAAGCGCGCCGCGGTGGCGCGCCGTCGCGCATCCATGCGGCGGCATCGCGGTCGTCGTCGTAGAAACCGAACTTGGCTGCGCCGGTGTCGCGGGTCCACGGGTACTTGGTGACCGCGTCCAGCGCCGCCCGGGTCAGGTTCAGCCCGACGCTACGGCCCAGCTCGTCAACCACTTTGGGCTCCAAGCCGGTCAAGATGCGGAAGTTCTGTGCATTGCCCTCGAAGCCGCCGTACGCCGCGGCGACCTCGTCGAGCGCCAGCTCGCCGTTGTGCCCGTACGGCGGATGGCCGATGTCGTGAGCCAGACCGGCCAGGTCGACCAGGTCGGCATCACAGCCCAGCCCGATCGCCATACCCCGGCCGATCTGGGCGACCTCGAGCGAGTGGGTCAGCCGGGTGCGCGGGGTGTCGCTTTCCCGCGGACCGACCACCTGCGTCTTGTCGGCCAGTCGGCGTAGCGCTGCGCTGTGCAGCACCCGGGCCCGGTCGCGGGCGAAATCGGTGCGGTGCTGACCCTGGGTGCCCGGCACACCCGCCGTCTTCGGCGCTTCGGCCACCTGTCGCTGGCGGTCGAAGTCGTCGTACGGGTCCGGCTCGTTCATCGCGCATCAGTCTGCCAGGACGGACCGGCATAGCCGGGCAGCGCAAGGCTAGATTGGCGGGCATGCGCAGTCGCAGGCTGGTCAGCCTGATCCTGGCCTTCGTGGCCGCGGGCCTGCTGCTCGCGCCGACCGCCGCCGCGCAGCCACCGTTCCGGCTGACCGACTACGTCACTGACAACGCCGGCGCGTTGACCGGATCGACTCGCAGCGACGTCGACTCGGCGGTCAACACGCTCTACACCGACCGTCACGTGCGGCTGTGGGTCGTCTACGTCGACACGTTCTCCGGGCAACCGCCGGTGAGCTGGGCGCAGAGCACGCGTCGCGCCAGCGACCTGGAAGGTTCCGACGCGCTGCTGGCGGTGGCCACCACCGACCGCTCGTATGCGTTCCTGGTGCCGCAGGCGATCAAGAGCATCACCTCGCGGGAGGTCGACGACCTGCGGGCCAACATGATCGAACCGGCGCTGCACCGCGGCGACTGGGGCGACGCGGCGATCAAGGCGGCCAACGGACTCAACCAGACACCCAACGCCGTGAGCTGGACGCCGATGCTGATCGGGCTGGCGGTCATCGCGGCCGCGGTGGTGATTCTGCTGCTGGTCATGCGCCGTCGGCGGGCGCGACGCCGGGCGGCGGCATTGGCGGCGGCGCGACGGGTGGACTCGACCGACCCGGGCGCACTTGCCGGTGTGCCGGTGGAAGCGCTCGACGACTTGTCGCGGGCGATGGTCGTCGAAGTGGACAATGCGGTGCGCACCAGTGCCAACGAGCTCGCCTTGGCCGTGGAGGAGTTCGGCGCCAGGCAAACCGAGCCGTTCAGCCGGGCGGTCGACAACGCCAAAGCGGCGCTGACTCAGGCATTCAATGTCCGCCAGCAACTCGACGACGCGATACCGGAGACGCCGGAGCAGCGCCGCGAGTTGCTGACGCGGGTGATCGTCTCGGCCGCGCGAGCCGACCGGGAATTGGAGTCGCAAACCCACGCTTTCGAGCAGTTGCGCGACCTGGTCATCAACGCGCCCGCACGACTGGACGGTCTGACCCAGCAGGTCGTCGAGCTGACCGCGCGGCTCGCGCCCGCCGAACAGCGACTGGCCGAGCTGACCAAGGAATTCGCCGCCAGCGCACTGACTTCGGTGGCCGGCAACGCCGCCACCGCCAGGGAGCGGCTGGCCTTCGCCGACGAAAACATCGGCCGCGCACGCGAATCGGCGACCCACGCGGTCATCGGGCAGCAGACCGACTTGGTGGACGCCTTTCGCGCCGCCGAGTCGGCACTGGGGCAGGCGCGCGCCCTGCTCGACGCCGTGGACAACGCGGCCGGTGACATCCGGCACGCCGCCACTG
>NZ_JBARMY010000419.1:0-9359 GCF_049802695.1 Mycobacterium sp.
CCCATGCCCAGCGCGAACCGTTATCTGCCGCCGCTGAACCGGGAGCGGCAGGACTCCGCAGGAAGTAGCGGGCCGCCGCGTGGTGAGCGCGCCGGCGAACGGATCACCGTCACGCGCGTGGCCGCCCAGCGCAGCCGGGAGATGGGTTCCCGGATGTACTGGCTGGTTCAGCGGGCCGCCACCGCCGACGGCGCCGACAAGTCCGGACTGACGGCGCTGACGTGGCCAGTGGTCGCGAACTTCGCGGTTGACTCCGCGATGGCCGTTGCGCTGGCCAACACGCTGTTCTTCGCGGCGGCTTCCGGGGAGAGCAAGGACAGAGTGGCGCTGTACCTGCTGATCACGATCGCGCCGTTCGCAGTGATCGCGCCGCTGATCGGCCCGGCGCTGGACCGGCTGCAGCACGGCCGGCGGGTCGCGCTGGCGTTGTCATTCGCCTTGCGAACGGCATTGGCGGTGGTGCTGATCTTCAACTACGACGGGGCGACCGGTAGTTACCCGTCCTGGGTGCTCTATCCGTGCGCCCTGGCGATGATGGTGCTGTCGAAATCATTCAGCGTCTTACGCAGTGCGGTCACCCCGCGGGTGATGCCGCCGACCATCGACCTGGTGCGGGTCAATTCCCGGTTGACCATGTTCGGCCTGCTCGGTGGGACGATCGTCGGCGGCGGAATCGCGGGCGGCACTGAGTATCTGTTCACTCACTTGTTCGCCATGCCTGGCGCGTTGTTCGTCGTCATCGTCGTCACCGTGGGGGGCGCGTCGTTGTCAATGGGTATTCCGCGATGGGTCGAGGTTACCGCCGGTGAAGTTCCGACCCAACTGCGCTATCGCGTCCCCGGCGGGCCGGCGCGAGCCGGCTGGCAGCAGGACGCTCCGAAGGCTGGCGGTGCGTTACGACAACCTCTGGGCCGCAACATCATCACCTCGCTATGGGGCAACAGCACCATCAAGGTCATGGTCGGGTTTTTGTTTTTGTATCCGGCTTTCGTCGCGAAGGCACAGCACGCCAGCGGTTGGCGGCAGGTGGGCATGCTGGGGTTGATCGGGGCCGCCGCGGCACTCGGGAACTTCGCCGGCAACTTCACCAGCGCGCGACTGCGGCTGGGCAGGCCGGCTGTCGTCGTGGTTCGCTGCACCGTGGTGGTCACTGTGGCGGCACTGGCGGCCGCGATGACCGGCAGCCTCATCGTGGCGGCCGGGGCGACGCTGCTGACGGCAGGTGCCAGTGCCATCGCAAAGGCTTCACTGGATGCCTCCTTGCAGGACGACCTGCCGGAGCAGTCCCGCGCGTCGGCGTTCGGACGTTCGGAGTCGACGCTGCAACTGGCGTGGGTGCTCGGCGGCGCGCTCGGGGTGATGTTGTACACGGATCTATGGATCGGTTTCACCGTGGTCAGCGCTTTATTAATCCTGGGTCTGGCGCAGACCGTCGTCAGCTTCCGCGGCGAGTCGTTGATTCCGGGACTCGGCGGCAACCGACCGGTGATGGTCGAGCAAGCGTGAGGATCCGCACAGTCGCAGTGCTCGCGGTCGCCGTGCTGGCCTCCGCAGGCACCGGAGCCGGCGCGTGGCTGCTTGCGCGCGAACATGTTCCGCGGCAGCCGGAGATCAGCGCTTACTCCGCCGGGCATCTGACCCGCGTAGGGCCGTACCTGTTTTGTAACGTGCTCAACCTCAACGAGTGCCAGCGGCCGCAAGAGCAGGGTGAACTGCCGGTGAGCGTGCACGATCCGGTTCAGCTGTCGGTACCTCAGGCGATCGGTCGCGCACCGTGGCGGCTGCTGCGGGTCTACGAAGACCCGGCCAACACCATGTCGACCATCTACCGGCCCGCCAGCCGGTTGGCCGTCACCATCCCGACGGTGGACCCGCAGCGCGGCCGGCTGACCGGGATCGCCGTGCAATTGCTGACGCTGGTCTTCGACCCCCGCGGCGAGCTGATCGACGTTCCGCACGCCGAATGGTCGGTGCGGACGGTCTTCTGAGGCCGATCGTCGACTTGCTGGGGCAGATCGGCAGCGATGTGCACAACAAGTCGACGTTGACGCGAAGCTGTCGGCACCGCCCGGCACCGTGGGCGCATGCACAACCTGCAGTGGCCGTTCACTGGGACCGAAGCGCTGGCCGCCGGTCTCGTGACGCCGCATCAACTGCGGACGAGATTTCAGCTGGTTCACCGCAACGTGTACGTCCCACGCGGCCAGAAGTTGACCGCGGTCACTCGGGCAACCGCTGCCTGGTTGTGGTCGGGGCGAGCGGCCACAGCGGCGGGTTTGTCAGCGGCAGCCCTGCACCGTACCTTATGGATCGACGACTGGCTGCCTGCCGAACTCAACCGGCGCAGCCGGGACAAGGCCCGCGGCGTCGTCTTGCACAGCGACAAGTTGTGGGATGACGAGATCTGCGTCCGCAACGGGATCCGCATGACGACGCCGGCCCGCACGGCGTTCGATCTGGGGCGGCGAAAGGGGTTGGTCGGCGCGGTGATTCGCCTGGATGCACTGGCGAACGCGACCGGCTTGAAGGTGGCTGACGTCGACCTGCTGGCAGACCGTCATCGAGCGGCACGAGGCTTGGTGCAATTGCGGCGTGCATTGCCGCTGGTCGACGGCGGGGCCGAATCACCCTATGAGACGAAGACACGCTTGGCCCTCGTCGCCGGTGGCTTGCCGCGACCGCAGACCCAAATCCGGGTGCTCACCGCCTGGGGCACAGTGTTCGCCCGAGTCGATATGGGCTGGGCCGAGTGGGAAGTGGCCGTGGAGTTCGACGGCGCAGCATTGGACCGACCCGGTGCAGCGCACCCGCGACATCGACCGTATCGCCGAGTTGGAGGCGCGCGGCTGGACGGTGGTCAGGGTGAGTGCTGAGCTACTGCGCCAGCGACCGCACGTCGTCGTCGAACGCGCGCACCGCGCACTACAGGCTTCAGGGTGGTGAGCATGAGCACCCGTCGAACGTCGAGCTGTTCGGTCGAAATCGCGTACTTTCGCCCCACAACTCCACGTTCGGCCCCCTACGCTAGGCGCTGTGGTCGTCGGGCACCTGCTCGTCGTCGACCGGTGGCCCGGGTGGTGTACCGTCGCCGAACGGTCTGCCGCCCAACGCTTCTCGACCGTGTGCTGTGCGCCAGCCGGACAACTCGGGCCCCTTCGGCACGATGCGGGTGGGATTGATATCGGCGTGCACGATGTAGTAGTGCTGCTTGATCTGAACGAAGTCGACGGTGTCACCGAAACCCGGTGTCTGGAACAGGTCACGGGCGTAAGCCCACAGCACCGGCATCTCGGACAGCTTGTGCCGGTTGCATTTGAAATGCCCGTGATACACCGGGTCGAACCGGGCCAGCGTGGTGAACAGTCGGACATCGGCTTCGGTGATCGTGTCGCCTGTCAGGTAGCGCTGACCGCTGAGCCGCTCGCCCACCCAGTCGAGCGCGGTGAACAACCGGTCGTAGGCCGCCTCGTAGGCCTGCTGTGAGCCGGCGAAGCCGCAACGGTACACCCCGTTGTTGATTTCGGTGTAGACCCTTTTGCTTACCTCCTCGATCTCGGCCCGCAACGGTTCGGGGTACAACTGCGGTGCACCGTCGCGGTGGTAGGCGGTCCACTCGGTGGACAAGTCCAGCGTCAGCTGCGCGAAATCGTTGGTCACCACAGCTCCGGTCGGCACGTCGACGATCGCCGGGACGGTGATCCCTTTCGGATAATCGGCGAATCGTTTGAAATAGGCGTCCTGCAGGCGCGGTATGTGCAGTACCGGGTCGACGCCACCGGGGTCCAGATCGAAAGTCCAGCTGCGTTCATCGTGGGTGGGGCCGCAAAAGCCGATGGAGAGCACCTTTTCCAGCCCCAGGAGTCGGCGCACGATGATCGCGCGGTTGGCCCACGGGCACGCGCGCGCAACGATCAGCCGATAACGGTCCGGCTCGACCGGGTACCCATCGCGCCCGTCGGCGGTGATGCGGGTGTTGATGTAGTTCGTGTCCCGGTTGAATTCGCCAGCACCGGCCACATAAGACGCCACGTCGGCAGCCTACTGCTGCATTTCAGGTGCCCGGTTCAAGAACCGTCGTGCCAGGTTCGGCTCGGTGGACGCACTCGGTTCCCAGTGCGTGATCCAGGGTCCGGTGCCCTCGGACGGGTCGAGAATGCCGTCCTCGAGCCAGCTGAAGCGGCCGTCGAGCACTTCGCGCGACAACTGGACGTCGGCGTCGTCGGTGTTGGTCCACAGCGCGTCGAACAGGGCCTGCACCCGAAGGGTCGCTTGCTCACAGAACGCGCCGGCCAACTCATAAGCCTGCTGTCCGACAGTCTGATTCGCGGCGCGCTGCGACTCGGCACGCACGCAGGCCGCCGACATCGCGAATAACTCCGCGCCGATATCGACGACCCGTCCCAGGAACTGTTGCTTCTGCTCCAGCTTGGCCTGCCAGCGAGCCATCCCGTAAAAGGTGTTGCGTGCCAATTTGCGCGCGGACCGTTCGACGAACCGTAGATGTGTCGCCAGCTTGCCGAATTCACGGTAAGAAGCGGGGCGCTGACCTTCACCGAAGACCAACTGTGGCAGCCACTTCGCGTAGAAGCCGCTCGCATTGACCGCTGCGGTCGCCTTCTGCCGCAGATCGCTGTCCGGCTTGGCGAGATCACCGGCAGCCGAGAGGTGTGTATCGACGGCCTCGCGCGCGATCAGCAGCCGCATGATCTCGCTGGATCCCTCGAAGATGCGGTTGATACGCAGATCCCGCAGCGATTGCTCGACGGGTGCCGCGCGTTCACCGCGAGCGGCCAACGATTCGGCTGTTTCATAGCCACGGCCACCGCGGATCTGCAACAGCTCGTCGGCGATCACGCAGGACATCTCGCTGGACCACAACTTCGCCAGCGCAGCCTCGATCCGGATGTCGTTGCGGCCTTCATCAGCCATCTGACCGGAGAGCTCCAATACCGCGTCGAGCGCGTAGGCGGTGGCGGCGATGAAAGCGATCTTGCCGGCCACCGCCTCATGCTTGCCGACCGGCTTGCCCCACTGCACCCGTTCGGCAGACCACTCGCGGGCTATCTTCAGCGACCACTTGGACGCCCCGGTGGCGATGGCGGGAATGGCAAGTCGTCCGGCGTTCAAGGTGGTCAGCGCGATCTTCAGGCCGTCGCCTTCGCGTCCGATCAAATTCTCTTTGGGCACGCGCACCTGATGCAGTCGGGTGACGCCGTTTTCGATTCCGCGCAGACCCATGAATCGGTTGCGACGCTCAACGGTGATGCCCGGCGAATCGGCTTCGACCACAAACGCGCTGATTCCGCCGCGGTGCCCGTCGCTCTTGGGGACCTTGGCCATCACGACCAACAGATCGGCGACCACGCCGTTCGTCGTCCACAATTTGACGCCCTCGAGTTCGTACGCCTGTCCGCCGTCGACCGGCGTCGCGGTCGAGGCGAGGCGCGCCGGATCAGAACCCACGTCCGGTTCGGTGAGCAGAAATGCCGATATCGCGCCGGCCGCACACCGGGGCAGAAACTTCGCCTTCTGTTCGGGCGTCCCGGCGAGCTTGAGCGGCTCGGGCACGCCGATCGACTGATGCGCCGACAGCAGCGCCCCCAAACTGGGGTGCACGCTCGATACCAGCATCAGCGCCCGGTTGTAGCCGACCTGAGACAGACTCAAGCCGCCGTATTCCGCCGGGATCTTCATGCCGAAGCATCCGAGTTCGGCCAACCCTTTGACATATTCATCAGGGATCTCAGCGTCGCGCTCGATGACGGTGCCGTCGATGGTCTTGAGGAAGTCGCGCAGCTTGTCCAGGAAAGCTGCGATGCGTGCTGTCTCGTCCTTCGACGGCTGCGGGAAGGGATTGATCAGCGCCAACGGGAAACGACCCAGGAACAATTCCTTAGCGAATGATGGCTTATCCCAGCCACTTTCGCGTGACTCTTCGGCGACGGCCCGCGCCTGTTCTTCGGAGATCTGAGCTTGCTGCGTCACGGCGCCACCCTCTCGTGCTAGGACTCCCAGGACTACCGCTCTCAGTCTGCTGCCAGCAGCCCCCACAGTTCACCGATTCGACGATGACGGCGGGTGCTTTATCCGGTCAGGCGTCCAATTCTCGGGCCACCGCCTTGACCACCTCTGAGACCCGGCGTGCGGTTTTGCGGTCGGGATAGCGACCTTTCCGTAATTCGGGCTGCAGTGTGCTCTCCAGCAAGGTGATCATGTCTTCGACCATGCCGTGCAATTCGTCCGGGCTGTGCTTGTGCTCAACGGATGGCGTTTCCCTGCGGGTACGCGCCAGACTCGGCGGCGGGTCGATCAGCTTGAGACTCAGCGCCTGCGGGCCTCGCCGACCGGAAGCCAGGCCAAACTCAACCCGCTGGCCCGCCTTGAGCCCCTCGACACCAGCAGGCAGCGCCGAAGAACGGACATAAACGTCCTCGCCTTCCTCCTGTGACAGGAAGCCGAACCCCTTATCGGCGTCGTACCACTTCACCTTGCCTGTCGGCACTGGTCTCACCTGCTTGTCTGAGGGAGTTCTTTAGATTCTCGGAGGGCCACACAAGGAAGCGTCCCGCCTGCGCAGGACGCGTCAGCCTGCTGATCCTACTCGGGTGGCGGCCAGCGGAGCACCCCGATTTCTCGGTAGGGTTGAAGTCACCGTTGGAGGAGAAATGCGCCTGATCCTGAACGTCATATGGTTGGTTTTCGGCGGCCTCTGGCTGGCACTCGGCTACCTGCTGGCGGCGCTGATCTGTTTCCTGCTGATCGTCACCATTCCGTTCGGCTTCGCCGCGCTGCGCATAGCGTGGTTCACGCTGTGGCCGTTCGGACGCACGATCGTCGACAAGCCGGGCGCCGGTGACGGTGCCCTCGTCGGCAACGTGCTCTGGATTGTGCTGTGCGGTTTCTGGCTGGCCATCGGCCATCTGACCACTGCCGTCGCCATGGCGGCAACGATCGTCGGGATTCCGCTGGCGCTGGCCAACCTCAAACTGATTCCGGTGTCGCTGGTGCCGCTGGGCAAGCAGATCGTCCCCGCCGGCTCCTCGACACGATCGGATTGGGTGCACATGTGACCGTCACCGCGCTGGGTGTGCCGACGGTGCAAGGCCGCAAGGGCAGCGTCGTCGCGACGAGCATGCCCACCTCTGGACCGCTGGTCGACACCTTCGGCCGGGTCACCACCGACCTGCGGGTGTCGCTGACCGACCGCTGCAATCTGCGCTGCACGTACTGCATGCCCGCGCAGGGCCTGAACTGGCTGCCCGGCGAGCAGCTGCTGGGGCCCGACGAACTGGCTCGGCTGCTGCGTATCGCAGTCCACCGGCTCGGCATCACCAATGTGCGGTTCACCGGCGGAGAGCCCCTGCTGGCCGGGCACCTCGAACAGGTCATCGCGGCGACTGCCGCACTACGGCCGCGCCCGGAGATCGCGTTGACCACCAACGGTCTCGGGCTGGCCCACCGGGCCGTCGCTCTGGCCAAAGCCGGCCTGGATCGGGTCAACGTCTCGCTTGACACCCTGGACCGCGCCGATTTCGCGGCTGTCGCGCGACGGGACCGGCTCGACGACGTGCTCGACGGTCTGGTGGCGGCGAAGGCCGCTGGGCTGCGGCCGATCAAGGTGAACGCCGTGCTGGTGCCGGGCACCAAGCCGGAAGGCGCTGTCGAGCTGCTGCGGTTCTGCCTGCGGGGCGGTCACCAGTTGCGGTTCATCGAGCAGATGCCGCTGGACGCCGGGCATCATTGGCGCCGCGGCGCCGGGCTGAGCGCCGACGACCTGTTGGCGGCGCTGCGGTCAGATTTCCGGCTGCGAACGGACCCGGCACCGCGGGGTTCAGCGCCGGCCGAGCTGTGGCTCGTCGACGAAGGGCCGGATTGGCCCGCTGGCAAGGTCGGCGTCATCGCATCGGTGACCCACGCGTTTTGCTCGCAATGTGACCGCACTCGGCTGACCGCCGACGGGCAGGTCCGCAACTGCCTGTTCAGCGCCGAAGAAACCGACCTTCGGCGGCTGCTGCGCCAGGGCGCCGGCGATGACGTCATCGAGGCGGCCTGGCGGGCCGCCATGTGGCGCAAGGCGGCCGGCCACGGCATCAACGACCCGGGATTCATTCAGCCTGACCGCCCGATGAACGCGATCGGTGGCTGAGCCCGCGGTGAAGTCGACCCACCCGCACGATATTCGGGTGACGGTGCGCTATTTCGCGGCCGCGCGGGCAGCTGCCGGCACGGAGTCGGAGACCATCACCGTCCGATCCGGCGTCACAGTCGCCGAAGTGGTGCAAGGCCTCGCGAAGCGTAACGCGGAACTGTCGTCGGTGCTGAGCCGCTGTTCCTACCTGTGCGACGGGATGGCCGTCGGCACCGAGGCGGCGACGGTCCGACCCGTCAGATCGGGTCAGACGATCGATGTGTTGCCGCCGTTCGCCGGCGGATGATTGTGATTTGCGCCACATAACGGTTTAATCACGACGCGGCAACGGCTCGATCTCGTCGCCGTTGACCTGCGTGAACGACGCCACTTCCTGGTGTTTTCCCACTCGCCGCCGGACGAAACGCCGGGCTGAACAAAAAATGACGGAATTGCATTGAGCCGTTACCGTTTTCCCGGGCGCGCCGAGCCGGACCGAGCGGTGAGCCTTCCCTCCTACAGCGCCGAGCTCCATCCGGTAGGCCAGGGACACCAACGACACCCGATGGATGGAGGCGGGGGACCCAAACGTCCACCCGAATCGGACCTGGAGCCAAAAGCTCCTTGGGGTGAAGCCTGCGTCGTTTCTCAGCAGATACGACGCAGGCCGGGCAGCCTCTCCAGCCCGAACCCGACAGCTGACCTCGCAGGCGCGTGCAGAGAGGAATAACGCGCACTTATGAGCGGACGGCATCGTAAGCCCACGACATCGGGCATCAGCGTCGCTAAAATCGCGGTTACCGGAGCTGTGATCGGCGGCGGCGGCATGGCCTTGGCGGGCCACGCTTCGGCGGCGACCGACGGCGAGTGGGACCGGGTCGCCGGATGCGAATCCGGCGGCAACTGGGCGATCAACACCGGCAACGGGTACCACGGCGGGCTGCAATTCAATCAGGGCACCTGGGCAGCCCACGGCGGCGGCCAGTTCGCCCCGTCGGCGAATATGGCCTCTCGCGAGCAGCAGATCGCGGTTGCCGAACGGGTGCTCGCCACTCAGGGCCGCGGTGCTTGGCCGGTGTGCGGCCACGGACTGTCAGGTGCAACGCCGCGCAACGTGCTCGCTGATACTGCACCGACGAATGCCCCGATCGACGACCCGGAGGCCAACCCCGAGCCCGCGGCGCTGGATGCGCCCGCGCCGCCGGAGGACCTGCCGCCTGCTCCCGCTGAC
>NZ_JBARMY010000420.1:0-9059 GCF_049802695.1 Mycobacterium sp.
GCCGCCTCCGGTCGAGCCGTTGGCCGCACCGCCAGCGGACCCGTTGGCGCCGCCACCCGGCCTTCCGGGTGCACAGCCGGCCACCACGGTGGACGGCATTCCGGCAGGGGAGAACCCCAATCCGTTCGTCGGTGAGCCGCCGTTCGTACCGCCGTCGTTCAACCCGGTCAACGGCTCGACGGTCGGCGTGGCCAAGCCGATCATCATCAACTTCCAACGGCCCATCGCCGACGCCGGGATGGCCGAGCAGGCGATCCACATCTCGTCGACCCCGCCGGTGGCGGGCAAGTTCTACTGGATGACCCCCACCCAGCTGCGGTGGCGCCCGCTGAGCTTCTGGCCCGCCCACACCGCGGTGCACATCGACGCCGCCGGCACCATGTCGGACTTCAGGACCGGGGATACGTTGCTGGCCACTGCCGACGACGCGACCCACCAGATGACCGTCACCCGCAACGGCGTCGTTGAGAAGACCTTCCCGATGTCGATGGGGATGGCGGCCGGTGGGCACCAGACGGCCAACGGCACCTACTACGTGCTCGAGAAGCTGCCGTCCGTGGTGATGGACTCCTCGACGTACGGGGTGCCGGTCAACTCGGCCTACGGCTACAAGGTGACGGTGACGGACGCCGTGCGGTTCGACAACAGCGGCAACTTCGTGCACAGCGCGCCGTGGTCAGTGGGCGACCAGGGCAAGCGCGACGTCAGCCACGGCTGCATCAACCTCGCACCCGCCGATGCCAAATGGTTCTACAGCAACTTCGGCAGCGGCGATCCCATCGTGGTGAAGAATTCCGTCGGCACCTATAGCAAGAACGACGGCTCCAACGACTGGCAGACCTGACGCTTGCGGTTGGCCCCCTCGGTGGTCAGTTCCAGATCCTGACCCGCTGTTGCGGGTCGAGGTAAAGCGCGTCGCGCTCGGCAACGTCGAAGGCGTCGTAGAAGCCGTCGATGTTGCGGATGACGCCGTTGCAGCGGAACTCAGGCGGCGAATGTGGGTCGATGGCCAGGCGCCGGATCGACTCGGCCTCGCGTGACTTCGTGCGCCACACCTGCGCCCAGCCGACGAACACCCGCTGCACACCGGTCAGGCCGTCGATGACCGGCGCCGGCTCGCCGTTCAGCGACAGCTGGTAGGCCAGCAAAGCAATCGACAACCCGCCCAGGTCGCCGATGTTCTCGCCGACGGTGAACGCGCCTTGGACACGAGGTGGGCCGTGATGGCTCGTGAGTTCCCGGGGTGTATAGGCGTCGTACTGCTCGATCAGCGCTTTGGTGCGGGAAGCGAATTCGGCGCGGTCCTCGTCGGTCCACCAGTCGGCCAAGTTGCCGTCACCGTCGTACTTAGCGCCCTGGTCGTCGAAGCCGTGCCCGATCTCGTGGCCGATCACCGCGCCGATGCCGCCGTAGTTGGCGGCGTCGTCGGCGTCGGGGTCGAAGAACGGCGGCTGCAGAATCGCTGCCGGGAAGACGATCTCGTTCATCCCCGAGTTGTAGTAGGCGTTGACGGTCTGCGGCGTCATGAACCATTCGTCGTGGTCCACCGGGCCGCCGAGCTTGGCCAGCTCGCGGTCGTAATTGACCGCGAATCCACGCCGGTAGTTGCCGTACAGGTCGTCGCGCGCGATGACCAGTCCGGAGTAGTCGCGCCACTTGTCCGGGTAACCCACTTTGGCAGTGAACTTGTCCAACTTGGTCAGCGCGCGCTGCCGGGTCTCCGGGGTCATCCAGTCCAGGTCGGTGATGCTGACCCGGTAGGCCGCGCGCAGATTGTTCACCAAGGTGTCGATGCGAGACTTGGCGTCGGGCGGAAAGTGCCGATGCACGTACACCTTTCCGACGACGTCGCCGGTCAGGCTCTCGACCAGTGACACCCCCCGCTTCCACCGGTCACGGATCTGCTCGGCGCCGGTCAGCCTGCGGCCGTAGAAGGCGAAGTCCTCCCGCACCAGCGCGTCGGTGAGCAAGCCGGCCCGCGCAGCTATCAACCGCCAACGCGCCCAACGCTTCCAGTCCTCGAAGTCCTCGCTGCTCCACAGTGCGGCAAAAGCGGTCAGATAATCCGGTTGCCGGACAACCACTTCGGCGGCCGCGTCAGGCGAACTGCCGAGCGCGACCAGCCAACCGGCCCAGTCGAAACCGGCCGCTTCATCCACCAGCTCGCGGAAAGTGCGCAGGTTGTAGGTGAGCTCGGCATCGCGGCGCTTGACCACATCCCAGTGCCCGGCGGCCAGTTTGGTCTCCAGGTCCACGATCCGTGCCGCCGTGTCGGCGTGATCGTGCGCGCTGCCGCCGTAGACCAGGGCGAACATCCGGGCGATGTGACCCGGGTAGTCGGCCAGCACGTCGGCGTGCTGCGGGTCGCGGTAGTAGGACTCGTCGGGCAACCCGAGGCCGGACTGCGTGAGGTGCACGAGGTAGCGGGTCGAGTTCTTCGAGTCGGTGTCGACGTACGCTCCGGTGCCACCGCCGACGCCGGTGCGTTGCTGAGCGCCCACGACGGCGGCCAGCGCGTCGGGGTCGACGGCCTTCTCTATCAGGGTCAGCTCGTCGATCAACGGCTGCACACCACGGCCTTCCACGGTCTGTTCGTCCAGGAAACTGGCGTACAGATCACCGATGCGCTGCTCGTCGGTGCCGGCCACGGCGCCCGATTCGCTGGCTTCCACGATCAGATCCCGGACCTGCTCCTCGGCCCGGTCGAACAACGAGCGAAAGGCCCCGTCAGTGGCTCGGTCGGCAGGAATCTCATACTCCGTCAGCCAACGGCCGTTGACGTAGCCGAACAGGTCGTCTTGGGGCCGGGCGGCAGCATCGACGTAAGTGAGGTCGAGGCCCGAGCGCGTTGTTTCAGAAGTCGTCTCGAAGGTCACTCCGCCCATCCTTGCACGCGGGCCGGCGGTGACGGCCCGACCGAGCGGCCGTCTGCCGCCGGGTACCCTCGCGGCCATGCCTGACGGCGAACAGACCGAGATACCGGCCGACGAGGACGAGGCCGCCGAGGATGAGGCCGAATCGACCGGTGATCGGATCTTCTCCAGCTACGGTGTCGCTTCGGCGGTGCTGGGGGTGCTGTCGCTGGCGGCGGTCGCTTTCGTCGCAGTGATCTGGTCGTCGCATCACAGCGATGTCGCCGAACGCAGCTATCAGAGCCGGGTCTTGCAAACCGCCGTCGACTGGACGGGCGTGTTGATCAACATGAACGCCGACAACGTCGATGCCAACCTACAGCGGCTGCACGACGGGACCGTCGGTGACCTCAACGTCGATTTCGACTCGGCCGTACAGCCCTACCGCCAAGTGGTGCAACGACTGAAGTCGCGTAGCGCCGGCCGGATCGAGGCGGTGGCGATGCAATCGGTGCACCACGATCTGGACGTCGAACCGGGCGCGCCGCGTCCTGCGCCGGTCCCCGAGGCGCCCTTGCCGGCCGGTACCCGTACCGACACCGTCATGGTGATCGCCACCTCGATCGCCGAGACCGCCGGCGGCAAGCCGCAGACCGTGCACTGGGACCTGCGGCTCGACGTCTCGGGCGTCGACGGCAAAATGCTGATCTCGCGGCTGGAATCCGTCCGATGAGGCGGCGCCGCTGATGAGGCGGGAATTGATTTGATGAGAAACGCGTGGCGGGTGCTGACGTTCGACGTGGCCGCTCCGCTGGGTGCGATTGCCGCGTTGGTGATGATCGGGATCGTTCTGAGCTGGCGGATGTGGTGGGTGTCGCTGTGCTCGGTGCTCGTGCTGTTGATCCTCGAGGGCATCGTCATCAATTTCATGTTGTTGCGCCGTGATTCGGTGACAGTCGGCACTGACGACGACGCGCCCGGGTTGCGGCTCGCCGTCGTCGGGCTGTGCACCGCGGCGATCGTGGCGGCGGTCGTGACCGCATATCACTACTGGACGACGCCCGATCGCCAGCTCAAACGCGACTCGACTGAGGTGGTGAAGATCGCCACCGGGATGGCCGAAGCGACGGCGACGTTCACCCCGCAGGACCCCACCGCGTCCGTCGATCGGGCCGCAGCGATGATGGTGCCTGAACAGGCGAGCCCGTTCAAAGACCAGTTCTTGAAGTCCACCGCCGATCTGGCGCACCGAAACGTCACCGCACAGGGGCAAACGCTCGCGGCCGGCGTCGAGGCGCTCGGCCCGTCCGCGGCCAGTGTGGCGGTCATTCTTCGTGGCACCCAGAACGTGCCAGGTGAGCCACCCAGCCGTGCTGTGCTGGCGTTGCGGGTCACCTTGACCAAGAACAGCGGTCGCTGGCTGGTGTTCGACGTGTCGCCGATCAACGCCCGCTAGCCAAAGCGACACGCCCGCGCGCCGACAGCAGCTAGCACAGCCGCGCGTGGTCGACTTTCAAGCATCGGTCCATCACGACCTGCAGCCCGGCGGCGGTGGCGTCGCGAGCCACCTGCTCGTCCCACAGCCCCTGCTGTAGCCAGAGCGTTTTCGGCCGTGGTTGCAGCGCAAGGGATTCGGCGAGCACTGCCGGCACCTCGTCGAGCCGTCGGAATACGTCGACGAGGTCGGGCACGACCGGCAGTTCCGCCAGGCTGGGATAGACCGGGGCGCCATCGATCTCGGTGATCGTCGGATTGACCGGAAACACCTGATAGTCGCCGGTCGCAACGAGATAGCGATACACGCCGTAACTCGGCCGCGCCGGTTTGTTCGACGCACCCACCACCGCGATAGTGCGGGTTTCCCGCAGAATGCGTTGCAAGTCAACCTCGTCGCGCCAGAAACCGGTCATCGGACCACCGCTCAGTTGTTGGCAGGCGGCCGCTGGGCCCTGACCTTGACGAACCGGTCGGAAAGCCGGCGCATCCGGATCATCAGCGACGCTGACGGGCTGGCCTTGGCGTCGAGGAAAGCGGCCAAATCTTCCACCGGCACCCCGATGCGCGACGCGAATTCCGGTTGGCCCAGCCCAGAGCGCTCGATCAGCTGCCGTACGTGGCGGGCCACCTCGGTGCGTTCGTTGGCCTCCAGATGGGCACGGGCGCGCTCCAGCACCTCCCAGAGCGCCTTGGAGATGCCGTAGGGATGATTGCCCTGAAGCACCTCCTCGACCTGCCGGGCGGTCCGCCCGAACGGGTCGCGTTTGAGCGCGACGGCGATTCGCTTCCAGGTGGCGATATCGCCACTGATCAGCGCCGACCGGATCGCCGAGGTCGGCCAGAATTCGACGGGCTGATCCGTGGAGCGAGGACGCGCGCCCGAGCGCTCCGGCGGGGGACCGGAACGACGGTCGGATGCCAACGTCACCTCGCCTCCTCCAACATCGCTACCGCCACCGATAGGCAGTGCTGCCTGACTTCCTCCCATTCTGCCTTGGCCTCCGGTTCCGACCAACGATCATCGTCAGTGTCGGACGGGCGTGGATCAGCAAGACGTCGAACCAGCTGGGTGGCAATCCAGTTCCGGCCAGGCGGTCGACCGCAGTAATACCGATCGATGCCGCATAGCACCACCGCAGCGGTTTCCGCGTCCATGGCGTCGACAAGTTCAGCGAACTCGGCGTAGTCGCGGCTGGTGTTGCGGCTGATGATCAGGTAGCCCTTCAGCCGCAGGGTTTCCGCGCCGGTAGGGATCTGCAGCCGGTCACCGGTGGGAAGCTGCACATGGGTGGTTTCCACCGGGCTGCGCCGCTCAAATGCCGCCTGATCCGCTTCGCTTGCTGAAGCCGCGGCTTCAAGTGCGTCGAGGGCGACGGAAAGCCGGCCACGCCACACCGTGACCGGGTGCACAGGCCGTGCCAGCCGCGACGATCCACGGCTTCTGCCGTTCCGATGGGGCAGACCAGCGCCGAACTTCCATGGCCCCGGATGGCCGTTCGGCGCGCTGGTCACCTCGGCCCGCGCGGTGCGCTGCCTGGCCGCGCCGTCGCTGACCTTCGTCCGCTGGTCACGACTACGCTCGCAACCGGTGAAAGCCAACGGATCAGTTACGCAGATCGCGTCGGGGACAAGATGTTTGAGCTTGGCCGCCGACTTGATCACCACTCGCAGGTCGGCACTGGGCACCACCGGCGCCGAGACGTCGTCCGGAATCATCACGACATCGCTGAGATCCACCCGCGGCAACGGCTTCTCGAAGTCCACCGACGGCAAGATCCGGGCCAGCCAAGCCGGCAGCCACCAGTTCCACTGGTCGAACATCGCCATCAACGCCGGCACCAGCACCAGTCGCACGACGGTGGCGTCCACGGCGATCGCGACGGCGCAGGCAACACCGATTTCGGCTACCAGCGGCATACCGGCGAACGCGAAGCCGATGAACACCGCGATCATGATCAAGGCCGCGCTGGTGATGGTGCGGGCGCTGGTGCTCACGCCGTAGGCGACGGCGTCATGGGTGTCCGCCGAATGCAGGAACCGTTCCCTGATGCGGGTGAGCAGGAAGATCTCGTAATCCATGGACAGCCCGAATGTCATCGCCAGCACCAGCGGCGGGACGGTGCTGTCGATCGAGGTGATGGGGTGGAACCCCAGGTCCTGCAACCAGCCCCATTGAAAGACCATCACCAGACTGCCGTAGGCGGCCGCCACCGACAGCATGGTCATCAGCACACCCTTGAAAGCCAGGAACACCGAGTGCACCGAGATCAGCAGCATGGCGAAAGCGATCAGCGCCACCACCACCAGGACCAGCGGCTCCGTCTTCGACACCTGGTCGTCGAAGTCCTTGATCAGCGCGGTCGGGCCGCCGACGTCGACGCGCACCGAATCGGCTGCCGGGTCCGCGGTCAGGTGCGTGCGTATCCAGGCGACGCTTCGACGCGCGGCCATGTCCTCGGGATCTACCGACAGCACCGCACTGAGCAGGGCGCTGCTGTTGTCGTTGGCGAAGATCGGCGACGACACCGAGACGATGTCAGGGGCGCTCCTCAACTGATGGCCGATCGCGCTGAGGGTCTGATGGTTGGCGGGGGCGGACGCGTCGGCGTCGGGGAAGGTCACCAGCACCTGGAGCGGGCCCAGCGCCCCGGGCCCGAGGGCCTGCGCCGCGGCCCCCACCCCGCCGCGAATCTCGTGCGTTGAATCGAACTGGCGCAACAGGCTGTTGCCCAGCACCATCGATAAGGCCGGTATCGCCATGACGATCAGCAGCGCCGACGCCGCCAGCGCCGACGCCCAGGGCCGGCGCATCACGCCGCCGACCCAGCTGGTCCAGAATCGCGATTGGGTGGACTCCGGCCGACGCGACCAGTGCAGCGCGGCCGACCTCTTCGCCGCCGCCCGGCCGAACGTTGCCAACACCGCCGGAGTCAAGGTGGCCGAGCTGAGCATTGCGACCGCGACGGCCAAAATTGCGCCGGTAGCCATGGACGCCAGCGCCGGGGTGTCGATCAAGTAGATGGCGGTCAGCGAGGCCACGACGGTCATACCGGACAACACCACCGCAAGACCGGAGCTGGCCATTGCGGCGTCGACTGCGTCTTGCGGCTGGCGTCCGACCCGCAACTCCTCGCGGTAGCGCATCAAGATGAACAGCGAATAGTCGACGGCGAGTGCTATGCCGAACATCGAGACCGTCGGCGTGACGAACACCGACATCGTCGTGAACGTCGACAACAGGTAGACCAGCCCCATGGTGATCGCGACCGTGCAGATGCCCAGCGCGAGCGGGATCGCCGCGGCGGCCAGCGAACCGAAGACGGCGAGCAACACGATCAGAATGATCGGAAGGTTCCACCGCTCCGCGGCCGCGATGTCGTGTTTCGTGTTCGCCGCCGCGGCCGTGCTCAGCGCGCCTTGTCCGATGACGTAGAGCCGGACATGACCATTTTCGATCTGCCCCGCCTTATCGCCTTTGATCCCCACCTTCTGCCGGAGCCTTTTGGCGACGTCGCTGGAGCCGGTGTTGTTGAAGTCGACCCGCAGCGTCACCACGTACGGCCGGTCAGGCTGCGGCGCCGGCTGTCGCGGGTCGGCCACTGTGGACACCGCAGGCACGTCTCCGGCGACGCGCTTGAGCAGCGCAACCGCCGCGTTCATGTCTTCGAACGTCGCGTCGGCGCGAGGCGCCGCCACCAAGGCCAGCCCGGAGGCGCCCTGGTCGGGATAGTGGTCCTCGAGTTGGTCGTGAACCGACAGCGATTGTGAGCCGGCCACCTCGAAACCGCCCCCTGTCAGATGCCCTGACTGGGTGACCGTGAGATAGATCGCCGGAATCAGCGCGAGCAACCAACCCGAGAACACCAGCCAGCGGAATCTGCGCAGGTAGCCGCTGAAGCGCATCATGAACTGCTGGATTTCTGTCTCCCCGCAATGTGCCGCGTTGCGTGCAGGCGAGAATACCCCAGCAGACTGTGTAAAAAGCCGGCTTAACCGTACTGAGCTGTGGTGACTCGGTTGCGGCGGAGCATCGCGCCGGCGGTGCTGCTGCGCCCTTCGGCGGAGGCGAATACGGCTGGGAGCAGACTCACAGCGTTCCGAATGGCGGGTCCGCCGCGCAAGGTGGCACGATGGCGGGTGGTTTTCCGCCGCGCGGGGCCGAGATTGCCGTCGAGCGCAGCAACCCGCGAGGCGTGTCGGATGCCGCAAATCAGGAGGACTTTCCCATGACTTCGACGTCGATGACCACCGGCGCCCTGCGTTACGGGCTGCTCGGCCTCCTGATTGCTGTGGTGCTGGGCGGAGCCGCCGCACTGAGCGGGGCGGCACCGTCGGCACCCGGTTCCAACGATCCCTGCGCCGCCAGCGAGATGGCCCGCACTGTGGGCTCCGTCGCCAAGTCCGCCGGCGATTACCTGGACTCGCATCCAGAGACCAATCAGGCGATGACCAGCGCAATACAGCAGCCGGCGGGGCCGGCTTCGGTGAACACGCTCAAGGGCTACTTCGACGCCAACCCGAAGGTGACCAGCGATTTCCAGAAGATTGGGGAGCCGCTGGCGGGGCTGTCGACGAAATGCAAGCTGCCGATCTCGTTGCCGCAGGTGCTTGGTTTGATGCAGAACGCCCAAGGTGGGCTGCCCGGTGGCTTACCAGGTGGGCTGCCCGGCGGCGGCGTGCCGGCGCAGCCGGTGGCCGGAGCACCGGGTC
>NZ_JBARMY010000421.1:0-2425 GCF_049802695.1 Mycobacterium sp.
AAACCGCTGGCCTGGCGGCGCCGCCAGCTGCGCTCGCTGCGGGCGCTGCTCACCGAGCAATCCAGCGCCCTGGAAGAGGCGTTGCACGCCGATTTAGGCAAACACCGCGCCGAGGCGCAGCTGACCGAAATCGGCGCCACGGTCAACGAGATCGACTACATGCTGCGCCATCTGCGGCGCTGGATGCGCCCGCGCCGCACATCAGTGCCGGTGGCGCTGCTGCCGGCTTCGGCGCGGGTGGTGCGCGAACCGCTGGGCGTGGCGTTGATCATCAGCCCATGGAACTATCCACTGCACTTGGCGCTGGCACCGTTGGTGGGGGCGCTGGCCGCGGGCAACTGCGCGGTGCTCAAGCCCAGCGAAGTATCACCGGCCACCTCCGCCCAGCTGGCCCGGCTCCTGCCGCAGTACCTGGACCCGGATGCCGTGGCGGTCATCGAGGGAGCGGTCGAGGAGACCACGACCCTGCTCGAGCAACGATTCGACCACATCCTCTACACCGGCAACGGCACTGTGGGCCGTATCGTCATGACCGCAGCCGCCAAACATCTCACCCCGGTCACCCTGGAGCTGGGCGGCAAAAGCCCGGCCTTGATCGAACCCGGCATTGATCTGGCCACCGCAGCGCGGCGCATCGCCTGGGGAAAGTTCCTCAACGCCGGCCAAACCTGCGTCGGTGTCGATTACGTGCTGGCCATCGGTGAGACCGCTGAACAGATCGCACCGCAGCTCGCCGAGGCGGTGCGCGCCATGTACGGGCCCGATCCGGCCGCCAGCACCGATTATGGGCGCATCATCAACGAGCGTCATTTCGACCGGCTGGTGGCGCTGCTGAGCGACGGCCGCGTGGTAGTGGGCGGCGACCACGACCGCGCCGCCCGCTACATCGCGCCCACCGTACTGGCCGACGTGGACCCGCAGGCGGCGGTGATGGCTGAGGAGATCTTCGGCCCGGTGCTGCCGATCATCGGCGTCGCCGACCTCGACGCCGCCATCGACTTCGTCAACCAGCGCCACAAGCCGCTGGCGTTCTACGCCTTCACCTCCTCGCGGCACACCCGGCAACGAATACTGCACGAAACCTCCTCGGGCACTTTAAGTTTCGGTGCGCCGGTGGCCCAGCTCTCGGTGCACAGCCTGCCTTTCGGCGGTGTCGGGGAAAGCGGGCTGGGCCGCTACCACGGCCAGTACTCAGTGGACACCTTCAGCCACCATAAAGCCGTGCTGCACAAGCCGACGCGCCCCGACACGCTGCGTCTGGCCTATCCACCGTTTACCCGCCTCAAGCAACGCGTGCTGCGCCGCCTCGCCTGAGAGGCGCAACCCATCAGCGGCGCCGGCTGGCACCGACAGTGGCGACTGCGCTTAGGAAGGACTCCTGACGTGACCGAGCTCAACGGCACCACCGTGTTAGTCACCGGCGCCACCAGCGGCATCGGCAAAGCCATGGCCACCGAGCTGGCTCGCCGCGGCGCCAACATCGCCGTCTACGGGCGAAACCGCGACCGACTCGACGCGGTCACTACCGAAATCCGGCAGACCAGCGGTGTCAAAGCCATCGGCGTGGTCTGCGACGTCGCCGACCGCGCCCGCGTCTACCAGGCCATCACCGAAGTTGAGCAGCAACTCGGCCCCGTCGAGGTGCTGATCAACAATGCCGGTGTGGTGTCGGGTAAAACCCTGGCCGAGCTCACCGACGACGAAATCGAAACCGTGATCGCCACCAACGTGCTCAGCCTGTACTGGGTCACCCGCTCGGTGCTCCCACAAATGATCGCCCGCGGCAGCGGGCATATCGTGACCATCGCCTCGGTGGCCGGGCTGCTCGGAGTCAACAAACAGACCGACTACGCCGCCAGCAAACACGCCGCCCACGGCTTCGCCGAATCACTGCGTATGGAGCTGGCCGCCGCCGGCCACACCGGCATTAAAACCACCCTCATCAACCCCTACTACGTCGCGACCGGCATGTTCAAAGGCGCCAAAACACCCTTCCCCCGCCTGCTGCCGATCCTCAAACCCGACGACGTCGCCCACAAAGCCATCGCCGCGATCCGCCGCGACACCAAAGAACTCACCATGCCACCGGTGGTGCGGCTGCTGCCGGCGCTGCGGGTGCTGCCCACCGCCGTGTTCGACGCCATCGTCGAACGATTCGGAGTGAACTCCTCCATGGAACAATTCGTCGGCCACCAGCCCACGGGAGGCGATAGTGGCTGAGCCGCGAAAGCTCGTCGATGCCGCGCCCACTGCCTTCCACGACTGGATCGGAACCTCGGCGCTGCAAGAAGACATCGCCCACGGGCCGCAGCTGGAAGTGCTGGCCGGCCTCGACCGTGACCAGTGGATCGTGATCGGCATGACTATCGTGCCCGGGTGTGCTCTCTCCGGCGCCGACCAGGTCTACCTTGACGCCCTCAGATTC
>NZ_JBARMY010000422.1:0-2702 GCF_049802695.1 Mycobacterium sp.
CGTAGTTCGACACCCAGGTGGCGTCGGTGTAGATCGGTTCGGCCGCAAGCTCGACACGCTCACCGTTCAGTGCCTGGAGAGTGGTCGCCACCTGCACGGCCCGCCGCGCGGTGTCAGCCGCCACATCGGTGGCCAGCTCGGCGTGCGACGCGAAGCCCCAGGTGCCGTCGACGATGACCCGCACCGCCAACCCGAGTTCGCGCTCGACGACGGAGGTTTGCAGCTCGCCGTCGCGCAACTGGATGGTTTCGGTCGTGATGCGGTGAACCCGCAGGTCGGCGTGGCTCGCCCCGGCCGCGGTAGCCGCGGACAGCGCGGCGTCGGCCAGCTCGTGGCGGGGCAGGTTGAGGAAGTCCGAATCGATCCCCCGGTTCGGTGTCACCACTCCACCGTATCGACCGGCTTTAATATCCACATGTCGAGCCGGCGAACCACTGCGCTCGGGTACGCGTTGCTTGCGCCCAGCTTGTTCGGAGTGGTGACGTTTTTGCTGCTGCCGATCCTGGTGGTGCTGTGGCTCAGTGTGCACCGCTGGGATCTACTCGGGCCGATCCAGTATGCCGGACTGCGCAACTGGCGCTCGGTGCTGACCGACTCGACGTTCGGCAATTCCCTTGTCGTGACGCTGTTGTTCGTGGCGATCGTCGTGCCCGTGCAGACGGTGCTCGGCCTTGCTGTCGGGGCGATGCTGGCCCGTGGGCTTCCGGGCAGCGGCGTATTCCGCACGCTCTACGTGCTGCCGTGGGTCTGTGCGCCGCTGGCGATCGCCGTGTTGTGGCGCTGGATCCTGGCACCCACTGACGGCGCGGTCAGCACGGTGCTCGGCCATCAGGTGGACTGGCTGTCTGATCCGGGGCTGGCCTTGCCGGCGGTGTCGGCGGTCGTGGTGTGGACCAACGTCGGCTATGTCGCGTTGTTCTTCCTGGCCGGCATCTTGGCGATTCCTGCTGACATTCATGCGGCCGCCCGCACCGACGGCGCCACCGGTTGGCAGCGATTCTGGCGGATCACCTTGCCGATGCTGCGGCCGACGACGTTCTTCGTGCTGGTCACTGGAATCGTCAGCGCTGCTCAGGTTTTCGACACCGTCTATGCACTGACCGGCGGTGGGCCGTCCGGGCAAACCGATCTGGTGGCGCACCGCATTTACGCCGAGGCGTTCGGGTCGGCGGCGATCGGCCGGGCCGCGGTGATGGCGGTGGTGTTGTTCGTCGTCCTGGTCGGGGTGACGCTCGTGCAGCATCTGTTCTTTAGGCGGCGGATCACCTATGACCTCACTTAAGGCCCGTCCGGCGACGATGCGGGCCGGCACGGTCCCAGGAGGAGCCGAACCATCGAGCCTCGCGGTGTATGCCGGTCTGCTGGCCGGCGCAGTGTTGACGTTGGCGCCGTTCGCGCTCGGGTTGCTGACGTCGTTCACTTCGGCTCGGCAGTTCGCAACGGGCACTCCCCTGGCGCTGCCGCGGCCGTTCACGGCCGCCAACTACACGGGTTTGGCCGGCGCCGGTTTCGGTCGGGCGCTGGCCGTCACGGCGCTCATGACGGCGGTGATTCTGCTGGCACAGTTGACGTTTTCGGTGCTGGCGGCGTATGCGTTCGCGCGGCTACAATTTCCCGGCCGCGACGCTTTGTTCTGGGTGTACGTCGCGACGTTGATGGTGCCCGGCACCGTCACCGTCGTGCCGCTGTATTTGATGATGGCACAGTTGGGTTTGCGGAACACCTTCTGGGCTCTGGTGTTGCCGTTCCTGTTCGGATCGCCCTATGCGATCTTCTTGTTGCGCGAGCACTTTCGGTCAATTCCCAACGACCTGTTGAACGCCGCCCGACTCGACGGCGCCAACACGTTGGACACCATCGTGCATGTGGTGGTGCCGTCGAGCAGGCCGGTGCTGGTGACGTTGATGCTGATCACCGTGGTGTCGCAGTGGAACAACTTCATGTGGCCGCTGGTGATCACCAGCGGCGCCAAGTGGCGGGTGTTGACGGTGGCGACGGCCGCGCTGCAGTCGCGGTACAGCGCCCAGTGGACGCTGGTGATGGCCGCGACCACCGTCGCGATCGTGCCGTTGGTCATGCTGTTCGTGACGTTCCAGCGGCACATCGTCGCCTCGATCGTAGTGACGGGACTGAAATGAACCGCGAGATAGCAGCCAGGGCTGTTCTTTCCGGCGATCCACGACCCTCACTGCTGTCTCGGCGGGCCGTATGACCAGACCGCGGTACTCCACTCTGGCGCTATTGGCGTTGATATGCGTCGCGGCGCTGTTGGCTACCTTCGCGGCGGTGTTGAACCGCGCAGGCTCACCGCGCGGCGGTCATACGGTGATCACTGTTCGGCTCTGGGACGAGCAGGTGGCCGCGGCATACCGGGCATCGTTCGCGGCGTTCAGCCGTGCGCATCCCGACATCGAGGTACGCACCGACGTCGTCTCATATTCCACCTACTTCGACACCCTGCGCACCGATGTCGCCGGCGGCAGCGCCGACGACATCTTCTGGCTATCCAATGCGTATCTCGCCGCGTATGCCGACAGTGGCCGGCTGACGAAGATTGACGCCGATCCGGACTGGGAGCCGTCGGTGGTGGGCCTGTACACCCGCGGCGGCACGTTATGGGGTGTGCCGCAGCTGACCGACGGCAACATCTCGCTGTACTACAACGCCGATCTGCTCGCGGCGGCCGGCGTCGATCCTGGCGT
>NZ_JBARMY010000423.1:0-1605 GCF_049802695.1 Mycobacterium sp.
GGCGGCGGCCACCGCGGCCAGCTCGTGCGTTCGTCGCGACCCCATCTCCATCACCGGGCGCTGGCGGGCGGCGCTGACCATGCGGGCGGCGGCCGACGCGATCGCGGTGTCGTGATTGAAGATCGACAGCGCCAGCGTCTCGAGCAGCACGCATTCGGCGAAGCTGCCGTGCACGGTGAGCACCGGGGATCCGGGGAAGTACAGCTCGCCCTCGGCGTAACCGTCGACGTCGCCGCCGAACTGGAATTCGGCGAGAAAGCGCAAGGTGTCGCGGTCCAGGAACTCAGCCAGCGATGACAGCCTGGCGTCGTCGAACCCGAACTGCGGCAACGCTTCCAGTAACCGGCCGGTGCCGGCGACCACACCGTAGCGCCGTCCTTCGGGCAGCCGGCGCGCGAACAGCTCGAACGTGGCGCGCCGCTGCGCGGTGCCGTCACGAAGCGCCGCCGCCAGCATGGTCAGCTCGTATTTGTCTGTCAGCAATCCGGCGCACGGCCAGTCCGTCACACCGCAACGGTATCGGGTGCGCCGCCGCGGTCTCGGTATCCTTGAACCCATGGTTGCGTCGGCACCTACCAAGCCAGGAAGCACCGGACAACGCGAGACCGCTCCGGTCGACGTGACGGCCAGTCCGTGGGTCACCATCGTCTGGGACGATCCCGTCAACCTGATGAACTACGTGACCTACGTCTTCCAGAAGCTGTTCGGTTACAGCGAGCCGCACGCCACCAAGCTGATGCTGCAGGTGCACAACGAAGGGAAGGCCGTGGTGTCGGCCGGCTCCCGCGAGTCCATGGAAGTCGACGTGTCCAAGCTGCATGCCGCCGGTTTGTGGGCGACCATGCAGCAGGACCGCTGAGCAGCCGAGGCTGTCCGGGGCCGGATTGTGCGCAAATGGAAGCGGGTGGAGACCGCGGAGGGTCCCCGTTTCCGGTCCGCGCTGACCCCGCATGAGGCGGGTCTGCTCAAGAGCCTGATCGGCTCGCTGATCGAGATGCTCGACGCGCGCCAGGCGGCGTCGCCGACCGACGAACTCGAGCAGATCACGGGGATGCGGACCGGCAGCACCGACCCGCCAGAGGACGCCACACTGCGGCGCCTGCTGCCGGACTTCCACGCTGCCGGCGACAAACCCGGTGACGCCGACGCGTCCGACGGCCTCAACGCAGCGCTGCGCAGCCTGCACGAGCCGGAGATCATCGACGCCAAACGATCCGCCGCGAAATTCGTCCTGAAATCCCTGCCCGACGACGGGAGCCGCTTCGAGCTGACCGAGGAGGGCGCGAACACCTGGATTGCGGCGGTCAACGACCTGCGACTGGCGCTGGGCACCATGCTCGAGATTTCGCCGGACGGGCCGGACACCCTGCCCGACGGCCATCCGATGGCCCCGCACCTCGACGTCTATCAGTGGCTGACGGTGCTGCAGGAGTTCTTGGTGCTGGCGCTGATGGGCAAGCCGCTCCGATGAATTCCATCACCGACGTGGGGGGCATCCGGGTGGGCCAGTACCACCGACGGGACCCGGACGCGGAGCTCGGCGCGGGGTGGGCGCGCGGCGTCACGGTCGTGATCGCGCCGCCGGGCACAGTCGGGGCCGTCGAC
>NZ_JBARMY010000424.1:0-16127 GCF_049802695.1 Mycobacterium sp.
GTGTCCGGCCCAGGTCATCCACATCCAGGAATGAGATAAGCGCGATGCCAGACAGTTTGACCATCCCGGAATACCCGATGGCGAGAGCGGCCGGCTGCCCGTTCGCGCCTCCGCCGGAGATCCTCGAGCTCGGCACCGCCAAACCCGTGTCCCGCATTCGTATCTGGGATGGCAACACGCCGTGGTTGATCACCGGCTACGACGAGGCCCGAGCGCTGTTCGCCGACTCTCGAGTCAGCGTGGATGACCGGCGTTCCGGCTTCCCGCACTGGAACGAAGGCATGCTGTCGACGGTGCACAAGCGCCCGCGTTCGGTGTTCACCGCCGACGGCGAGGAACACACCCACTTTCGCCGGATGCTGTCAAAGCCGTTCACCTTCAAACGCGTTGAAGCTTTGCGGCCCGCGATCCAGAAGATCACCGACGAGCACATCGACGCCATCCTGGCGGGCGCGCAACCCGCCGAACTGGTTTCGGCATTGGCGCTACCCGTGCCGTCGCTGGTGATCAGCGAGATGCTGGGTGTGCCCTACGAGGACGCCGAGTATTTTCAGCAACACGCGAACGCCGGAATGGATCGGTACGCCCCCGCGGAGGCCAGCGCTTCGGGCGCAATGAGTCTGTCGAAGTACCTGGCGAATCTGGTTCGGGAGAAGATGGAGCATCCGGCCGAAGACGCGGTCTCGGATCTCGCAGAGCGCGTCAAGGCCGGTGAATTGTCCGTGAAGGAGGCCGCTCAGCTGGGCACCGGGTTGTTGATCGCCGGGCATGAGACCACGGCGAACATGATCGGCCTGGGCATACTCGCACTGCTCGAACACCCCGACGAGGCGACGGTGATGCGCGAGGCGGAAGACCCAGGTGTCATCGCCAATGCGGTCGAGGAGCTACTGCGGTACCTGTCGATCATCCACACCGGCCAGCGCCGGGTTGCAGCCGAGGACATCGACATCGGCGGCGAGACCATTCGCGCCGGCGAAGGCATCATCATCGATCTCGCGCCGGCGAACTGGGATCCCAGCGTGTTCGAGGAGCCGGACCGCCTCTTCCTGCACCGTGCCCGGGCGAACGGCAACGTTGCTTTCGGTTATGGCAGGCATCAGTGCGTCGGTCAGCAACTGGCCCGCGCGGAGCTGCAGATCGTGTTCACCACGCTGTTCCGCCGCATTCCCACGCTGCGCCTTGCGATTCCGTTGGACGAGGTTCCGTTCAAACACGATCGGCTCGCGTACGGCGTCTACGAACTTCCGGTCACCTGGTGACCAGATAACTTCAGGAAATTCTCGAAGGGAAGGTCAACGATGTCCACTCAGCCCAGCACCGCCACGCTCTACCCGCCCGGCGGCTTCGGCGCACCGAAGAACCGCAGCGCGCACGCGCGCGAAGTCAAGTCGGCGCTCCCGCCCGGCACCGAGGTGTTCTCCGCCGATAACCACATCTCGGTGGCCGACGACATCTTCTACGAGCGCTTCCCGGACGAACTCAAGGACAAGGCGCCGCGGATCTGGTACGAGGACGGCGCCTACATGGTCGGGCGCAAGGGCAAGAATTTCCTGCCCGCCGACTTCAGTCGGGTGCTCATGCAGTACGACGACCTCGCCGGTGCGGCAACAAAAAACATCGAGGCGCGGATCGAAGAACTGCACGCCGACGGCGTCGATAAGGAACTGGCCTTCCCGAATGCGGTCCTCGCGCTGTTCCACTTCCCTGACAAGGCGATCCGCGAGCGCGTTTTCCGCATCTACAACGAGCTGATGGCTGAGCTGCAGGAGCAGTCCAACGGCCACTTCTACGGCGTCGGGCTGATCAACTGGTGGGATCCGAAGGGAGCCCGACGGACGTTGGAAGAACTGAAGTCGCTGGGACTCAGAACTTTTCTGATGCCACTGAGCCCCGGCGTCGACAACGACGGCAATCCGATCGACTACTCGAGCACCGCGATGGGCGCGGTATGGGATGAGATCGAGCAGTCGGGCGTGCCGGTGTCTCACCACATCGGTGAGACACCGCCGAAGTCGCCGACCGAATTCAACGGCATTGCCGTGGGTATGATGCTCAACATCGACGGATTCAGGGAGGTGTTCTCCAAGTACATCTTCGGCGCGATCCTCGACCGGCACCCCGGGTTGCGGATCGGCTGGTTCGAAGGCGGAATCTCCTGGGTGCCCTGGGCATTGCAAGACGCCGAACACCTGGTGGCGTCCTATCAGCACATGTTCAATCACACCCTCGAGCATGACGTCCAGTACTACTGGGACACCCACATGAGCGCGTCGTTCATGGTCGACCCCCTCGGGCTGGAGTTGATCGACAAGATCGGAATCGACAAGGTGTTCTGGTCCACCGACTACCCGCACAATGAAAGCACGTTCGGCTATTCGGAGAAGTCGCTGGCAGCAGTCGTCGAGGCACTCGGCCCGCAGAACGCCGCCCGCGTTGTCGGCGGCAATATCAGGGAGTTTCTGGGAGTTAAATGACGGCATTCTTGGCAACCGGGGCGCCGGCCGAGGCGAAGTGGGTGATACCGGACGAGCCGGATCGCAACCGGATGCGGCGCGAGACTGGCGCCCGACTCCGATCGGCGATGGCCGAGCGCGGCATCGGCGCTCTAATTCTGTTGGGCAACAACGCCGTCACCTATGCCACCGGCGCCAACTGGCCGCTCGGCGATGCCGGTCTGGCCCATGTCGAGCGGCCGGTTGCGGTGGTGTTGGCCGACGACGAGTTCCCGCATCTGTTCCTGCCGTTCCGGGAGGGGCGCGCTGAGGAGTCGGGCCTGCCGGACGACCATCGTCATTCCGCGGTGTACCTGGAGTTCGATGAAGGCGTCGAGTTTTTCGCGAAAACGCTCGCCGAGCTGATCCCGGCCGGGACGACCGTCGCCGTCGACGAACTCACCGGCGCCATGCGGCGGGCCAAGCAGCGGCTGTTCCCCGGCGGTGACCCGGCTGACGCCGCGGTCGTGGTGAGCGCCGCGAAGGCGATCAAGACGCTCGACGAAATAGCCTGCATCCGCAAGGCTGTGCGGATAACCGACGACGCGATCGTTGATGTGCACAAAGCTCTGGTGCCCGGCCTGCGGCAGATCGACCTCTCGGCGGGGTTCGTCCGCCGGGCGTTCGAGATGGGCGCCGTGGCAAGCATGTTGGAACCCGTCTGGCAGGTCATGCCCCGGTCCAAGGCGGAAGGCACCTGGACCACCCACGGTGACCTCGCGCTGCCGTTGCTGGCGACCGAACGGGAGCTGCGCGCCGGGGACGTGCTGTGGACCGACGTCAGCGTCACTTACGGTGGCTACTGCTCGGACTTCGGCCGTACCTGGGTCGTCGGTGCCGACCCGACGCCCCGGCAGCAGGCGCAGTTCTATCGGTGGCGAGACATCATGACCGCAGTCCTCGACGTCACGCGCGCGGGTGCCACTGTGGCTGAATTGGGCAGGGTGGCAACCGAAGCCAACGGGGGCGCCCGGCCCTGGTTGCCGCATTTTTACCTGGGGCACAGCATCGGGGTGAACGCCGCGGAGCTACCGATGATCGGCACCGACCTGGGCGACGAATTCGACGAGAACTACGTCCTGCAGCCCGGTATGGTGCTGGTCCTGGAGCCGGTCGTGTGGGAAGACGGCACCGGCGGCTACCGCAGCGAAGAGATCATCGTGATCACCGAGGAAGGCTGGATCAAACTGACCGACTACCCCTACTCGCCCTATGGCGACTGAGGTCCTGCCGGACGATCGAGCCCTCCGGCGTGGGCGGCGGGAACGCGCGCTGGTGCAAATGGATGCCGACGACTTGGACATCCTGGTGCTGGGGCGGCAGGCCAACGTGCGCTATGTCACCGGGGTACCGCAGTTGTGGGTCGCGGGCACCCGACCATTCGGTCCCAACTGCCTGCTGGTTCGCGACACCGGAGCAGTTCACCTGCTCAGTACCTGGGACGAAGGCGTACCAGACGAGATTCCGCACGAAAACCTCTACGGCATCTCCTGGAACCCACTGAACACGATCGCCAATCTGCGGAAGATCGACGCCACCGCGAAGGCTCGCCGGGTGGGCTCCGACGCCCTGTCGCCGAGTTACGCCCAGCTGCTGCCGATGGCTTTCCCGAATGCCGAACTGGTCGACGGCGAGCCGACGATACAGGCGGCGCGACGTATCAAGACACCGGAAGAGATTACGGCGCTTCGAGAGTCGACCCGGGTGGCCGCGGTCGGCTTGGCCGCCGCGCTGGCTGAGCTGCGCCCGGGAGTGGCCGAGCGGACACTGAACGCGGTGATTCTGGAAAGTATGACGGCAGGCGGTGTCAGCACTCCGGCCAGTCAAGACGTCGCCTGGATCACCTCGAAGGACCACCCGTGGCGCCGCGTCGCCGGTGACGGCGTCGTCAAGGCGGGCGACCTGGTGGTGTTGGCGCCGGGTGTACTGGCTCACGGCTACATCGGCGAGCTGGGGCGCACCTACCTGGTTGGGGACGAAACCGCAAAGGCGCGTGAGCTGTTCGCACGGGCCGACGCACTGTGGGATCGGCTGGTGCAGGCATGCCGGCCGGCATCGCACGCCAGCGAGTTGTTGGCCGCCTACCAGGCCGCCGGGGAACAGTTGCCGCCGATGCCGGTGGCCCACGGCGTCGGCGTGGGTTTCGACGCGCCGGTGGTGTCGCCGCAGCTTCCGGCGACCTCGGCCGCCGAGGTCCTCGAACCCGGGATGGTGCTTGCCGTCACGGGTTACATCTGGGAACAAGGTGTCGGCGCCGTGCTCGAGCGGAAGACGGTGCACATCACGGCCGACGGCCCGGATGTGATCGGCCCTCACATGCCTGAGGGCGAACGAGTTCTCACCCGATTTCGCGCAGAGCAAGTCGAACCGGGAATGCGACCGGCGACGCCGTGAACCTTTCCGGTGTCGGAGTGTGGAGTTCTCATCTGCGCTACCGCGACCAGTCCGAGGCGGCCGAGAAGGCCGCCGAAGTAGAGGAGCTCGGTTACTCCGCCCTATGGATTCCGGATGTCGGTGGCCCAGTGTTCGAGTCGGTGGAGAACCTGCTGAAGTCGACGAAGCACATCGCGGTAGCCACCGGCGTGCTCAACCTCTGGATGCATCCGCCGAATGACGTCGCTGCCCGCTGCGCGTCGGTGAAAAGTTCTTACGCCGACCGTTTTCTGCTGGGCATCGGGGTCAGCCACGGGCCGGTTGTCAACTCGGTCAAGCCTGGTCAGTACAAGAAGCCGTTGACGGCGACGGCTGACTATCTCGACGGCCTGGACAACGCCAGCTCGCCGGTGGCGGTCACCGACCGGGTGCTGGCCGCGCTCGGCCCGAAGATGTTGCAGCTGGCCGCGGAACGTTCGGCCGGGACGCACCCCTACCTGGTGACACCCGAGCACACCGCCACCGCCCGTGAAACGCTGGGTGAAGAGGCACTGGTCTTGCCGGAGCAGACGGTGATCGTCTGCGACGGCCGGGAAGAAGCCAGAAGAATCGGCATGGAGTGGCTGCAGGCGTATCAATCGCTGCCGAACTACGTCAACAACTTCGCGCGTTGCGGCTTCTCGCGGGAAGATGTTTCGACGGTGACCGACCGGTTCTTCGACGCAATATTCGCCTGGGGCGAAGAGGAAGCCATCCTGTCGCGGATCAACGACCACCGATCGGCCGGCGCCGACCATGTCTACAGGCCGAGCCGACTTGCTGTGAGCCTTGTCACAGAGTCCTCGATCGACTTAGTGTGGGTTCGCCAGTCGGTTGACAGAGGAGTCCAGGTTTGTCACGTCCGTCCCGTACCCGTGGGGCTCGGGTAACCGTCGGCGCCGGCGTCCGTGCCCCGATTCTGGGATAGCTGAACAATCTTCGAGAGGTGACTATGCCCAAAGGGATCATGTACGTCGCGTCGCTGCCGGTCTCACCGGACAAAGAGGCCGACTACCACGACTGGTACAACCAGACGCACCTGGCCGAACTCACGAAAATCGACGGTGTGGTGTCGGCTCGCCGGTTCGCGCCCACCAACAGCGAGGGACCTTTCATCGCAATCTACGAGCTCGACACCGACGATCTCGACGGGGTGCTGGCACGGATGGGCGAACTCGCCGCCGGCGGCCAGATGTCGTCACTGGAATTCCTCAATCTGGATCCGCCACCGGTGCCCAAGATCTACCGCGAGATCGCGTCGTTCGAACCGTGAGCCGGAAACCGGATCGGCAGAAGCGCATCTACGCCTTGATGGCCTTGATGAAGGCCGCCGACGACCGGTTGTCGAAAGGCATCCGCACCGGGGAGTTCCTGTGCGTGTACTGGCCGTCGCGTGGGCAGGAAGCCATCGCCGCCGCCATGGGGGTGTGTCTGCGCGCCGACGACCAGTTGGTGACCACCTACCGCGGACTGCACGATCTGATCGGCAAAGGCGTTCCATTGGAAGAGATCTACGGCGAAATGATGGGCCGCACCGTCGGGGCGAGCCGCGGCAAAGGCGGCACCATGCATATCGCCAAGCCCGAGAACGGGGTGATGCTCTCGACCGGCATCGTGGGCGCCGGGCCGCCGGTCGGCGTCGGTTTGGCGATGGCCGCGAAGCGCAAAGGGCTCGACCGCGTCACAGTGGTCAGCTTCGGCGACGGCGCGACGAACACCGGCTCCTTCCATGAGGCGGCGAACATGGCCGCGCTGTGGGACCTGCCGATTGTGCTGCTGTGCCAGAACAATCTCTACGCGGAGATGACGCCGACTGAGCACACGATGAAGATCGAACACGTCGCCGAGCGCGCGTCCGGTTACGGCATGCCCGGGATCCGCGTGGACGGCAACGACCCGCTGGCTGTGGCCGACGCGCTGGACGAGGCGCTGCAGAAGGCGCGCGACGGTCACGGGCCCACCTTTATCGAGTGCGTGACGTTCCGGTTCCGCGGCCATTACTTCGGCGACAAAGCGCCCTACATTCCGGAGGAGCAGCTGGCTCAGGCGATGGCGGCTGACCCGGTGCCTCGATTCCGCAGCCATCTCGTCGAAGCCGGAATCGGCAGCGATGACGAGCTCAAGCGCATCGAAAGCGACGCCTCGGACACCGTCGAGACCGCGCTGCAGGCGGTGATGGCCGCCGATCCGCCGTCGATCGAGGAACTCGAGCGGGACGTGTACGCCACCCCGATCGCTCACCCCAGCTGAGGACTTCGGATGGCCGAGAAAGAAATGACGATGCGCGAGGCACTGAACCTCGCGCTCGACCAGGCATTGCAGGCCGACGACCGGGTGTTCCTGCTCGGTGAGGACATCGCCGACCCCGGCGCGTCAGGCCCGACCGCGGGGCTCTCGACCAAGTACGGCAGGGACCGTGTGCTCGACACCCCGATTTCGGAGGCCGCGATCGTCGGCGCGGCGATCGGTGCGGCGATCGACGGGCTGCTGCCGGTCGCCGAGATCATGATCATGGACTTCATCGGCATCGCTGCGGACCAGCTGATCAACAACGCCGCCAAGTTACGGTTCATGACGGCCGGCCGAACCACCGCACCTATCACCATCCGCACCCAGGTCTACGGTGGGCTCGCCACCGGTGCCACCCACTCGCAGAGCTTGGAAGCGTGGTTCATGCACATCCCCGGGATGAAAGTGATCGTGCCGTCCACCCCTCGTGACGGTAAGGGACTGCTGACCGCCGCGATTTTCGACGAGGACCCGTGCCTGTTCGTCGAGACCATCCGCTTGCAGGGCCGAAAAGGGCTTGTGCCAACCGATCCGGGGTTTTCGATTCCGTTGGGACTCGCCGATGTCAAGCGGCCGGGAACCGATGTGACCATCATCAGCTACGGGCGCAGCGTGCTCGACGCGCTGGCGGCCGCCGCGGCGCTGGACGAGCAAGGGGTCAGTGCAGAAGTGGTCGATCTGCGGACCCTGGTGCCGCTCGACGTGGATACCATCGTCGAGTCGGTCGGTCGCACCAGGCGGGCCGTGGTCACACACGACGCGGTTCAATTCGCCGGCCCGGGAGCTGAAATCGTCGCGACTCTGCAGGCCGAACTCTTCAACAGTCTGGTCGCGCCGATCCAGCGCGTCGCGGCGCCGTTCGTGCCCGCCCCGGCCGCCGCCGGACTGGAAGCCCAGCTCTATCCCTCGCCGGCTCGCATCGTCGCGGCCGCCCGGAAGACACTCGAGGGAAGCCGCCAGGCAGCAAGGGCGGGCGCGCATGGCTGAATTCGTCATCCGTATCCCACGCACCTCGGTTGCCATCTCCGAAGCGGAACTCACCGGGTTGCTGGTTGAAAGCGGCCAACGCGTCGAGGAAGGCATGCCGATCTACGTCATCGCCACCGAAAAGGCGGAACAGGAGGTCGAAGCCGGCGCCGCGGGCACCGTGTACTGGACGGGCGAGGTCGGCACCACATACGGCACCGGTGCTGAAATCGGCATGATCAGGTCATAGGAGCGCGATGACCCTCAATGAAACTGAGCAGGGAGCGTTGCTTTGAGCGGCAACGGAATACGGAACTGGGCGCCGATGGACATACCGTGGGCGGTGCAGCGACCGGATCGTATACCGAAGCAGCGGTACTATGACCCGCAGTTCTACGAGCTGGAAGCGACGATGCTGTGGGCACGTGTGTGGCAGATGGCGTGCCGGCTCGAAGAGATCCCGAAGCCCGGCGACTATGTCGAATACGAGATCCTCGACCAGTCAATAATCGTCGTCCGCGTCGATGCCGATACGATTCGGGCGTTCCACAACGCATGCCGTCATCGCGCAGTGAAGCTCGTTGAGGGCAACGGATTTCGGCGTAGCTTCGTCTGTCCCTTCCACGGCTGGTGTTGGGCCCTGGATGGCAGTAGCACCTATGTCGCCAGTCCGCAGGCATTCGATGAGCACAACATGCGGCCGGACGATCTTCGTCTCGTGTCCGTCAGATGCGAGCTGTGGGGCGGGTGTGCGTGGATCAACCTCGACGAACATGCGCCGCCGTTGCGTGACTGCCTCGAGCCGTTCGCCTCGGTCTACGAGCAGTGGAATGTGGAATCGCTGCGTGTCGAGTGGTGGCAGTCCTGTCGGCTTCCGGTCAACTGGAAACTGGCGGAGGCGGCGTTCATGGAGGGTTATCACGTCCCCCAGACTCACCCCCAACTACTCCCGGGTTTGCGGCGGATGTACGACCAATCGTCACAGCCCAGCGCACCGCCTTCCTCGAAAGAGATCATAAAGAGCAGTCTGTATCTGATGCGCTCGTTGGGTGAGGGCATGGGCGGGATGACCCACAAGAACGACATCCGTATCGCTGAAGGTCTGCAGAATATCGAACTGCCGGCCGACCCGGCCGCCGCGATGGCCGCCTGGCGAGCCAGTGTCAACGATGCAGTGGTGGAGTGGCATCGGGCCCGGGGCAGCGACATTCCCGACCTCAACGACTTGGACCGTCGCGGCATCCTCGATCCGCTCGGGTACGCCTTTCCGCACTATTTCATATTGCCGACGTACAGCAGCGCATCGTCGTACCGGATCCGTCCGCTCGGCCCTGAGGAGACGTTGTTCGAGATCTGGTCCCTGACGCGCTACCCCTCCGACGCCTCACAGGGCAAGCCCACACCACCGGAGCCGATGGCGCCCAACGACCCTCGCTGGCCGCCGATCTGCGCCCAGGACTTCGCCAATCTGCCGAAACAGCAGAAAGGGCTGCACTCCAACGGGTTCCAGTACATGCGGCTGTCGAGCAAAATCGAAGGTCTCATCTCGAATTTCGAACGCGTCATTGACGGGTTCCTGGCCGGCTTGTCTTATGAGCAGCTGGTGCCCGCGATACAGAAAACCAACACGACGCTTGACGTGCCGGTGGCCGACCTCGGGCTCAGCGCGGACGTCACGTCCGAGCTGCGATGACCGCCGGGTGGGACCGCTCCGTCGACCTGCTCATCGCGGGCAGTGGCGGGGGAGGACTGGTGGCGGCCCTGGCAGCGATCGACTCCGGACTAGAGCCGTTGGTCGTCGAGAAGCAGGCCCTGGTTGGTGGGTCGACGGGGCTGTCCGGCGGCATCGTCTGGTTACCCAATAACCCGTTGATGCGAGCCGACGGCATCGCAGATTCACACGAAGATGCTCTGGCCTACTTCGCCGACGTGGTCGGCGATATCGGAGCGGCATCGTCGCTGCCGCGGCGCGAGATGTTCCTCAACGCGGGTTATGAGATGACGACGTTCCTGCTCCGCAAGGGTCTTCGTCTGGTTCGGTGTGCCGGCTGGAGCGATTACTACCCCAATCATCAGGGGGGCAACGCCGCCGGCCGTGGATACGAGGCAGTTCCGTTCGACGCCGCGAAGCTCGGGAGATGGAGCGGTAAGGTTCAACCGCCGTTGGCCAAGGGCTTCGGTTTCGTGGTGAAGACCAACGAGTTGCGCGGAGTGCAGTACTTCAATCGCGCACCGCGAGCGTTCGCGGTGGCATTCCGGGTGTTCGCCCGCACCGCTGCAGCTCGGGTCCGGCGTCGCGAAATGCTCACCAACGGTGCGTCTCTCATTGCCCAGATGCTGAAGGTGCTCATCGATCTCGGCGGCGGCGAGCCCCCGCTGTGGACCAACACCGCGCTGCAGGACCTGATCGTCGAGGACGGCCGGGTCGTCGGGGCGCGGGTGCGTCGAGCGGGTGAATCGCTCGATATCGAGGCGCGCAGGGGAGTGCTGCTGGCCGCTGGGGGATTCGGCCGCAACGCCAACATGCGGCGCCGCTATAGCGGTGACCAGCCGAACGAGGCGCACTGGACGATAGCCAATCTCGGCGACACCGGTGAGGTGCTGGACACGGCGATGCGTGCGGGAGCCCGCACCGACCTGTTGGACGAAGCCTGGTGGTTGCCCGTGATTCTCATCCCGGACGGGGGCACCGCGGTCGCTTCACTGGGCGCCGGACGGCAGCGGCCGGGCGCAATCTACGTCGACTCCACCGGGCGGCGATTCTGTAACGAATCCAATTCGTATGTGGAGGTCGGCAAGGCGATGTACGCCAACAAGGCTGTGCCGTGCTGGATGATCTTCGACGACGGCTATGTGCGCAGATATGTCGCGGGCGCCAATGCGCTGAAGCGCGGTTTGCCTGACGAGCTGATCGACCGCGGTGACATCAAACGCGGCGGCACTGTCGCCGAGGTAGCAGGCCAGATCGGGGTCCCCGCCGACGAACTCGAGCAAACGGTGCAGCGCTTCAACCGGTTCGCGGCGCTAGGTCTGGATCCCGACTTCGGACGTGGTCAGTCGGCGTACAACGACTGCCTCGGTGACCCCGGCTATCGGCCCAACGCCGCGATCGGTCCCCTCAACCGGGCGCCGTACTACGCGGTTCAAGTGCACCCGTCCGACGTCGGAACGTGCGGTGGGGTGATCACCAACGAGTACGCCCAGGTTCTCGACCAACACGACCAGGTGATCGACGGCCTGTATGCCACCGGCAACACCACCGCCACGGTGATGGGCCGGACTTATCCGGGTGCCGGTGCGAGCATCGCCAACACGATGGTATTCGGCTATGTCGCAGCGCGGCACGCAGCCGGCCGCAGAGTGGCCGGAAAGCATCACGGCGTCTCGAATGATCAGGGAACCGTACGCCGGGATCTGTTGTGAGACAACGTCATGACGGTAGCCGGAAACGAGTGCGAGCGGTCAGGGTGGTCCAACCTGAATCGGCAGCCGAAGCGCCGTTTTCAGGAAGTCAACAGCATGCAGCCCGCTATCGGCCCACCACCCGCGGCGGCAATCGCCACTTCCGGCCGGCGCGCGAGCTGCCGATCGCCCGCCTGGCCGCGCAGCTGAAGGCACGCCTCGTGCAGCAGCCAGTAGCCGTGCATCCGTCCTGCGGAGAGTTGGCCACCGTAGGTGTTCAGCGGCAGGTCGCCGTCCAGCGAGATCCGCGTCGCCCCGTCGACGAACGGGCCGCTTTCGCCCTCGCCGCAGAAACCGAGCGCCTCGAGCCACGCGAGTGTGAGAAACGTGAAGCCGTCGTAGAGTTCGGCAACGTCGATATCCGATGGACGCAGGTCTGTCCGCGACCACATCTCGGCCGCTGCACCTACTGACGCCATCTTCGGGAAATCGTCGCGGTGAAACCACCCCCCGGACCCGTAGGCGCCGCCGATCGCCTCGACGGCGACCGGACGATTCGGGCAATCCACCGCGTAATCGGCGTGTGACACCACCAGAGCGATCGATCCGTCGATGGGCACGTCACAGTCGAGCAGTCCGAAAGGGGTTGAAATCGGCCGTGCCGCCAGATAGTCGGCCATCGTCAGCGGCTTCTGAAATACGGCAGAAGGGTTGAGGGCGGCATTGTGCCTGCTGTTGATGGCAAGCCAGCCCAGCTGCTCCTTGGTCGTCCGATACCGGCCCATGTGGCGACGGCAATGCAGCGCAATCCAGTTCGCCGCCGAGTAGGCGTGAGCGGCCAACAGCTCACCGACGTCGTCGAACGCGCCGATCTTCCGCCGCGTCCCGGGAAGGTGCGGCTCCAACGGCGGGGACGCCAGCGGATTGGGTTCCTGCGATACCGGCGCGTCAGTCATCGCGCCGCCCAACATCAGCACCGTGCGATACACCAGGACGTGTCGCGCGCGCTTCTCTGCGACGGCACGACAAGCCGACATGACCGGAATCAGCACACCGCCGGTGTCGAACCCGAGCGTCTGGTTGGCTGCCTCGATGCCGAGTGCGTCAAGGACCTCGGCCGCGGGCGTGTCACCGAGGGTGGCCACTCCCTCGATGTCGTCGACTGAGAGGCCGGCGTCTGCTATCGCTGCCCGTGTTGCCTCGACTGTCAACTCGAGCCCGGGTATTCCGGTGTGGCGGCCGATTCGGGAGATGCCGAGGCCGCTGATGATCGCGTTCTTCTCAAAGTGGCTCATCGGGCAATCGTCCGTTCGCTATGGGCCATATTCGCCGGCGCTTGTCTGGAATGTACTTTCCTTGTCATGCCCGATGACGCGCCGCACGCCAACCCGCCGCGAGCGATTCCTGAGCGCGATCAATACAACCGTGCGTTCTGGGAGGGCGGCGCCGACGGGCGCCTCATGATCACGCGGTGCAGTCGGTGCACACGATGGGTTCATCCGCCCGGCGCGGACTGCCCCGACTGTGGCGGCGATCTGGTTGCACAACCCGTCTCCGGTCACGGGACGGTGTTCACATACACCATCAACCACCAACCCTTCAATCCTGCCGTGCCGGTCCCTTACGCCATCGCGATCGTCGAGCTGGCCGAACAGGACGACCTTCGCCTCGCCACGAACATCGTTGACTGCGAACTCGATTCGATCCATATCGGCCTGCCTGTCGAGGTCCGTTTCGAACGACACGACGCTGACGACCGCGTCTTCGTTCCTGTTTTCGCGCCGCGACGGGGCGAAGACATTTGACGATCAGCGCCGGTCAGCGGGCTGCGGCGATGGAGATCGACTTGGTGTCGACGTAGCCGTCGATACCTTCCCGGCCGAGTTCACGGGCTGGCCCGCGGGGTCGCCACGTCGCGACTCGGCACGCTTGGGTAGCGTCGGCGGTGCAACGGACCGCCCTGGAGGGAACGGGCCGGGAAGGAAGCTATGGGCGTGGCAAGAACCGACAACGACACCTGGGAGATCACTGAAAGCGTAGGTGCTACCGCGCTGGGTGTGGCGTCGGCGCGGGCGGCGGAAACGGAAAGCGACGATCCGCTGATCAGCGATCCGTTCGCCCGGGTGTTCCTCGATGCCGTCGGCGACGGGGTCTGGAGCTGGTATTCCGGTCCACAACTACCCCCCGAACTGGTCGAAGCCGAACCCGAGCTGCCGCTGCAGATGCAGGCGATGGTCGGTTATATGGCCTCGCGCACCGCATTTTTCGACACCTTCTTCCTGGATGCCGCGCGTGCCGGTATCAGTCAGGCGGTGATTCTGGCGGCGGGTTTGGATGCGCGGTCCTGGCGGTTGCCGTGGCCCGACGGGACGACGGTGTACGAGCTCGACCAGCCCCGGGTGTTGGAGTTCAAAGCGACGACGTTGCGCGAACACGGGGTAGAACCTGCCTGCCATCGGGTCGCCGTTCCGGTCGATCTGCGGCACGACTGGCCGACCGCGTTGCAGGAAGCAGGCTTTGACGCTTCAGCGCCCAGCGTCTGGTCGGCGGAGGGGCTGATGCCGTATCTGCCGGCGGCAGCTCAGGATTTGCTGTTCGACCGCATCCAGGGACTGACTGTGACCGGAAGCCGGGTCGCCGTGGAGGCGCTGGGATCTGAGTTCGCCGACCCGGGGCTGCGTGCCAAGCGTCGTGCGCGGATGGATCGGATTCGCGCATTCATGGCCGAAGCCGATCCGCAGCGAGAGATCCCGAGAACAGACGAGCTGTGGTACTTCGAGGAGCGTGAAGACGTCGGGCATTGGTTTGATCGTCACGGTTGGGATGTCAGCGTGACGCCGGCAGCCCAATTGATGGCCGGTTATGGTCGCAAAGCCCCGCAAGAGGTTGAGGACGAAGTGCCGGGAAACCTTTTCGTCGCCGCGCAGCGGTCATAGTCTCGCCGAACGCCAGGACAGTGGCGGCACCCGGGAACAGACGGCCATGAAGTCACGCCGGCTTCCGGGCGCACTCTTCGCGGCGGCCATTGCCTGGACGCTGGTCGGTGCTGCCATCACGGCGCGCGCCGACGAGCTCGCTTTGGTCGAGCATCCGGTCGAGCACGTCACAACGCTCATCGGCACCGGAACGGGCGGCGAAGAGGCGGGGGAGATCGACAACTTCCCCGGCGCCGCAGTACCTTTCGGCATGGTGCAGTACTCACCTGACACCACCGACACCTACGCCGGTTACGACCACGACAATGATCGTTCCACCGGGTTCAGCATGAACCACGCCTCGGCGGGCTGCGCTGCGTTCGGCGACATTCCAGTGCTGCCGACTACTACCCCGATCGGTTCGCAGCCCTGGTACGCCTGGGAGAAGATTGCCCACGACGACACCGAAGTGGGTGTGCCCGGCTACTACTCGGTGCGGTTCCCGGAGACCGGAGTCAGCGCGGAGCTGACCGCCACCCCCCGCACCGGGCTGGGCCGGTTCCATTATCCGGACAACGGTCGGCCCGCGCTGTTCCACGTCCGCTCCGGCGGGTCGCTCGCGGGCAACTCCGCGGCGACGGTGCAGATCGGCGAGGACGGCACGTCAGTGACCGGGTCGGCGACCAGCGGCGGATTCTGCGGCGCCAGTAACACCTACACGGTGTACTTCGTCATGACGTTCAGCCAACCGTTCACGGCATACGGCACCTGGCAAGGCAATTCGGTCACACCGGGCGCCCGCAGTGCGGCATCCGGTCGCAGCGGGGCCTACCTGCAATTCCCGGCCGGCTCGGTGCTCGAGGTGCGGACCGCGATCTCCTACGTCAGTGTCGATGGAGCGCGCGCCAACCTCGCTGCCGAGGGCGGCGCGGGTTTCAATGAGGTGCGCGCGGCCGCATCGACCGAATGGAACACCGTACTGTCGCGAATCAAGGTGGCCGGGACCAACAGCGGCGACGTCGAAACCTTCTACACGTCGCTTTATCGAGCCATGTTGCATCCCAACACGTTCAACGACGTCGATGGGCGCTACATCGGGTTCGACGGTGTCATCCGCGCGGTGGCCGGGGGACACACCCAGTACGCCAACTTCTCCGACTGGGACACCTACCGCTGTCAGGCCGCCCTGCAGGCACTGCTCTTCCCGGAGCGCGCGGGCGACATGGCGCAATCGCTGGTCCATGACGCCGAGCAGAGCGGGTCGTTTCCGCGGTGGGCGCTGGCTAACTCATCGACCGGCATCATGACCGGCGACAATCCGGTCCCGCTCATCGTCAACCTCTACACCTTCGGGGCGAAGAATTTCGACGCCAAGACGGCGCTGTACTACATGCTCAAGGCAGCGACCGACGGCGGTGCCGGGCTTGACGGCTACGTCGAGCGGCCGGGGATAGCCACGTACCTCAAGCATGGCTACGCCCCGCAGACCGCGGACTTCGGCGCCGGTCACGCGACCGCCGGCGCCTCGATCACGCTGGAATGGTCGGTCGACGACTTCACCATCTCCCGGTTCGCCGAGTCCCTCGGAGACGGCGTCATCGCCGCGCAATTTCAGAACAGGGCGCAGTGGTGGCACAACCTGTTCAAT
>NZ_JBARMY010000425.1:0-4049 GCF_049802695.1 Mycobacterium sp.
ATTCGGACTTCCTCAACCTGCCCCGCCAGGAGCTGGCCGACGCCGCGCTGTCCGCGGCTACCGCGGCCGGGGCGAGCCACGCCGACCTGCGGGTTCACCGCATCACGACCGAAACCATCCAGTTGCGCGACGGCGAGCTGCAAGCCTCCGTCGTCGACCGCGAACTCGGGTTGGCGGTGCGGGTCATCGTCGACGGCACCTGGGGCTTCGCGTCACACGCCGAGCTGGCCACTGATGTGGCGGCTGACACCGCGCGGCGGGCCGTGCAGGTGGCGACCACTCTCCAGGCGCTGAACGGTGAGCGTGTCGAGCTTGCGGCCGAACCGATCTACACCGACGCCACCTGGGTGTCGAACTACGCCGTCGACCCATTCGACGTGCCGAGCGCGGATAAGATCGCTTTGCTCGGGGACTACTCGGGCAGGTTGCTGGCTTCTGACGGAATCGATCACGTGTCAGCCGGGCTGATCGCGGTCAAGGAGCAGACGTTCTACGCCGACACCTTCGGCTCATCGATCACCCAGCAGCGGGTGCGGCTGCTATCGCGGCAGGAGGCGGTGACGCTGATCGGCGGGGGCGGCGGATTCGGCTCGATGCGCACGCTGGCGCCGCCGATGGGCCGCGGCTGGGAGGTCTTGGCCGGTGACGAGGTGTGGAATTGGTCCGACGAGCTTGCACAGCTGCCGTCGCTGCTGGCCGAGAAGGTCAAGTCACCGAGCGTGCCGGCCGGTCCGACCGATCTGGTGATCGATCCGACCAACCTGTGGCTGACAATTCACGAATCCATCGGTCACGCAACCGAATACGACCGCGCGATCGGCTACGAAGCGGCCTATGCCGGGACGTCATTCGCCACGCCGGACAAGCTCGGTAGCTTGCACTACGGTTCGCCGGTGATGAACGTGACCGCCGACCGCACCGTCGAATATGGTTTAGCGAGTGTCGGTTACGACGACGAGGGCGTGGCCGCCCAAAGCTGGGATCTGGTGCGCGACGGGCTGTTCGTCGGCTATCAGCTCGATCGGGTGTTCGCGCCGCGGCTCGGCAAGGCGCGGTCCAATGGCTGCTCGTATGCCGATTCGCCGCATCACGTTCCCATCCAGCGGATGGCCAACGTGTCGCTGCAGCCCAGCCCTGAGGACCTGAGCACCGACGACCTGATCAGCCGGGTCGAGGATGGCATCTACATCGTCGGCGACAAGTCGTGGTCAATCGATATGCAGCGGTATAACTTTCAATTCACCGGCCAGCGGTTCTTCAAAATCAGAAATGGTCGGCTGAACGGTCAGCTGCGCGACGTCGCGTATCAGGCCACCACCACCGATTTCTGGAATTCGCTGGAAGCCGTTGGGGGTCCGTCGACGTGGCGGCTGGGCGGTGCGTTCAACTGCGGTAAGGCCCAGCCCGGCCAGGTGGCCCCGGTCAGCCACGGCTGCCCGTCGGCATTGTTTCGTGGCGTCAACGTGCTCAACACTCGCGCCGAGGTCGGCTTGTGATCAGCGCCCAGCTGGCGATCGAAATCGCCCTGGGCGCTGCCCGTTCGGCTGGCGTGGACGAGACGATTGTGCTGATCACTGATCGGTCGGAGGCCTCGCTGCGCTGGGCGAACAACTCGATGACCACCAATGGGCAGTCGAGCAGCCGCACCACCACGGTGATCTCTTTTGCCCACCAAGGCGACACCGTCCGCGTCGCCTCGCTGAAGTCGGCTGAGGTGGACCCGGCGCTCATTCCGGGTTTGGTGGCTGCATCGGCAGATGGGGCCCGCTCAGCTCCCGACGCCCGAGATGCCGCGCCGCTGTTGACCGGTACCGATGTGCCCGACGACTGGGATGCGCCGGTGCCCGCGACGGGCGCCGAGGTTTTCGGTGATGTCGCCGGCTCGTTGAGCCGTGGTTTCCAGGGTGCTGATCAGTTGTACGGCTTTGCTTATCACCGCTTGGAGACGACGTTTCTGGCATCGTCGACGGGGCTGCGGCGGCGCTACACTCAGCCGACCGGAACGGTGGAGATCAATGCTAAACGCGACGGCGCCAGCGCGTGGACCGGTATCGGCACGCCCGATTTCATTGCGGTACCCACGGACTCGCTGCTGGAGCAGCTGTCCACGCGGCTTGGCTGGGCGCAGCGGACGGTAAGCCTACCGGCCGGGCGCTATGAAACGATCATGCCGCCGTCGACGGTGGCCGACATGATGATCTATCTGGGCTGGACGATGGGCGGCCGCGGCGCGCAGGAGGGCCGCACCGCGCTGTCGGCCCCCGAGGGCGGAACCCGAGTGGGGGAGCGGCTTACCGACCTGCCGCTGACCTTGTACTCCGACCCTTTTGCGGCGGGCCTGCAGTCGTCGCCGTTCGTGGCGGCCAGCAGTTCGTCGGAGACCGTGTCGGTGTTCGACAACGGGATGGACATCAGCCGGGTGGACTGGATACACGATGGGACGATCAACGCGCTGGCCTATCCGCGTGCTTCGGCAGCGGAATTTCAGGTGCCGGTTGCGGTGGCCGCCGACAATGTGCTGATGACCGGCGGCACAGCAAGTTTGGACGAACTGGTTGCCGGCACTGAGCGCGGCTTGCTGCTGACCACACTGTGGTACATCCGCGAGGTCGACCCGACGACGCTGCTGCTGACCGGGCTGACCCGCGACGGTGTGTACCTGGTCGAGGACGGCGCAGTGACGGCCGCGGTCAACAACTTCCGGTTCAATGAGAGTCCGCTGAACCTGCTGCGGCGCGCGAGCGAGGCCGGGGTCAGCGAGGTGACGCTGCCGCGGGAGTGGGGCGATTACGCGACCCGCGCGGCGATGCCATCGCTGCGGATTCCGGACTTTCACATGTCGTCGGTGAGTCAGGCGCAGTGACGCGGGTGAACTGACGCCGCTGGAGAATCCGGCTACGCTTCCGCCATGTCGGAGCACCTGCGCATGGATACCACTGCTGTGCAGACGATGGCCAGCAGGTGGGGCGCTGGTCAGCGAACTGAACGCTTCGGCGGGTCCTGCTCAGCTCGGGCTGTCCTGTCAGGCGAGCGGCGCGGCAGTGGCAGCCTTGGCTCAAGCTCACCGAAAGGGGCACTGACGTCGCGACAGCAATCGATGCCAAAGGCTGAAGTGCTCTGGACGCAGGAGTGGCCGAAACGTTGTAGGCGATGCGGCTACGCGCCAAGGGACGTCGGTGGCAGCAACTGATTCGCTTCGACGAAGCTCGCATTCCCCAAGATCGTCCTGGATAGCACGTCCGCAACTGGCGTCTAGATAAAGGGCGGACTTGCCGACGCTTTTGCCGGCCCCACTGACGACAGAGCGGGTCCGGTTGCGCGGCGCAACGCAGCGCAACTGTCGGTCGCCCAAGCCGATGCGCGAAGCCTCGGTGCTGACGAAGTTTAAACGCACTTCTCCGACGTCGAGGCCGTCGAGTTGACGTTCGACGTGATGCGAAATGTCAGCAACAAGATCGCCGTCGCATTAGGCGGCGACGCTCCGCAGGTAGAAGGCAACTAGCGGTACCGCATCGGCGCGGATGGTCAGACAGTGTTCACCTGACGAACAGGCGCGGTGCCGCCCGGCATGCAAGCATGATTGCCGATGCTTGACGGGCGATGACCAGCGAAAAGGCGGTGCCAGCGGAACCATGACAGCAAAGCAATCGCAGCACGATGCCGCAGAGTCGTTGTTCGGGGCGATCATCGCCATCCTCGACAAGCACGCGGCCGCCCATACTCTGACCGAGCAGGTAGTGGAGGAACTGGCCCGCGCCTATGCATCAGTGGCGACCAGCGTCCCCGACCAAGGGCCGCTGGGGGCGTAACTCTGTCTCGGGCTTCAATACCGGTTTGCGGGCTTCACTCTGACGGCCGACGTGCCACCACACCACCCATGAACAGGCGGGCGTTACTCTCTACCTCAGGCAGAGGGTCCTCCCGACGTGGTATTCCCCACTGGTGCCGTGCGCCGGGGCCGTCTGCAGCTAGGTAACTAAGGGGCGGTAGCTCAGTTGGTTAGAGCCGCGGACTCATAATCCGTTGGTCGCGGGTTCGAGCCCCGCCCG
>NZ_JBARMY010000426.1:0-2296 GCF_049802695.1 Mycobacterium sp.
CCGTACCTCACCGCGTGAAGAGAAAGTCGCTGATGAACGATCAACCTCCTTCGTCGTTCCCGCCGCCTCCGGCCCCGGGGGGCGGTGACTACCCGCCGCCACCCCCGCCGTCGGGCGGATACCTGCCCCCGCCGCCTGGACCGGTGCTGCGCGGGCTGACGCGCGACGAGTTCACGCCATGGCTCAACCGGGTTGCCGCCTACGTCATCGACCATCTGCCCCTGGTGCTGATCATGGGTGTCGGCTGGCTGGTGCTGGAGAACTCCGTCACGTCGGCCTGTGATGTAACCCCGAGCTCCGGTGAGCAGATCTGTTTCACCGGGCCCTCGACGGTTGGGCTCACCGTGATGTGGATTGCGGTGCTGCTCGCCCTGGGCTACTTCATCTGGAACTTCGGCTACCGCCAGGGAACCACCGGATCCAGCATCGGCAAGTCGGTGCTGGGGTTCCGGGTCGTCAGCGAGAACACCGGGAAGCCAATCGGATTCGGCTTGTCGGTGCTACGCGCGCTTTCGCACGCGGTCGATGCGGCCATCTTCTACGTCGGCTACCTGTTCCCGCTCTGGGATGCCAAGCGCCAGACGCTGGCCGACAAGATGCTGGCCACCGTGTGCCTGCCGCTGAACCCGACGGCCGACGTCGACTAGCTTTCGCGTTGGCAGTCAAGGTGGACGTTGGGCGTGGTTTACCGGCCGGGCGGGATGCTCGGCTTTTGACGCGATGAACAGTGTCTCGGTGAGGTTGGTGGGCCGTCGTGTTCCGGCAGGCTGATTAGTCGCCGTGAGCGGCAGGCTTTCGTGTGCGCCGTGATGGCGGCCCAGGGCGAGCGGGCGGCAAGCTAGATTGCGCCGTCGAGCGGCATAGCTAGAAAAGCCGTCACCGTTCGCCGCTGAGCCTTCCTCGACGATAGCGCTGTTCATCGAAGGGTTGTTGGGTTCGAAGTAGTCGATATGCCAGGCGGCATGCATGGCGTGCGAGTGCGACGCGGGCCTGGATCGGGGCCATGCCGCGCGCTCGCAGTTCGGCATCGCGTTGGGCAAATGACGGTGAGCACTGAGACAGGCCCCAGGCAATTCCCATCAATGCATCACGGTGCTCGGCCAATCCCTGTCGAGAGATCCGCCCTCGACGGTTCAGCGTCGCTGACTGATACAGCGCGGGCGCCAAACCGGTTGCCGAGTAGAGATGTTCAGCGTCGGGGAACCTGTCGATCGGAAGGCTGTGTGCGGCGAACGCCGCAGCGCGGATCGAGGCCACACCGGGCAACGTAGTCAGGATCTGGCCATCAGTGCCGGCGAGCAATGCCAGGACTTCTAGGTCGGTGGCAGCGATATCAGCCCGGAGGCGGCGATACCGGTCCAGGTCGCGATTCAACCGTTGAGCACGTCGATCGGCATCGGCCGGCGGAGGCAGACATCCGCGCCACCGTTGAAGCCAGTATTGGGCTGTCCCCGTCGTCAAGCGCCCGGGGGCCCGACACATCAGAGACCGTAGTTGCGGTGCCCGTCCTGAAAACGCCGCAGCACACGCCAGTACCGCGAGACCAGTTGGCGTTTCCAACGCCAAGGACCGACCATGACCGGCGGGCGCCGACAATCCGGGGCACAGCGCATTGAGCTGGTCGTGCAACCGCTGCTGGGCGACTCTGCGGTCGGCCACCAACCCTCGTCGATGCCGCACCGCGGCGCGCAGCGCCTCCACCGAGGCCTGCTGGCCGTATCGTCGGCCACCACCTTGGCGTGCCATGTATGTCAACGCCGCGCAGTCGCGGTCGTCGGTCTTAAACCTGCCTGAACCCAGTTGACTACGAGCTGATTTCGTCTCCGACGGAGCGAACAGTCGTACCGAACCTGGATGGCGACGTTCCAGTTCGGTGACCCACGGTCGGTGCAGGCTGCCCGTCGCCTCGATCGCGATCACCGGGGCATCAGGACCGTGCTTGTTCAGCGCCAGCTCCAACTGGCAGATGCCTTCTCGCGAAACTGATAAAGACATCGGATCAGCGAGCATTCCTGCGCCATTGCTGATCCACACCCGATGGAATGCCTTACCTGGATCGACCGCGACGATCACCGTCGCCGGATCAAGCGCAATTTCCAACACCGACATGAGTAGCCTCCTCCGAACCGGACCTCCTCTGAGGATCCGTCCAGTGCCTACTCATGGCCTATCAGCTATGGGTGACGGGCGCGTGCGTCCGCTCGAGCGCGCACAGCCGCCACTGGCCGGGCACCCCTTTGAGCTCGTGCTCGCCGCGATCGGCGAAGCGGTGCCGCGAGCCGGTGACGATGTCGCG
>NZ_JBARMY010000427.1:0-2479 GCF_049802695.1 Mycobacterium sp.
CGGCTCACCAGCTGTTACACCGGGCGGGTCAGCGCAAGCTCATCGGCGGTCAGGAAGACCAGTTGATCGACATCGCGCTCGAGATCAAACGCGAACAAGCCGCGAGCGGGCAGGAAACCGTCGCACACTAGCTTCACAGCTTCGGCAAAGGCAGCGGTGATGCTGTCGCGGGTAACCTCGATACATCGAAGGAAAGCCGCTGCCAAAAGGAGCATCTGATGACCACCCTTTCCAGACGCCTGCTCGCGGGTGGACTGCTCAGCGCCGCCGCCTCGGTGCTGGTTGCATTGCCCTCGGCGAGCCCGGCGAGCGCCGCTTGTGATGATCAGACCGTGGGTAATTCGATCGACTCGTATCTGCAGCGGCATCCCGACGTGCACCAGCAACTACAGGCGAAGTCTGAGGCCGAGGGCGGTGGCCCCAACGTCATCGACTACCTGAATCGGCATCCGGATGTGCGGCAGCACCTGATCGACCTGTCGCAGCAGTGCGCCTAGTAGTCAGGTAGCGAGTGGGCGTCGTCCGCGGGCGCTCACGCCAGCACGCGGTATGTTCGCCATTGACGGATAATTAGAACACGTTCTAGCGTCTAGGCGTGTCCTCACCTTCCTTCTCCGAGCCGCTGGTCTCCGCGATCGCCGAAGCCGAAGAACTGGTGGCCGCCGCACCCCACATCGAGACCGAAGCCGACCTGCTCGAGGGACTGCAATATCTCGCCGGGTGCGTGGCAGCGTGCACGCACATGGTGTTCGACTGCGAGCGGGACCACCCGTTCCTGCTGTCGGGCACCGGGCCGTTCACCAAGATGGGCCTGGACAACCCCGACACCCTGTACTTCGGCTGTCGGGTGCAGCCCGACCGCGACTACCTGGTCACCGGAATCCGCGGGACCACCACCGACCTGAGCTTTCAGGTGCTCGGCGGTGAATACACCGACGACAATGTGCCGGCCAGCCAAGCGGCTTTCGACGACCGTGAACTGGAGATCGCCGACGACGGATCCTTTCAGTGGCAGGTGCGGCCCACCAGCCCCGGTCAACTGGTGATCCGCGAGGTCTACGGCGACTGGTCGCAGCGGCGCGGCACCGTGGCGGTTCAGCGACTGGACACCGCGGGCACCGCACCGCCGCCACTGACCCGCCAACTGATCGAAAAACGTTATGCCTCAGCGGCAAAGCAGTTGGTCAACCGCGTGAAAACCTGGTTGCAGTTTCCGCAGTGGTTCTACCTCGACATCCCGGTCAACACCCTGGTGGCGCCGCGGCTGACGCCGGGCGGTCTGGCGACGCAGTACTCCTCGGTCGGACATTTCGACCTGAGTCCCGATCAAGCGCTGGTCATCACGCTGCCGGTGAGCGACGCGCCGTACCTGGGCTTTCAGCTGGGCAGTCTGTGGTACATCTCGCTGGACTACATCAACCACCAGACATCGCTGAACGCCACTCAGGCGCAAGCGGATCCGGACGGCAAGGTCCGGATCGTCGTCGCCGACCAGAATCCCGGCGTCACCAATTGGGTGGAAACCCTGACCCATCGCCGTGGCTTCCTGCAGTTCCGCTGGCAGCGGGTTTCACGCAAGCTCACCGACGCCGACGGTCCCAGCATCGAACTCGTCGACACCGACGCGGTTCCGGCAGCCCTGCCGTTCTACGAACAGAACAAGATTTCCGAGGATGCCTGGCGCGACCGAATCGCACAGCGTCAGAGCCAAATAGCGAACAGGATGCTGGGGTAGCGATGGCCGGGATGCTCGATGGCAAGGTAGTGGTGATCAGCGGTGTGGGCCCTGCGCTCGGAACCACGCTGGCGCGGCGATGCGCCCAGGACGGTGCCGATTTGGTGCTCGCTGCGCGTACCGCCGAGCGGCTCGATGACGTCGCCAAAGAAATCACCGACTCCGGTCGGCGCGCAGTCGCGGTCACCACCGACATCACCGACGACGAGCAGGTGCAGAACCTCGTCGAGGCCAGCCTGGCGGCCTACGGCAAGGTCGACGTGCTGATCAACAACGCGTTCCGGGTGCCATCGATGAAGCCGTTGGCGGACACCACCTTTCAGCACATACGCGACGCCATCGAACTCACCGTGTTGGGCGCGCTGCGACTCATCCAGGGCTTGACGCCTGCACTCGCGGATGCGAACGGCTCAATCGTCAACGTCAACTCAATGGTCATTCGGCACTCGCAAGCCAAATACGGCGCCTACAAAATGGCGAAGTCGGCGCTACTGGCGATGTCCCAATCGTTGGCCACCGAACTCGGCGAGCAGGGCATCCGCGTCAACTCCGTTGCGCCCGGCTATATCTGGGGCGATACGCTGAAGAGTTACTTCAGCCACCAAGCCGGTAAGTATGGCACCTCGGTGGAGGAGATCTACGCCGCGACCGCCGCCAGCTCCGACCTCAAGCGGCTGCCGACGGAAGACGAAGTTGCGTCGGCGATCCTGTTCCTGGCCAGCGATCTGTCGAGCGGCGTTACCG
>NZ_JBARMY010000428.1:0-6401 GCF_049802695.1 Mycobacterium sp.
CCGCGGCCCCGATCGAGATACCACCGACGGCGATCGGCCCGTCGAGCGCAGCGCTGTCCATGGCGGCCCGATAGCCGTCGATCAAGCACCCCGGCTGCGGTGGCGGCGCCACCAGCACCGCACCTGCGTGCCGCAACGGCGCGGCGAAAGCGCGGTTGACGTAGTCGTCGTCGGATCCTGTCCCGGGCAGCACAACAGTGGTTACACCGGATAAGTCGACTGCCACCCGGTGATAGTGCCCGGTGGAACCGGGTAACCGTAACTTCACCGACGAATTCACCGAATGCGGAACTCCGGCTTATGGTCAGAAGTTGCATAGCTAGAGTCATCGATAACCGAACTTCTCAAGATGGGTCAGGAGAGGCCATGGCGGCCGGAGGATATTTGCGCCGGCTCACCCGTCGGTTGACGGAAGATCCCGAGCAGCGCGATGTCGAGGAGCTGTCCGAGGAAGCCGTCAACACCGGCGCCCAGCGAGCGATCGACTGCCGGCGCGGTCAAGAAGTGACGATGGTGGGGACCTTACGCAGCGTCGAAGCGAACGCGAGAGGTTGCGCGGGGGGTGTCCGCGCTGAGCTGTTCGACGGGACCGACACCGTCACCCTGTTGTGGCTCGGGCAGCGCCGGATCCCCGGCATCGACTCGGGCCGCACGCTGAAGGTTCGGGGCCGGGTGGGCAAGCTGGACAACGGCGCGAAAGCGATCTACAACCCGCATTACGAAATTCAGCGGTGACGGGCCCGGAAGCGACCGACAGCCGAAGTGCGGCTGCGGCTACTGAACACGACGATGCGAAGCCTCTGCTGGCGCAGTTGGGCGGCGTGAGTGGAATCGTCTACTCGTCGCTGCCGGTACTGGTTTTCGCGCTGATCTCCAGCCTGTTACATCTCGGCGTGGTCGCCGCCGTCGCAGCTGCTGTGGGGGTGGCCGCGCTGGTTCTGCTGTGGCGACTGATCCGGCGGGATTCCGTGCAGCCGGCGGTGTCCGGTTTCATCGGGGTCGCGGTGTGCGCATTGGTCGCCCTGGTGGCCGGGGAATCCAGGGGCTACTTCCTGCTGGGTATCTGGACATCGTTGTTCTGGGCTGTCGTATTCGCACTGTCCGTGCTGGTCCGCCGGCCGTTGGTCGGTTACCTGTGGAGCTGGGCGACCAAGGTAGACCGCTGGCAGGAAGTTCGTCGGGCGCGATTCGCTTTCGATCTCGCCACCCTGGCCTGGGTCCTGGTCTTCGGATCCCGCTTCGTGGTGCAGCGGCTACTCTACGAAGCACACCAGACCGGTTGGCTGGGCGTGGCGCGGCTCGCGATGGGTTGGCCGCTGGCCGGTGTGGCCGCCTTGGCAACCTACCTGGCCGTCAAAGCTGCGCGGCGCGCTATTGAGTCGGCTCTGCCGTCCGCGCCGGAACTAGCAGCTGACTGAGCTCCGCCTCCCCCTCACTGGACGCCACGAACAGCAACTCATCGCCCCCTTCCAACGGTTCGTCGGCCTGCGGCACGATGACCCGGGCGCCGCGCAGGATCGCCACCAGGGCGGCGTCTCGGGGTAACTGCAGTTTGCGGACCGGCTTGCCGCCCCATGGCGTGTTGTCGGGCAAAGTGGTGCTGACCAGATTGGCCTGGCCTCGGCGAAACTCAAGCAGCCGCACCAGGTCACCGACGGCGACGGCCTCCTCGACCAGAGAGGCCAGGATTCGGGGCGTGGAGACCGCCACATCGACGCCCCAGGCGTCGGTGAAGAGCCACTCGTTGCGCGGATCGTTGACGCGGGCCACCACGCGAGGCACCGCGAACTCCGTCTTGGCCAGCAGGCTCAGCACAACATTGGCCTTGTCATCGCCGGTCGCGGCGATCACCACGTCGAACTCCTGAAGATGCGCCGATTCCAGCAGGCTCAGCTCGCAGGCATCGCCCAGCCGCCAGTGCGCCGACGGGATCGCGTCGACGTCGAGGTGGTCGGGGTTGCGTTCGATGAGGGTCACGTCGTGACCGTTGTCGACCAGCTCACGGGCTATTGAGCGGCCGACTGCGCCGGCACCGGCGATCGAGACCTTAACGGCGCACTCCTTTCACAGGTCCTCGCTGGGTGGCAATGCACCGATGGCCAGAGCCTCCGCGGCGCGGCCGGAGATCGCGGCCACGTACGCTTGATCGCCCGCCTGGACGACCGTCTTGGCATCCGGCAGGATTCCGGTGCCGAACCGGATCACGAACGCCACCCGGGCGCCGGTGGCTTCCTCTAAGTCGGTGAGGCGATGTCCGACCCAGTCCTCGTGCAGCTGCACTTCGGCGACCGCGACGGTGCCGGTGGGGTCGCGCCACTTGGTGGTCTCGGTCTCGCCGACCAAAGCGTTCAACATCCGGTCGGTGGTCCAGGGCACCGTGGCGATGGTGGGAATGCCCAGCCGTTCGTAGACCGCGGCGCGCTTGGCGTCGTAGATACGTGCGACCACGCGCTGGACACCGAAGGTGTCTCGGGCCAGCCGGGCCGAGATGATGTTCGAATTGTCGCCGGACGACACGGCGGCGAAGGCGTCGGCGGTCTGGATGCCGGCGCGCAGCAGCACATCACGGTCGAATCCCTCACCGACGACGTGTTCGCCCCCGAATTCCGGATCGAGCCGGTGGAAAGCGGCGCTGTCGCGGTCGATCACGGCGACGTCGTGGCCGATGCGAAAAAGCCCGTCGGCCACCGACGAGCCGACTCGGCCGCACCCCATCACCACTATCCGCATTTGAGGTCCTTTCGGCCCGCTCGCAGCGCCGCGGCGCGATCATCGACGCCTTGCGGCCGGCGACCAGGCCCGAGACTCTTCGTCCACCGAACGCTACCGCCAGCGCCGCGCTGCCCTTACGTTGGCTCTCGTGTCCAAACTTTCGACCGCTGCTCGCCGGCTGATCCTGGGCCGGCCGTTTCGCAGCGACCGGCTGAGTCACACCCTGCTGCCCAAGCGGGTCGCGCTACCGGTGTTCGCTTCCGATGCGCTGTCCTCGGTGGCCTACGCGCCGGAGGAGGTTTTCCTCATGCTCTCGGTGGCCGGGCTGGCCGCCTATTCGTTGACGCCCTGGATCGGGCTCGCGGTGGCCGCCGTCATGCTGGTGGTGGTGGCCAGTTACCGCCAGAACGTGCACGCATACCCGTCGGGCGGCGGTGACTTCGAAGTGGTGACAACCAACCTCGGCGCCAACGCCGGTCTGATGGTGGCCAGTGCATTGATGGTCGATTACGTACTCACCGTTGCTGTTTCGACGGCTTCGGCGATGTCGAACATCGGCTCGGCGTTCCCGTTCGTGGCAGACCACAAGGTGTTTTTCGCCATTGGCGCAATCCTGTTGGTGATGGCGTTGAACCTTCGCGGAGTCCGCGAGTCCGGGGTGGCCTTCGCGGTGCCGACCTATGCGTTCATCGTCGGCGTCGCGATCATGCTCGGCTGGGGTCTGTTCCGGATCTACCTGCTGGGTGAGCCGCTGCGGGCCGAATCCGCCGGTTTCGAGATGCGTTCGGTCAAAGGCACTGTCGTTGGCTTCGCGTTGGCGTTCCTGGTGGCGCGGTCGTTCTCGTCCGGCTGCGCGGCGCTCACCGGGGTCGAGGCGATCAGCAACGGGGTGCCGGCTTTCCGAAAGCCGAAGTCCCGCAACGCGGCGACCACACTTCTGCTGCTGGGCGTCATCGCCGTTTCACTGCTGATGGGCATCATCGTGCTGGCCAACAAAACCGGAGTCAAAATAGTCGACAACCCCGAGACCCAACTGGGGGGTGCACCGCCCGGCTACCATCAGAAGACTCTCGTCGCCCAGCTTGCCCAGGCGGTGTTCGGCAGTTTCCATTTGGGTCTGCTGCTCATCGCCACGGTGACCGCGTTGATTCTGGTACTGGCGGCCAATACCGCATTCAACGGCTTCCCGGTACTGGGCTCGGTGCTTGCCCAACACAGCTACCTGCCCCGGCAACTGCGCACCCGCGGGGACCGGCTGGCCTTCTCCAACGGCATCGCGTTCTTGTCGGTGGCCGCCCTGGCCGCAATCATCGCTTTTCGCGCTCAGGTGACGGCGTTGATCCAGCTTTACATCGTCGGTGTGTTCCTCTCCTTCACCTTCAGTCAGATCGGTATGGTTAAGCATTGGACCCGGCTACTGCGCCATGAATCCGATTCGTCATCGCGCCGCAGAATGTTTCGCTCCCGGGTGGTGAACACGGTCGGATTCCTGGCCACCGGCACGGTGCTGCTGGTCGTGCTCGTCACCAAGTTCCTGGCGGGCGCGTGGATCGCCGTGGTGGCGATGGCGTCACTGTTCGTCGTGATGAAGCTGATCCGCAGCCACTACGACGCGGTCGGACGCGAACTCGAGCAGCAGACCGGCGAAGACGCCCAGGTGCTACCGAGCCGCAATCACGCGGTGGTGCTGGTGTCCAAGCTGCATCTGCCGACGCTGCGGGCGCTGGCCTACGCGCGTGCGACGCGCCCCGATACGCTGGAGGCCGTCACGGTGAGCGTCGACGACGCTGAAACCCGCGAACTGGTGCAGAAATGGCAGGACAGCGATATCACCGTACCGCTCAAGGTGATCGCGTCGCCGTACCGGGAGATCACTCGGCCGGTGGTGGACTACGTCAAACGGATCAGTAAAGAGTCGTCCCGCGCGGTGGTGACGGTGTTCATTCCGGAGTATGTGGTGGGGCACTGGTGGGAGCAGTTGTTGCACAACCAAAGCGCGTTGCGGCTCAAGGGCCGGCTGCTGTTCATGCCTGGTGTGATGGTGACGTCAGTGCCCTGGCAGCTGAATTCGTCGGAGCGTCTCAAAACGTTGCAATCACACGCCGCTCCAGGTGACACCCGGCGGGGCTTGCCGAATTCGTGATGTCCGACCCGGCACCTGTGCATTTGACCCTGTCCGTCGGCGCCCCCGCCAACGGCGGCAGCTGCGTGGCCCGCCACGAGGGTCGGGTGGTGTTCGTCCGCTACGCGTTGCCCGGGGAACGGGTGCGGGTGCGCGTCACCAAGGACCGCGGCGCCTACTGGCACGCCGAAGCCGTCGAGGTAATCGAGCCGTCGCCGCAGCGCATCACGCCGCTGTGCCCGATCGCCGGTGTGGACGGCGCCGGATGTTGTGATCTGGGCTTCGCCGATCCGGTGGCGCTGCGCGAGCTCAAGGGCCAGGTGGTGGCCAATCAGCTTGCGCGGCTGGGGAATCACCAGTGGTACGGCGATGCCGAAGCGCTGTCCTCGGCGGGCCCGACGGGTTGGCGTACCCGGGTGCGGCTCGCCGTGGGCGCCGACGGTCGCGCCGGCTTTCACCGCTACCACAGCGACGAGCTGGTCACCGACCTGCGCTGCGGTCAGCTGGCCTGCGGCATGCTCGACGGGCTGGGCGCCGCGGACTGGACGCCAGGCGCGCAGCTGCTGGTCGTCGTCGACGACGATGCCCGGCGACATGTCGTGCAGACCATGCGGCAGGGCCGGCGGACTTCGACTGAGGTGATCGAGGGCGGCATTCAGGCGATGCAACGGGCGAGCGGGCGCAGCTGGCGCATACGGGTCACGGCGTTCTGGCAGGCGCATCGTGACGCTGCTCGCGTCTACAGCAGCCTGATCGGCGCCTGGGCGCAGCTTTCGGCTGGAATGACCGCGTGGGATCTTTACGGCGGGGCCGGCGTGTTCGCCGCGGTGCTCGGCGAGGCGGTCGGGGAATCCGGTCGGGTGTTGACCGTGGACACTTCCCGCGCCGCGTCCCGGGCGGCCCGCGACGCGCTGGTTGATCTGCCTCAGGTGAAGGTGGTGACGGATTCGGTACGACGGGCGCTGGCCGCGCAGCAGCAAGCCGCCGACGTGGCGGTGCTGGATCCGCCGCGCTCGGGCGCCGGGCGCGACGTGATCGGTCTCCTTGCGGCGGCCGGGGTGCCCCGTATCGTGCACATCGGCTGTGAGGCGGCGTCTTTCGCCCGCGACATCGGGCTCTACCGCGAGCACGGCTACGTCGTCGAAAACCTCAAGGTGTTCGACGCGTTTCCGCTGACCCACCACGTCGAGTGTGTGGCGCTATTGACCCGGGCGCGCTAGGTGAGCACGAAGTAGCGCAGCCACAGGTAAAGCGCGCAGAGGGCGGTTGAAATCACGGTGACCACTGCGCCCTTGCGGGTGAATTCCCAGAACGAGATCGGGTGACCGGAGCGCAGGGCGATGCCGAGCATGACGATGTTGGCGGTGGATCCGACGGCGGTCAAGTTGCCGCCCAGGTCGCCCCCGAGTGCCAGCGACCACCACAACACGTTGTGATGCGACGGGCCCGGCATGTTCTCGGCCAGGCGGCTGACAATCGGTGTCATCGTGGCTACGTACGGGACGTTGTCGATGACACCGGACACCAGCGCCGAGAAGACGAGGATCAGCATGGTCGTCAGCAGCAG
>NZ_JBARMY010000429.1:0-2200 GCF_049802695.1 Mycobacterium sp.
GGCATCCATCGAGCCGTCGGCGTCGATGACCGCCACAATCCGGGTCGTCGCGGCGACCACGCCGGCGTGCACCGCTGAGCCGTAGCCGGCCCGCGGTTCGGCGACGACCGCAGCGCCGTGCCGGCTGGCTACTGCGGCGGTGTCATCGGTGCTGTTGTTGTCGACCACCAGTGCCCGGTAGCCGGCGGGAATGGCGGCCAGCACCGCCGGCAACGACTCCTCCTCGTTCAGGCAGGGCAGCACCACGGTGACGTCATCGGGCATGCCATCGGACACTAAGGCATCGGCTAACGCAGCGGCGCAAACGCGAATTGACGCAGGCCGTCGCGGGGATCCACGGCCGCGCAGAAACCGAGCACTTCAGCGGCCCGGGCGGGATCGGCGACGATGTGGCGCACATCGCCACTGCGGTATTGCCCGGTGACGACCGGGGACAACGAACCATCGGGGGCGCCCTCGCGGGCATCGCACAGCGCGGCGGCCACCTCGAAGATCGAGATGGGCCGTCCCGAGCAGACGTTGAACGCCGAAAAGCCCCTGATGAAGCCGTCCCGGTCAGCCAGCGACGACGCGGCGGTGACATTCGCGGCGGCGACGTCGTCGACGTGGACGAAGTCGCGCATCTGACCCCCGTCTTCGAAAACCTTCGGAGATTTGCCCTTCTCGAGCGATGAGCGGAAGATCGCCGCCACCCCGGAATACGGGGTGTCGCGTGGCATTCCGGGACCGTAGACGTTGTGGTAACGCAGGGCGACTACCGAACCGCCCGTCGACTCCGACCACGCCAGCGCGTAGTGCTCCTGCGCGGTCTTGCTGGCCGCGTAGAGGCTGCGTGGCCGCAGGGCGACGTCCTCGTCGACGAGTCGCCAGTGCAGCTCCTCACCGCCGAGCGGACAGCGGTGCTCGAAGATCCCGGCGTCCAGGTCGGCGCGTCGCCGCGGCAGCGGGTCGACCGGTCCGTGCTCGGGGCAGGCGTAGCGACCCTGCCCGTATACCACCATCGACGACGCCAGCACCAGACGCCCGATGCCGGCGGCGTACATCTGCGCCAGCAGCACCGTAGTGGCGAAGTCGTTGTGGCCGCCGTAGGCCGGCGCGTCGGCGGCGTTCACACCGGCGCCCACCATTGCGGCCTGATGACAAACCAGGTCCACACCGGACAGCAGCGGCGCCAGCGCCTGTCCGTCTCTGACGTCGACATGGTGGCATCCCGGCGGTAACTGCGGGTCAGCGCCGTGCGCAGCGGGCAGCAGCAGATCGATACCAACCACGTCGTGACCGGCGGCGCGCAACGCAGCGCCCACCCGCGAGCCGATGAAACCGGCCGCTCCGGTCAGCAACACCCTCACGCAGCTCGTGTCCTCTCGAATTGGGCCGGCACGTCGAAGCCTGCACCACCATATCCGTGGGGTGACCAGCCGACCGGTGCTCCCTCAGCCCACGGGTAGCAGGTCCGGGGTGACGATCTGCAAGCCGCCGGCGCCGCCGGGGTCACTGCCCGTCACCAATACACTGCCCGAAACAGGGTCCACACCAACGGAATTGGGCTGCTGCACAGTCGGCAGATCGTCGAGTATCCGCGGCTTCGTCGCGTCCGAGAGGTCGATCAGCCGCAGCAGGTTGAGCGCGGTCAGCGTGACGTACAGACGACGGTGGGCCGCGTCGTAAGCCAGCCCGTAGGGTTTGCCCGGAGCGTCGATCCTGGCGACCTGGCCGAGCTGTGGATCGATGCGCTCGACGAAGACCGCCCCGCCGTCGGTGTCCGCGAACGCAGCCAGATCGCCCGACATCGCAACCGCGTGCGTCAGTTTCGCCCCGACCGGACCGTGCGCCACCAGTCGGCGGGTCGGCCCGTCGTAGACCCACACTCCGTTTCCCTGCACGTCGGCCACCGCCGCGTACTCACCGACCGCCGCTACCCCGCCCGGCTGTACCGGGCCGGCCGGAAGTGACGCGACCACCGCCCCGTCGCGGACGAACACCACACCGCCGCCGAGCTCATTGGTGACCACGATGGTGCCCCCGGCCGTCTGGGCCGCGTCGTGCGGTTGCCGACCCACACCCGCCGCGGTGAAGGTCACGCGACCGTCTACCAGGCTCAGCTCGCACAACCGGTTGGAGCCCTCCAGCGGCACCAGCACCGGCCCGGCCGGCCCGGCCAGGCTCAGATGCCGGGCCGCTCCGACCGTCGGAACCGTGT
>NZ_JBARMY010000430.1:0-2659 GCF_049802695.1 Mycobacterium sp.
GTAGGCGCAGGCGGCGACGAACAGGAACCCGGTGAGGATGGCGGTGGGCGAGGTCCAGGCGGCCAGGACGTTGCCGGCTGGGTGCACGGGTACCTGCCCGGTGGCGACGGCCCCGACGACGGTACCCATGAAAAACGGCGTGATCAGCGAGGCGGCGGCGAACGTGGCTCCGGTGAGCTGTCGCATGTGCAGCCGCTCCGCAGTGTGCCGGACGGCAAACCCGACCCCGCGCAGGACGATTCCCAGCAGGGACAGGGCAAGCGGGACGAACAGCGCGGTGAAGATGGCGGCGAACGCGGGCGGGAACGCGGTCCACAGCAGCACCAGGACGAAGATCAGCCAGACGTGGTTGCCTTCCCAGACCGGGGCGATGGACTCGTCGATGAGCTCCCGGGGGGCCGCGCCGCGCTCGGCGCTGCCCGCTAGCAGGTCCCAGATCCCGCCGCCGAAGTCCGCCCCGCCGAACAGCGCGTACGCAGCGATGACCACGAACAGGATCACGGCCACCGCGATGTCCTCCGGCGAGGGGCTCATGGCCCCTCCGGCCTGCCCGAGGATGCCGACGGAACGCCCGGTGGTGCTGTGGGCTCGGCGAGCGAAGACCCAGTCGGCGAGGGACCGTACGGTACCTGCTCGGCCTCCTCATCGGCGAGCGTTCCCCGCCGCCACCGCCGTGACATGGTCATCGGAACGCCGATCGAGATCACCGTCAAGATCGCGTAGAGGACAAGGATCACCCCCAGCGTGACGGTGACCCCGCCGGACGGGGTGACCGCTTGGCTGACCAGCAGGACGCGGTAGACGATCCACGGCTGGCGGCCGACCTCGGTGACGACCCACCCCGCCTCCATCGCGGTGACCGCGGCTACGCCGCTGACGGCAGACGGCACCAGGAACCAGGGGCTCACCAGCAGCCGGCGGTGGAACCACCACCACCAGCCCTGCCACGCCGCCAGCGCCAACAGGAAGAAGCCGATGCCCACCATCAGATCGAAGCTCAGGTGGATGAGCGTGTCGAGCGGCGGCCGCTGCGACGGGGGAACGCTGTCCCAGCCGATGACCTTGGTGTGCGAGTTGAACCCGACCAGGATCGAGTCGAACGCCGGGATGGCCGCGCCGAAGTAGATCTTGCCGCTGATGAAGATCCCGCCCACCCACTCGGGAGCGTCGCGCGTGGTCGTGGTGACGTATTCCATCGCGGCGAATTTGACCGGCTGGTTGTTCGCGATAAACCGGGCGATGATGTCCCCCATCAGCACCTGCAGCGGGGTGCAGATCCCGGCTATCGTGAACGGGACGGCGAAGCCCAGCCGGTGGTAGCGGTCCCTGCGGCCGCGCAGCAGCCCCACCGCGTAGACGCCGGCGACGAGGAATCCCGTCACCATGTACGCGGCCAGCACCATGTGCGCGGTCTCATACGGGGTCGAGGCGTTGAAAAACACCGACCACGGGTCGACATTGGTGATTTTGCCGTGGCTGAGCGTGTACCCGGCCGGTGAGTTCATCCAGGAGTTCGCCGCGACCACCGACAAGGCGCCCAGCACCCCGGACACGACGATCGGCATCCCGCTCCACCAGTGCGCCCAGGACGGCAGCCGATCCCACCCGTACAGGTACACCCCGACAAAGATGGCTTCCAGGAAGAAAAAGATTCCCTCCATCGAGAACGGGAAGCCGATCGCCGCCCCGAACCGGCCCATCAGCCCCGGCCACAGCAGGCCCATCTCGTACGACAGCACGGTCCCCGACACCGCGCCCACCGCCACCAGCAACGCCATGACCTTCGACCAGCGGCGCGCCAGCAGCAGCGCCGCGGCATCGCCGCGCCTGATGCCGATCCATTCTGCCGTCATGGTGACGGCCGCGAACGCGATGCCGAAGCAGGCGAGGATGATGTGGAACCCGAGCGACGACCCCATCTGCGACCGTGCCGGTACCGGATTTGCGGCTAGAACGTGCACCGCTGCGACCATCGCGTGCCTCTCCGCTGCGGACTCGTATCGCGGCCGTAAAGCCGCGATGCTACGATTATCAGCACATACCGGGCACAGGTGAGAGCGCCCCACACGTTCTTGTAGAGGTTCATCCGGCCTATGCGAAGCAGAAATGTCGGAGCGGTTGCCCTGGTCATCTTGCTCGGGCTGGTCGTCGGCGCCCTCGGGCTGGTCGCGGCTGACCTGTACACCGTGGGGGTGCTGGTTCTCTTCGTCGGTGGCATCGGCGCCGCCGTCCTGGCCGGCGAGTACCTCACCCGGTATGTCAGCAGCCGGCGACCGCCCGCCTGACGGCTCCTCCGGTATCAAAGGGAGGCCACGCTGCCGCACATTCATAATGCGGCGCAGAACGTCCCGGGGCGATCCACGTGTGGCCATGGATTGCTAATAGTTAGCGCAGATAGCCCCCGGCGGACCCCAGTAGACGGTCGTCCCTAATCCTGAAAAGCGGAAGGTCGGCGGTTCGACCCCCTAGACCCCATCTCTGACCAGTCAGAACACCCGGACCGTGGTTGCGGCCCGGGTGAGATGGCCGTTCACGCCCCGATCGTGCGGAATCCCTCGCGCCAGGTCGGATAGCGCAGGGTCCAGCCGAGTTCCTTCTTCGCCTTTGCGTTGGCCGCGCCGCGGGCCTGCATCAGCATGTCCAGCGCGGAGCCCATGAC
>NZ_JBARMY010000431.1:0-1580 GCF_049802695.1 Mycobacterium sp.
ACGCTGGCCTGCTGCAGCGCTTCGTCGGTGAACAACCAGCCCGACACGTCGCGCAGGCCGGCAAATTTCGCCGCTGCCCGCCGCCGCAGCAGCGTGGTCTCCACCAGCGCCGGCGATCGGTCGGCGAATCGGGCTCGCACCGCCGCGATGTCGGCGACTCGGCTGCTTTCCGTCCACGCGAATCCGGCGACGGCCTGCAGGGCTGCCGTACCTGAGTCGGACCGCAGATAACTGACGTCGTCGCGGCTGAAGTTGAACCCCGCGCTCAGGACCGGGTACTCCTACCGCAACGACATCAGAGATCGAACGCAAATGGGTCGACAACCGTGTCGGCCGAGGCGATCCCCGGCGCGGAGGCCCCCGCCGCCCCAATGCCCAATCCCACGGCCAGCAAACCTAGCCGGCCGATCCCCCGAGCACCTGACATGAGCGTTCCTCTCCCGACCACCGACGGTGCACAAACCGCTGTCAGCTGAACCCGGCGAGTGTAACAACAACCCAAGGCGAACATATGACCCGCTGATAACGGCAGATCAATGCGTTTCCGGTGGCGTTGCCACAACGCGTCCGTAGCTCAAGTCCGGCAAGCGATCGTCGAGCCCGAGGTTCAGGACGGCTTGACCCCGGTCACCATTACGTTGTAGAACCAGCCCTTCGGCACCAGCCGGCGCCACACCTTGGCGTCCACCCAGCTCAGCGTCTTCCAACCGCCGAACGCGAACCTGGCCCAATCCCAGCCGAGTTTGCCCGGCGGCACCGTCGACTCGAAGGTGCGGACCGGCCAGCCCAGCATCGCCGCAGTGAACTCCTCGCTGGCGGTGCGAACCTGCACTGCGCCGGCGCGGCAGGCCATCCGCTCGAGGTCGTTCGGGTCGAAGGTGTGCAGGTCGACCACCCACTCCAGGGCGGCCGCCCGTGAGTTCTCGTCGAGCTCGGCCTGGGGACGGCGCCAGCTGCCCAGCCCGGGCAGCTTCACGGCTCGGATGGTGACGTTCCACGTCAGGTTCGCCAGAGCACGGGCGTATTTATTGCCGACGGTGGTCGGCTCGCCAGCGAATACGAACCGGCCGCCCGGCCGCAGCACCCGCATCACCTCTCGCAGCGACAGCTCGACATCGGGAATGTGATGCAGCACCGCATGCCCGACCACAAGGTCGAAGGTGTCGTCGTCGTACGGGATGCCCTCGGCGTCGGCGACCCGGCCGTCAATGTCGAGTCCGAGGGCCTGCCCGTTGCGGGTCGCAACTTCCACCATGCCGGGCGACAGGTCGGTGACCGAACCGCGCCGCGCCACCCCGGACTGGATCAGGTTCAGCAGGAAAAAGCCTGTCCCGCAGCCCAATTCGAGTGCACGGTCATAAGGCAGCCGGCGGATCTCGGAATCCGGGACGATTGCGTCGAAGCGGCCGCGGGCGTAGTCGACGCAGCGCTGGTCATAGGAGATCGACCACTTGTCGTCGTAGCTCTCGGCCTCCCAGTCGTGATAGAGCACCTGGGCTAGCTTGCTGTCGTGCCGGGCGGCTTCCACCTGCTCAGCGGTGGCATGCGGCTGCGGTGCCGGATTGGTACTCGTCATGGTC
>NZ_JBARMY010000432.1:0-5844 GCF_049802695.1 Mycobacterium sp.
CGCATCGACGCGGTCATCGGCGGCCGGCCGGCCGCACCGGAGTGGCGGGCGAAGTCGAAGCGCAGGCGCGGTCCATCGGGATTGCCGATATTGACCGACTGCCCGTCGTAAATGTCGATCACCGGCACCCGGCGACCGTTGACGAAGGTCCCGTTCAGTGAGCCGTTGTCGATGGCCAGCCACCGGCCCTGATCGAAACGCAGTAGTAGGTGCGCCCGGGAAATCAGCGGGTGCGTGATCCGCATGTCAGCGCGTAGATCACGCCCGATGACCACGTCGTGGCCGGCGGCGAAGGTGCGCTGCGACCCGTCGTAACTGACGGTCAGGTCGGGCGGCGCTGCTTGACTCATCGGTCCAACTTTAGCCGGTCGACTTACTTGACCCGCAGTATCCGCGGCGGCGCGTGGTCACTTCAGTGATACGCCTTCGCCGCCCGCATCGTCACCGGGCGTTGCTTGTGATGGTCGGTTGCCGGCGCAGATTCACGGATGTGACCGTCGGGCCTGCAACTTCAGTGAGCGTCCGGTGCGCCGGTGACGACGCAGCGGGTTCGGCTGTAGATGGTCGGCATGCATTGATTGCAGTGCGTGCATTTCGAGTGCACGGCGTGCCCGTCGGCCTCGGCGGCGATGCGGTTGACCAAGTCGGGCTCGGCCAGCAAAGCCCGCGCCATCGCCACGAACTCGAAGCCCTCGGCCATCGCCAAGTCCATTGACGCCCGGTCGGTGATACCGCCGAGCAAAATGAGGGGCATCGTCAGCTCCGCGCGGAACCGGCGGGCGTCGTGCAGCAGGTAGGCGTCGCGGTAGGGGTACTCGCGCAGGAATTTGTGACCGGTCATCCGGATGCCCCAGCGCAGCGGCGGCTTGAAGGCGCCGGCGAACTCCTTGACCGGCGCGTCGCCGCGAAACAGGTACATCGGGTTGACCAACGAGCTGCCGGCGGTCAGTTCCAGCGCGTCCAGCCCGCCGTCGTCTTGCAGCCACTTCGCGGTGGTCAGCGCTTCCTCCACGGTGATGCCGCCGCGCACCCCGTCGGCCATGTTCAGCTTGGCCGTCAGCGCGATGTGTGTGGCCCCGGCCTTGTCCAGGGCCCGGCGAACCGCCATCACCAAGCCGCGCGCGACCTTCGCCCGGTTCGCCAGCGAGCCGCCGAACTCGTCGTCGCGGCGGTTGATCAGCGGGCTCAGAAATGCACTGGCCAGGTAGTTGTGGCCGAGATGTACTTCGACGGCGTCGAACCCGGCGTCCACGGCCAGCCGGGCGGCGTTGGCATGCGCTGCCAGCACGTCGGCGATGTCGTCGTGGGTGGCCTGCTTGGCGAACCGCATGCCGATCGGATTGAAGAAACGCACCGGCGCGAGTGCGGTGGCCTTGTTCGACCGGGCATCGGCCACCGGGCCGGCGTGACCGATCTGCGCACTCACGGCCGCGCACTCGGCGTGGATGGTTTCGGTGAGCCGGCGCAACCCGGCCACCGCCTCCGGACGCATCCAGATCTGGTCACCGGAAGTGCGCCCGCCGGGAGACACCGCGCAGTACGCCACCGTCGTCATGGCGACGCCGCCCGCGGCAGGCTGCCGGTGGTACTCGATCAGGTCGTCGGTGACCAGAGCGTCCGGTGTGCGCGACTCGAACGTCGCTGCTTTGATGATGCGGTTGCGCAGCGTCAACGGGCCCAGTTTGGCCGGGGCGAACACGTCCGGGGCGGTGGACATAAGGGGAGCGTAATGGCGATCGCAAGCGCGGCGAAGCCGGGCGCAGCGGATCGGCATTATCGGGCGACCGCGCCGGCGATCCGGGCGGGTGCCAGACTGTCAGGCGTGGCTGCTATCACGCTGAACGGCAAGGCCACCCGCGACGAGATCTTCGTCGACCTGAAAGAACGGGTGGCCGCTTTGACCGCTTCGGGCCGCACGCCAGGACTGGGCACCATCCTGGTCGGCGACGACCCCGGCTCGCAGGCCTATGTCCGCGGCAAGCATGCCGACTGTGCCAAGGTTGGCATCACGTCGATCCGTCGGGATCTGCCCGCCGACATCAGTACGGCCAAGCTGAACGAAACCATCGACGAGCTGAACGCCAACCCTGATTGCACCGGCTACATCGTGCAGTTGCCGCTGCCGAAACATCTCGACGAGAACGCTGCGCTGGAACGCGTCGACCCGCTCAAGGACGCCGACGGGCTGCACCCCACCAATTTGGGCCGGCTGGTGCTGAGCAACCCGGCCCCGCTGCCCTGTACTGCGCGCGGCATCGTGCATCTGCTGCGGCGCTACGACATCGAGATTGCCGGGGCACACGTGGTCGTCATCGGCCGCGGTGTGACGGTGGGCCGTCCGTTGGGGCTGCTGCTGACCCGCCGCTCCGAGAACGCCACCGCGACGTTGTGCCACACCGCAACCCGCGGCCTGCCCGCGCTGACCCGACAGGCTGACATCATCGTCGCCGCCGTCGGTGTGCCGCACCTGCTGACCGCCGACATGGTTCGACCGGGTGCCGCGGTGGTCGACGTCGGCGTCAGCCGCACCGAGGCCGGACTGGTCGGCGACGTGCATCCCGATGTCTGGGACGTGGCCGGTCACGTGTCGCCGAACCCCGGCGGTGTCGGCCCGCTGACGCGGGCTTTCCTGCTGACCAACGTCGTGGAATTAGCCGAGGCAGGGTAGTGAGCGTGCGAGCCGCGACTCGCAGGGTATTCGCTGCGCAGTGGCCGATCGTGCTGGTTGTGCTGGTCTTCGTCGTGGCGTTCGCGTTGGCGGCGGCGAACTTCTGGCGTCGCGGCGCACTGATGATCGGCATCGGCGTCTCGGTGGCCGCGGTGCTGCGATTGGTGTTGACCGACGAACGGGCCGGGCTTCTGGTGGTGCGCAGCAAAGGCAGCGACTTCGTGGCGACAGCGGCCGTCGCGGCCGCGATCTTTTACATCGCGTGGACGATCGACCCGTTAGGCACCAAGTAGGCGGGCTCAGCCGAACGCGTAATCGCTCAACGGGAAGTCAAGCTGCTCCCGCACCGCGTTGCGCGTCGACGTGGGCCGCAGCAGCGTGGCTTCTCCGCTCGGGTTGAAGTAGTAAGACCGCGAGGTGGCGCAGTCACCGGCGTGGAACACCGTCTTGTCCAGCAGCTCGGTCATCCGGTCCAGGAAGCGGGTGTTGGCTTCTTCGGTCACTTCGAATGTCGTTGCCCCGCGGCGATGTAATTCGCCGAACAGCCGGTCCATGTGCCGCATCTGGTATTCCATGGTGTTGAAGAACGACAGCCCGGAGAAAGCGAACGGGCTGGCCAAACCCAGGTAGTTGGGGAAGTACGGAATCGACACTCCCTGATAAGCCTGAAACCTGTTGTTGCGCCACCACTTCCCGAGGTTGCGTCCTTCCCGCCCGATCACCTCGATAGCGGGGAAGTTCGCTTCCCACAGGTCGAAACCGGTGGCCAGCACCAGGGTGTCGATGGCGGTCTTGTGTCCGTCGGTGGTGATGATGCCGTCCGGCTCGATGCGCTCGATGCTGTTGGTCTCCAGGTGGACATGCGGCTTGGCGAGGGCACGGTAGTACGAGTTGGACCAGGTGGGCCGCTTGCAGCCGAAGTCGTAACCCGGAGTGAGCTTCTTGCGCAGTTCCTTGTCGCGGACCCAGACGAAGCGGTTGATCTTGGCCAGGTCGGCGCCGGCAATGTTGAGCCGCCGGAAGCCCCGGTAGTGCAGCACAACGGTTACCGTCGCCAGCTCGAAGAGGGCGTCGGTCACCAGCCGGAACGTCCGCTGCAGCAGCGGTACCCGAGCGAACAGTTGACGCAGCCATACCGGGATGGTGAAGTCGATCTTGGGCGCCGCGTAGATCGGCGTGCGCTGGTACACGGTCAGTTCGGCGGCCTGCTTGGTGAGCTCAGGGACCAATTGCACCGCTGTCGCGCCGGTTCCGATGATTCCGACGCGACGGCCGTGGAGGTCGTAACTGTGATCCCAGGCCGTGGAGTGGATGACCTTGCCGTCGAAGTCGGTGATACCGGGGATCTCCGGGGTGCGCGGCTGTGACAGGAACCCGGTCGCGGTGATCAGGAAGCGTGTGCTCAGCGTCTCGTCGCCGGCCAGCGCCACCCGCCACACCCGCTCGTCCTCGTCCCAGCGCGCGCCTTCGACCGCCGTGTTGAACCGCATGTGGCGGCGCAGGTCGTATTTGTCGGCGATACGTTCGGCGTACTGCTTCAGCTCACAACCCGGCGCGAACAGTCGTGACCAGTGCGGGTTGGGCTCGAACCAGTAGGAGTAGGTGGTCGAGGGGATATCGACGGCCAGGCCGGGGTAGTGGTTGACGTGCCACGTGCCGCCCAGGTCGCCCTCGCGCTCGAGGATGACGAAATTGTGAAATCCGAGCCGCCTAAGCTGGATCGCCGCACCGATGCCGCCGAAGCCCGCTCCTACGATGACGACGTCGAAGTGCTCCGCAGTCATGGGCTTAAGGATACCTCAGGTTGACAATGTCGCCCGCACACACACCGTGATGTAGGGCAGGGCAAGGCCTCCCGAGTTGGCGAGCACGGGGTGGGTGGCCAGCAACTCGCGGACCTGGTCCAGCGTTTTGGTGCGGACCTCGGCCGGGGAGGTGATGCAGTAGCTGCGCGAGGCCACCAGGTCGATCAGCGCCTGCGGCGTCAAGTAATTCGTCCACTCCACTTCATGGCGGGCCGTGTCGGTGAAGGGTTCGGGCATGGTCACCTTTGTTCGGCCGGGATCGCCGTCGCTACCGATGATGCGACCCAGTTCGCGTAACCAGCCCAGCCGCTCATCCCGGGTGTTCCACACCAGGCCCAGCCGCCCGCCGGGCCGCAACACCCGGACCAGTTCCGGAATCGCTCGCGCCGGGTCGATCCAATGCCACGCCTGGGCCACCAGCACCGTGTCAACACTGTTGTCCGCCAACGGGATCTCCTCGGCGGTGCCCAGCAACGCCGGTGTGTCCGGCAGGGATTCGCGTAGCACTTCCAGCATCTCGGCAAGCGGATCCACCGCGACCACGTCCAGCCCGCGCTCCACCAGCCGGGTGGTCAACTTACCGGTACCGGCGCCGAGGTCCAGCACATCGCGGGCACCGGTCGGCAACAACCAGTCGATGGCCTCCGGAGGGTAGGACGGCCGGCCACGCTCGTATGCAGCTGCTTGTGGGCCGAAGGACAGCGAACGGGCGTGTCGGGAGTCAGTCACCGGGGACACTCACCTGCGGCCATCTCGAGGGCCCGCTGCACCAACCCACCCACGGCTTCGGTCTCCAGCAGAAAACCGTCATGGCCGTAGATCGAGTCGACGACCTGTAGACCGCTACAGCCGGGCAGCAGATCGGCCAGCTCTTGTTGCAGGCGCAGTGGATAGAGCCGATCAGAGGTGATGCCGGCAACCACCACCGGCACCGGACAACGGCGCAGCGCAGCAGCCACGCCGCCGCGACCGCGGCCGACGTCGTGCCGTGACAGCGCCTCGGTCAGCACCACGTAACTTCCGGCGTCGAACCGGGACACCAGCTTGGTGCCCTGGTGTTCGAGGTAGCTCTGCACCGCGTAACGGCCGCCGGCCGCCGGATCCTCGTCGCTCTGCGCCCCGTTGGCGAACCGAGTGTCCAATTCGATCTCCCCGCGGTAGGTCAGGTGCGCGAAGCGACGGGCGATGTCGAGCCCGGCCTCGGGCGCGCGACCGCTGCGGTGGTAGTCACCACCCTGCCAGTTCGGGTCGGCCTTGATCGCTGCGACCTGAGTGCTCTGGGTGCCGATCTGATCGGCGGTGGCGCGCGCGCCGACCGCCAGCAGCAGCGCCGCGCGCACCCGGTCGGGGTGGCTGACCACCCATTCCAGC
>NZ_JBARMY010000433.1:0-2249 GCF_049802695.1 Mycobacterium sp.
CGGGTACCGCCGCGCAGAGCTGCTGCGACATAGTCACCGGCGTCTGGTTCGGGATAAAACGTCGCGGTGGACAGGCAGTCCGGCGTGTTCGCCGCAAACTGGGCCGCCCACTGATTCAGCCATCCGGCCATCTGTGGTTTGTGCGGATACACCAGCGCGGTGAATTGCCGAACACCGAAGCGGCGCAGAGTCTCCAGGCGCCGGACCTCATCGGCGCGGTAGGCGATCGGCCAATTCCGGCCGACCAGCGGGCCGGCGGAGTCGAAATATTGCCATACCTTGTCGAGCACGGATTTCGGCATGAAGTGGGTGTGCACGTCGATGACGCCGGGCAGGCCGAGCGCTGACCAGATCCGCCGTACGTCCGCAGCCTCACTTTCGTGCCGAACTGCTCCGGCCGCCGGCACCTCATCTTCACACATCCCAAACCTCGACTTCCGCGGAGACTTCTCGTAATACGGTTTGTTCATATCAGCCGGTGTGCGGCGGCAGCGATCAGGAGGGTCGTATATGTGGGATCCCGACGTGTACCTGGCCTTCGCCGGCCAGCGGGCGCGGCCGTTCTACGACTTGCTGTCCAGGGTGGGTGCTGAGCGGCCGCGGCGTGTCGTCGACCTCGGTTGCGGTGCAGGCAATCTCACTCTACAGCTGTCGCGGCGCTGGCCCGACGCGGTGATCGAGGCATTGGACGACTCACCGGAAATGGTGGCCGCGGCCAAGGAGCGTGGTGTTGACGCCACCGTCGGCGACGTGCGCAGCTGGCAGCCCCAGCGTGACACCGACGTGGTGATGAGCAACGCCGTACTGCACTGGGTGCCCGAACACGCTGAGCTGTTGGTGCGTTGGGCAGGCCAGCTGGCCGGCGGCACCTGGCTGGCCATTCAGATGCCCGGCAATTTCGAGACGCCCTCACATGCCGCGGTCCGAGCGGTGGCGCGGCAGGAGCCGTTCGCAAACATTTTGCGAGACATGCCATTTCGAGTGAGTGCGGTGGTCCAAACGCCGACCTATTACGCCGACCTGTTGATCCGGGCCGGATGTGCCGTCGACGCGTGGGAGACCACTTACCTGCACCAGCTGACCGGTGAGCACCCGGTGCTGGACTGGATCACCGGCACCGCGCTGCGTCCCGTGCGCGAGCGGCTCAGCGACGAGGACTGGCAGAGGTTCCGCCGAGAGCTCACTCCGCTGCTCGCCGACGCCTACCCGCCGCGGCCCGATGGCGTCACGTTCTTTCCGTTCCGGCGGGTGTTCACCGTCGCCCAGATCAGATAGCGGAGGCACCGGCTACAGCGGCAATCCTCTTTCAGCGGCTTCCTCGCGGTATCGGTCCACCCACTCGTCGGAGCGCTTGTCGGCCTGACGCTGCAGCACGGGGTCCGGTGCCAGCCGCGGGTCTTGGCCGACAGCCTCGAGCACACTGGCGACGATCGACGTGAGGTTGCGCCACAGCACCGGATACGAGACATCGATCGGCTCGATGTCTTCTTCGGCGAACCAGCCCCGCCAACCGGCCTCCTGGTCGCGCAGATTCTGGACGACGTGACCGATGGCGTCGGCGTGGTAGGCCGCCCGGGAATCGCGCTCGGGATCCGGGCGGCCACGCCACACCTGGGTCTGTACCGCGCGCCAGAACGAGACCGCTTGCGACACCACATCGGGCCGGTAGACGTGCACGAACACCGGCTCGCTGCCGATGACGTCGCGAATGGCCGCGCGCAGGCTGTCACCGGAGCGGTCCGGCAGCCCGGCCGCGCGCTGCAGCAGCAGCGGCGTCTGGTTCCACATCAACTTTCCGCCCCACACCCCGTTGGGAGTGCGGCCGGAGCTGCGGATGTGCTCGCGCCAGGCGACCGGCGTCGAGGTGTCGGGTGTGCCGGGCACCAACGGGTCGAGCAGCTTCAGGATCGATTCGTCGGTGACATCGGCGAACCATTCCCTCGGTTGCGGTGCCATGCCGGTGCTGGGCAGGTACTGGAAGAACTCTTGTGGCTCACCGGCACTTCCGGTCGCGCGAAGCGATTCCACCAGCAGAGTGCTGCCGCTGCGCTGGGTGGCGAGCACCAGATATGACGTCGGGGTCTCGGATGCCAGATGAGCCACAACGTGAGCCTAAGGCAATAGGTGTCGGCTGACGGCTCAGCGGGTACGGCTTCCGGTACTCGAAGGAGGCCAATGGTGGGATACCTGGACACAGTGGTCGACACAGCGAAAGAACAACTGCGCCATGTGGCCGGCGCCGTGGCGAA
>NZ_JBARMY010000434.1:0-11467 GCF_049802695.1 Mycobacterium sp.
ACGCTGGCCGGCGCGATTTGCGCGGCGCTGTTGTCGCGCGAACGCACCGGCGCCGGGCAGCTGGTCAGCACCTCGCTGTACCGGCAAGGCGCCTACACGGTGGGTTTCGACCTGAACACCTACCTGATGACCGGCAATCCCATCGCCATCGGCCGGCGCGAGTCGATGGCCAACCCGGCCATGAACAACTACACCGCAGGCGACGGGCGGCGGTTCTGGATTGTAGGCTTGCAGGTCAACCGGCACTGGCCGCCGCTGTGCCGGGCGGTGGGCCGCCCCGACTGGCTGACCGACCCGCGTTTCGCCGACGCGCGCTCGCGGGCCGCCCACGCCGTGGAGTTGGTCGCCGAACTGGACCAGATCTTCGCGGCCAAGACGCTGGCCGAGTGGGCGGAGGTGTTTGCGGGCGAACCCGATTTCTTCTGGTCGCCGATCAATTCGCTGGAAGATGTCGTGGTCGACGAGCAGTTTCAAGCCGCAGGCGGCATCGTCGACGTACCGGACGGGAACGCGGTCGTGCCCATGGTCGCGACACCGGCGGACTTCCACGGCACGCCAGGGGCGCCGCGATCCCCGGCGCCCCTGCTGGGCGAACACACCGACGAAGTGCTCGCCGAACTCGAGGCACGCCGCAGTTGAGCCGCGGTTTTACAGATTGACTCAGAAGTGTCACGCTGAGTCGGCCGGGTCCTAGGACCATTGCGAGTGCGACGATGAGGACGCCTGAGTGACCGCTCAAACTGTGGACGCAGCCGACCGGAAAACCGCCGATGTCAATGCGCCGGACAACGGACAACGCCGCGACGACCCGGTGCTGAACTATCGCCTCGACGTGGTCGCGTCCGACACCGCCGACGTGGTGCGCTTGATCGGCGGGTGGCTCTATGACCAAACGGCCGCCGGCTGGGACGTCAGCGTGCTGGCACCGCAGCACACCGACAACCGCCCGTTGCAGATCATCGGGGCCCGCGCCGCGGACCTGGCATCAGTTCTCGGGGCGCCGATTCCGGCATCCGCCGGGCACGGTCTGGTTGTCAGCCCGGGCATCTTCGCCTCCGATGCCCGCGTTCGCGACATGGTGCGGACGGCCCTGGCTTGCCGGACGACCGAAGTCGCGCTGATCGACGGTGGCTGGCCGCTTGCGGTTGGTCACCGCACCACTGCTGTGCGGCATGTACTCAGCGCCGCGGCCCGGGCCTTCAAAAGGCATGCGCTTGCCGCAGCGGGGATCTCGTCGACAGTCGAGCCGACCGAGACGCTTCGCAGCGACATGACGAATCACCTGCCGGTTGCATCGGATCTGATTCCGGTCCTGTGATGCGACGTTCATCGAGCGGTGAAGGCTAACTCTCGGTGCGCCGGCGGGTCGACCGATGACCGGTGCCGCGCGGGTTCAGGCCCGGGCCAATGTGCAGGATCAAGCCCTGCAGCAGCCTTCAGAAGGTGATGAGCTGGCGTACCGCAATGCCGTCGGCGAGCCGGTCCATCGCGTCGTTGATGTCGTCGAGGGTGATCGTCGAGGACACCAGCGACTCGACCGGCAGCCGCCCGGAGCGCCACAACTCGACGAAACGCGGAATGTCACGCGACGGCACCGCTGAGCCCAGGTAGCTGCCGATCAGCGATCGCCCCTCAGCGACAAAACCCAACGGCGCCAAATCGATTCGCGCACTCGGCGGCGGCAACCCGACCGTGATGGTCCGCCCGCCCGGCGCGGTCAGCTCGATCGCCGTCTGCAGCGCGGCGGGGTGACCGGCGGCCTCGACGACCACATGGGCCTTGACCCCGGCCTCGGTCGCCGCTTGCGGCGTGTAACTTTCCTGCGCGCCGAGAGCTTTCGCTGCGTTCAGCTTTTCGGGCAGCTGGTCGACCGCGATCACCCGAACGTCGTCGTGCGCCAGCGCAGTCATGACCGCCGCCATGCCGACACCGCCCAGGCCGACGACGATCACTGTCTGACCGGCTTGCGGCCGGCCGACGTTGAGCACCGCACCTCCGCCGGTCAGCACCGCGCAGCCGAGTAACGACGCGACCGGCGGTGGCACGTCGTCGGGCACTGGCACCACGCTGGCACGGTGAACGACGGCGTGCGTCGCAAACGCGGAGACGCCGAGGTGGTGATACACCGAACCGTCACCCCGACTCAGCCGCATCCCGCCGCCCAGCAAGGTGCCGGCATTGTTGGCAGCGCTGCCGGGTTCGCAGGGCGTCAGCCCGTCAGTCGCGCACGCCGCGCAGTGGCCGCAGCGTGGCAAGAACGTCATGACCACCCGCTGGCCCACGCTCACGTCGCCGACACCCGCGCCGGTGCGTTCGACGATTCCGGCCGCCTCGTGACCGAGCAGCATGGGCGTCGGCCGCACCCGATTGCCGTCCACCACCGAAAGATCGGAGTGACACACCCCGGCAGCTTCGATGCGGACCTGCAGCTCACCCGGCCCGGGCGGGGAAAGCTCGACGTCGGCGACGCTGATCGGCCGCGACTCGGCGTAGGGGCGAGGCGACCCGATGTGCTCCAGCACGGCTCCCCGGATTTCGGTCATGGTCGAATACAACCATGACTCCGTTTTCTGCGGTCCCGCCGCACTCGGACGGGCTCACCAGTCGCGACTTCCCAGTGCACTGGCCGGTGCTCACCCGATGGGCCGACAACGACATGTTCGGTCACCTCAACAACGCCGTTTACTACCAGCTCTTCGACACCGCGGTCAACGGCTGGATCAGCGCGAACGTCGACATCGACCCGGTCACCACTTCCGCCCAGGGCATCGTCGCCGAATCCGGCTGCCGCTACTTCTCCGAACTGCATTTCCCGCAGCGGCTGGTCGTCGGGCTGGCGGTGACACGGCTCGGACGCAGCAGCGTCACCTATCGGCTCGGCGTCTTCCGCGGCGCTGAGGAGTTGGCCGCCGACGAACCGCAGGCCATCGCCGCCGTGGGGCACTGGGTGCACGTCTACGTCGACCGCACCAACCGCAGACCGGTGCCGATCCCCGAGGCGATCAGATCGCTACTGTCGACGGCCGTCATTGCCAGCGGCGATCGCGAGCGCGGGTGAAAGCCGGGCGAAGCGGGTCGCCGTCATTGCCAGCGGCGATCGCGAGCGCGGGTGAAGGCCGGGTGAAGCGGGTCGCCGTCATTGCCCAGCGCGCCGCGTATGCTCGGCCGATGCCGATCGTGAGCAAGACCGTCGAGGTGGCTGCCGACGCCGCGTCGATCATGGGCATCGTCGCGGACTTCGAGTCCTATCCGCAATGGAACACGGAGATCAAAGGGCTCTGGGTGTTGCACCGCTACCCGGACGGTCGGCCCAGCCAGTTGCGGCTCGACGCGGTGTACGAAGGCTTCGAGGGCGTCTTCATCCAGGCGGTGTACTACCCGAGCGCAACCCAGATCCAGACGGTCATGCAGCAGGGCGATCTGTTCGCCAAGCAGGAGCAGTTGTTCAGCATTGTGGAGATGGGCCCGACCAGCTTGCTGACCGTCGACATGGACATCGAGCCGAAGTTGTCGGTGCCCAAGTTGATGGTGAAGAAGGTCGCCAATGACGTCCTGGATTATCTCGCTGACAACCTGAAACGCCGCGCCGAGCAGCTGGCCAGCCGCTAGCTCCAGACGCCGCTGCGCGCCAACCTCTCGGTCAGCCGGCGCGCCCCATCGATGAACTGCCACGCGGTGTGTTCGACGACGGCCGCGATGTCGCGTCGGCGTAGCGCGCCGATCAGCTGCTGGTGGTTCTTGACCGCCGCAGCGCCCCAGTCGGGGTCGGCGGCATACACCATCACAGGCATGTACCGCGCGGCTTGCAGCAGGAACCAGGCCAATTTGGTCCGGCCGCTGGCCTGGTTGAACACCCGGTGAAAAGAAAACTCCGACGCGGCGATCGCCTCGGCGTCGCCGAGTTCGATTGCCGCGGCCAGCGCCTCGTTGAGGTGCTCGAGTTCGTCGATCTCGTCGTCGGTGATGTTGGCGCCGGCGGTGGCGGCAAGCTCCTTGGCGATGGCGGCCTGCAGCCAGAAGATGTCGTCGATGTCTTGACGACTCAGCGGCATGACGACATGGCCGCGGTGCGGCTGGAGCTGCACCATGCCTTCGCCGCTGAGTTTGAGCAGCGCCTCGCGCACCGGGGTGATACTCACCCCGAGTTGGGCGGCGGTTTCGTCCAGCCGGATGAAAGTCCCCGGGCCCAGTGCGCCGGACATGATTGCCGCCCGCAGATGGGTCGCGACCTCGTCGGACAGCTGCGCTCGACGCAGTGGGCGACGGCTGCGGGGCTGTGCGGAGCCGGGTGCTTTCACGTGGCGCTTCCGGGTGGATCCGGGCGGCTTGCAAGGCCTTGTCTTCGCGGCGTCCAGGCCATAGTGTGACCCAGGCAACACTATGTTTTATCAAATATCAACTTCTCGCAAGTCGTAGTGACGGAGAAGGGACACCGCCAGGTGACCTCGCAGCTGACCGCGAAGACCACCGCCACCGAGCAGCCGTACCTTGCACGGCGGCAGAACTGGGTCAACCAACTCGACCGGCACGCGCTGATGCAGCCGCAGGCGCCGGCGCTGCGTTTCCTGGGCAACACCTTGACATGGGCGCAGCTGCGCGAACGAGTCGCCGCACTGGCGGGTGCGCTGAACCGTCGCGGCGTCGGCTTCGGCGAACGAGTGATGATCCTGATGCTCAACCGCACCGAGTTCATGGAGTCGGTACTGGCGATCAACATGCTCGGCGCGATCGCGGTGCCGGTGAATTTCCGGTTGACCCCGGCCGAGATCGCCTTTCTCATCAGCGACTGCGAGGCGCGTTTATTGATCACCGAACCGGTGCTGGCCGCGGTGGCCACCGGCGTGCGCAACATCCAGCCGTTGCTGGAAACGATCGTCGTGGCCGGTGGCGACGGCCGAGACGGCCTGCTCGCTTACGAGGACCTGGTCGACGAGGCCAGTAACTCGTCGGCATCGGTCGAATCGGTGGACATCCCGAACGACTCACCCGCGCTGATTGTGTACACCTCGGGCACCACCGGGCGGCCCAAGGGTGCCGTACTCACCCACGCCAACCTGACCGGGCAGACGATGACGGGCCTCTACACCCACGGCGCCGACATCAACAATGACGTCGGCTTCATCGGTGTGCCGTTCTTCCACATCGCCGGGATCGGCAACATGTTGACCGGGATGCTGCTGGGCGTGCCCACCGTGATCCACCCGCTCGGCGCATTCGATCCCGGCCAACTGCTGGACGTTCTGCACGTAGAGAAGGTGACCGGCATCTTCCTGGTGCCCGCCCAATGGCAGGCGGTGTGCGCCGCTCAGCGAAAGAACCCCCGTGAGCTCAAGCTGCGGGTGATCTCGTGGGGCGCCGCGCCGGCGTCGGACACGCTGCTGCGCGAGATGTCAGAGACCTTTCCGGGCGCCCAGATACTTGCCGCGTTCGGCCAGACCGAGATGTCGCCGGTTACCTGCATGCTGCTGGGGGAGGACGCGATCCGCAAACGCGGTTCGGTGGGCAAGGTGATTCCCACCGTCGCCGCCCGCGTCGTCGACGAGAACATGAACGACGTACCCGTCGGTGAGATAGGTGAAATCGTCTATCGCGCACCGACTTTGATGAGGGGCTACTGGAACAATCCGGCGGCCACCGCGGAGGCCTTCGCCGGTGGCTGGTTCCACTCGGGTGACTTGGTCCGGATGGACGAGGACGGCTACGTCTGGGTGGTGGACCGCAAGAAGGACATGATCATCTCCGGTGGAGAAAACATCTACTGCGCCGAAGTGGAGAACGTCCTCGCCGGCCATCCCGGCATCGTCGAGGTCGCTGTCATCGGTCGGGCCCACGAGAAGTGGGGCGAAGTGCCGATCGCGGTCGCGGCCGTCGTGGCAGACGCGCCGCAAAACAAGTTAAGCCTCGAGGACCTCGACGAGTTCCTCACCGAGCGACTGGCGCGCTACAAGCACCCCAAGAGTCTGGAGATCGTCGACGCCCTGCCGCGCAACCCGGCGGGCAAGGTTCTCAAGACCGAACTGCGGGCGCGCTACGCGGCCGCCGCAGAACCTCGAACGGGGGCTCGGTGAAAGAGCTTGAAAGTTGCTGACAATCAAACGATCCTGCCCCAACCAGACAACTGACGTTACCGATAATTTCACTGTGGAGTCGACGGAGGTTCAATTGTGCGGATGCCGCACCCACCCGAAGGGGCATCGGGTACAGTCCTGTGGTCTCGCTTACTACCTGTGAGTAAGGAGACGGCCGTCACACGCAGAGAGCCGGGGCAAGGAGGCGGAGTGCGACACGATCGACCGTTGAGCGGTGGCGTCGACGGTCCCGGGGGGAGGGGGCCGAAGTGACGGAATCGACGGGGGGTTTGGTTGGTTACGTTCGCGGTCAGGTGAAGGGCCCGCTGACGGTCCTCGGCGGCTTCTTCCGGATGACCGTGCTGACCGGGAAGGCGCTGTTCAACTGGCCGCCCCAGTGGAATGAAGTGATCCAGCAGTGCTGGTTCATCATGAGGGTCGCGCTGCTGCCGACGATCATGGTGTCGATCCCGCTGACGGTGCTGCTCATCTTCACGCTCAACATCTTGCTGAAAGAGGTCGGCGCCGCCGACCTTTCCGGCGCGGGCGCGGGAATCGGCGTGGTTACCCAGCTCGGCCCGCTGGCCACCGTGCTGGTGGTCGCCGGCGCCGGATCGACGGCGATCTGTGCTGACCTGGGTGCCCGCACGATCCGGGAAGAGATCGACGCTATGGAGGTGCTGGGCATCGACCCCATCTACCGGCTGGTGGTGCCCCGGGTGATTGCGTCGACCATCGTCTCGACCCTGCTCAACGGCCTCGTGATCACTGTCGGCCTAGTCGGCGGCTACGTCTTCGGGGTCTATCTGCAGAACGTGTCGGGCGGCGCCTACCTGGCCACGCTGACTACACTCACCGGGCTGCCTGAAGTAATCATCGCGACGGTCAAGGCCGCGGTGTTCGGGCTCATTGCCGGCCTGGTCGGCTGCTACCGCGGGCTGACCGTCGGCGGCGGCTCCAAGGGCCTGGGCACCGCAGTCAACGAAACTGTGGTGCTGTGCGTTGTCGCGCTGTATGCGGTGAACGTCATATTGACCACGATCGGTGTGCGGTTCGGAACGGGTAAGTGACATGAGTACTGCCGCTGTACTGCGCGCCCGCTTCCCGCGGGCAACGGACCGCGTTCGCCGCTTCGGCAGCGCCGCGGGCCAGGGATTCGAGCAGTCCGGCCAGCTGGCGTGGTTCGCGGTGGAAAGCGTCGCGAATATCCCGCACGCAATCCGCGAGTATCGCAAGGAATTGCTGCGGCTGATCGCCCAGATCGGCATGGGCACCGGCGCCATGGCGGTCGTCGGCGGCACCGTCGCGATCGTGGGATTCGTGACGCTCTCCGGGAGCTCACTGGTTGCGATCCAGGGTTATTCCTCGTTGGGCAATATCGGTCTCGAGGCGTTCACCGGGTTTCTCGCCGCGTTCGTCAACGTCCGCCTCGCCGCCCCGGTCGTCACCGGTGTCTCGCTGGCGGCCACGGTGGGCGCCGGCGCGACCGCCGAACTGGGGGCCATGCGCATCGCCGAAGAGGTTGACGCCCTCGAGGTGATCAGCGTGAAGTCGATCTCCTACCTGGCGTCCACCAGAATCATCGCCGGACTGATAGTCATCATCCCGCTATACGCGATGGCTATCATCGCGACCTTCCTGTCCCCTCAGGTCACTACCACGCTTCTCTATGGACAGTCGCACGGCACCTACGAACACTATTTCCGGACGTTCCTGCGTCCCGAGGACGTGTTCTGGTCCTTCGGAGAAGTCATCCTGATGGCAGCGATCATCATGATCTCGCACTGCTATTACGGCTACAACGCAACCGGCGGCCCGGTCGGCGTCGGCGAGGCCGTTGGCCGATCGATGCGCTTCTCGCTCGTGTCGGTGGAGTTGGTCATCCTGCTGGCTGAGTTGGCGCTTTACGGCGTCAACCCGAACTTCGCTCTTACGGTGTAATCGCCATGACGTATCCGGAGGGGAAAGAAAACAAGATCCCTAACCCGCCATATAAGTTGGCCGGTCTAGGGGTGCTGGTGATCTTGGTGATCATAGTTGCCCTGGTATACCTGCAGTTTCGCGGAGACTTCACGCCGAAAGTCCACTTGCAGATGCTGTCCGCTCGCGCGGGTCTGGTGATGGATCCCGGCTCGAAGGTCACCTACAACGGGGTGGAGATCGGCAAGGTGGCCGAGATTTCCGAGGTGACGCGCGACGGCAAGCCCGCGGCCAAATTCTCGCTCGACGTCTATCCGAAATACCTGAAGCTCATACCGCAGAATGTGCGCGCCGACATCAGGGCGACCACCTTGTTCGGCGGCAAGTACGTGTCGCTGACCTCGCCCAAACACCCGACGCCGCAACGAATCTCGCCGCAGCATGTGATTGATGCCCGCTCGGTGACCACAGAGATCAACACGGTGTTCCAGACGATCGCCTCGCTCTCCCAGCAGGTCGATCCAGTCAAGCTGAACCTGACGTTGAGCGCGGCGGCGGAAGCGCTGAGCGGGCTGGGCGACAAGTTCGGTCAATCGATCGTCAACGCCAATGCGGTACTCGACAACGTCAACCCTCAGCAGCCCAGGGTTCGACGCGACATTCAGCAGTTCGCAGCTCTTGCAGACACCTTCGCCAACTCAGCGCCCAACTTCTTCGACTTCCTCAGCGACACCGTGATCACTGCACGCACCCTCAACCGACAGCAGAGCGACCTCGATGCGGCGCTGATGTCGGCCGTTGGATTCGGCAACACCGTTGGCGACGTCATCCAGCGCGGCGGCCCGTACCTGGATCGTGGCGCGGCAGACTTGGTGCCTACCGCCAAGTTGCTCGACGAATACAGCCCCGAGCTGTTTTGCACCATCCGCAACTACCATGACATCGAACCCAAGGTCGCTGCTTTCACCGGCGCGAGTAACGGCTACTCGCTGCGTACTGACAGCGAGCTGCTCTCCGGGGCATCACTTCTGCTGAACCCCTCATTCATATTCGGCAGCCTGCTGTTTCCGGGTTTACTGCTGGCCTCACCGGCCGCAGCGATCAACGGTGCGCCGAATCCCTACATCTATCCGGAAAACCTGCCCAGGGTAAATACCAAGGGCGGACCCGGTGGTGCACCCGGCTGCTGGCAGCCGATCACCCGCGATTTCTGGCCGGCGCCGTACCTGGTGATGGACAGCGGCAACAGCGTCGCGCCCTACAACCACTTAGAAGTCGGTTCGCCCTATGCGATCGAGTACGTCTGGGGCCGTCAGGTAGGGGATAACACGATCAACCCATGAGCATCAGAGGCACAGTAATCAAGTTGGCGATCTTCGCGGTGGTGCTGGCGTTTTTCACCGCAGCCATCATCGTGGTGTTCGGCCAGATTCGGTTCGACCGGACCAACAGTTACACCGCAGAGTTCATCAACGTCAGCGGGCTGCGGGAAGGTCAATTCGTTCGCGCCTCCGGAGTGGAGATCGGCAAGGTCAAGAGCATCGAATTGGCGGACAACGGCCACCGCGCCGAGGTGAAATTCGACGTCGACCGTTCAGTCCCGCTGTATCAGTCGACGACCGCGCAGATCCGCTACCTCGATTTGATCGGCAACCGCTACCTGGAGCTGAAACGCGGCCAGGGCCAGGGGGTGGACCAGTTACTCACCCCGGGCGGGTTCATTCCGCAGTCTCGCACTTCGCCGGCGCTGGATCTCGACGCGCTGATCGGTGGTTTCAAGCCACTGTTTCGGGCCTTGGATCCGCAGAAGGTCAACAACATCGCCTCGGCCATCATCACCGTCTTTCAGGGACAGGGCGGAACCATCAACGACATCCTCGACCAGACTGCCCAATTCACCTCCACCATCGCCGAACGTGATCAGGCGATCGGACAGGTGGTCAAAAACTTGAACATCGTGCTCGATACCACGGTGCGCCATCGCAAAGAATTCGACCAGACAGTCGACAACTTCGAGAAACTGGTCACCGGCCTGGCCAACCACTCGGACAACCTGGCAGCGGACGCCGCCAACATCAGCAGCGGCACCGGGGCAGTCGCCGATCTGCTGGCGGACAACCAGGCGCTGCTGAAAAAGACCATCAACTACCTTGATGCGATACAGCAACCGATCATCGACCAGCGCGATCTGTACAACGACCAGCTGCACAGGACGCCGATCGCGCTGGACAAGATCGGGCGCGCGATCGGCAGCTATGGCGACTTCGTGAACTTCTACTTCTGCGACATCACCCTGAAGTTCAACGGACTTCAGCCTGGGGGCCCGGTTCGCACAGTACGGCTTTTCCAGCAACCGACCGGTAGGTGCACGCCGCAATGAGAACACTGGAACCGCCCAACCGGACACGGATCGGGCTCATGGGCCTGACGGTGGTGCTGCTGATCGTAGCCTTCGGCCAAACCATGACCAGCGTCCCGATGTTGTTCGCCTCGCCCGCTTACTACGGCCAGTTCACCGACACCGGCGGGATGAACAAAGGTGACAAAGTGCGCATCGCCGGCCTGAACGTCGGTGTCATACAGTCGATGAGAATTGATGGTGACCACATCGTGATGAAGTTCACGACCGGCGGTCAGCCCATCGGCGCCGAGAGCCGGCTCACGATCCGCACGGACACCCTGCTGGGGAGGCGAGTGCTCGAGATTGATCCGCGCGGCACCAAAATGTTGCGTCCCAATACGACGCTGCCGTTGGGGCAGAGCGCACAGCCTTACCAGCTTTACGACGCCGTCTTCGACGTCACCAAAGCGGCCTCCAACTGGGACATCGACACCGTCAAGCAATCGCTGAACGTGTTGTCGCAGACCATTAATCAGACCTATCCGCACCTGAGCGCGGCTCTCGACGGAGTGGCTCAGTTCTCCGACACCATCGGCAAGCGCGACGAAGAGATCAAGCATCTACTGGCGCAAGCCAATCAGGTGGCCAGCGTGCTGGGCGACCGCAGTGACCAGGTCGACCGGCTGTTGGTCAACACGAAGACCCTGCTGGTTGCGCTCAACGAACGTGGCCAAGCCATCGACGTGTTGCTGAGCAACATCGCCCGCTTCTCGAACCAGGTGCAGAAGTTTATCAACGACAATCCCAACCTGAACCACGTGTTGGAGCAGTTGCGCACGGTCAGCGACTTACTCAAGGAGCGTAAGCAGGACCTGGCCGATGGAATTACCAAGGGCGGTCGTAACATTCAACAGCTCGGCGAGACCATTGCGTCGGGACCGTACTTTAAGGTGCAGCTGGCCAACCTGTTGCCGTATCAGCTGCTGCAGCCGTACGTCGACGCCGCATTCAAGAAGCGTGGCATCGATCCGGAGGAGTTCTACCGCAACGCGGGTTTGCCGGCGTTCCGGTTCCCCGACCCCAACGGCACCCGATTCCCCAATGGCGCACCGCCGCCGGCCCCGCCGGTGCTCGAAGG
>NZ_JBARMY010000435.1:0-19688 GCF_049802695.1 Mycobacterium sp.
CGCCAAAGCCGTCGACTTCCGCCCCAGCCGGCCCCTCGGTGGCACCGGCCAAATCCGCCGCCCCCGCGCCGGCCGAAGGCGACGAAGTGCAGGTGCTACGCGGCGCCGCGGCCGCCGTTGTGCGAAACATGTCGGTTTCGCTGGAAGTGCCGACCGCCACCAGCGTGCGCGCGATCCCGGCCAAGCTGCTGATCGACAACCGGACCGTCGTCAACAACCAATTGAAGCGCAACCGCGGCGGCAAGATCTCCTTCACCCACCTGCTCGGCTGGGCGCTGGTGCAGGGGGTCAAGAAGTTCCCGAACATGAACCGGCACTTCGCCGAGCTCGACGGCAAGCCGAATGTCGTGACACCGGCTCATATCAACCTGGGCCTGGCCATCGATCTTCAGGGCAAAGACGGCAAACGCTCGCTGGTGGTGGCCGGTATCAAGCGCACCGACGAACTGCGCTTCGCGCAGTTCGTCACCGCTTATGAGGACATCGTCCGCCGCGCCCGCGACGGCAAACTCACCGCCGAAGACTTCGCCGGGGTGACAATATCGCTGACCAACCCCGGCACGATCGGCACCGTGCACTCGGTGCCGCGGCTGATGGCCGGCCAGGGCGCCATCATCGGCGTCGGCGCAATGGAGTACCCGGCCGAATTCCAGGGCGCGAGCCCCGAACGCATCGCCGAACTCGGCATTGGCAAGCTGATCACGCTGACGTCGACCTACGACCACCGCATCATTCAGGGCGCGGAATCCGGCGACTTCCTGCGCACCCTCCACGAGATGATCCTCTCGGACGATTTCTGGGACGAGATCTTCCGTGAGCTCGGTGTGCCGTACGAGCCGGTGCGCTGGCGCCCGGACAACCCGGATTCGATCGTCGACAAGAACGCCCGCGTCATCGAGCTGATCGCCGCCTACCGTAACCGCGGTCACCTGATGGCCGACATTGATCCCCTGCAGCTGGACAAGAGCAGGTTCCGTAGCCACCCCGACCTCGACGTCCTTACCCACGGGCTGACGCTGTGGGATCTGGAGCGGGAGTTCAAGGTCGACGGCTTCGCCGGCGCGGAATACAAGAAACTGCGCGACGTGCTCTCGGTGCTGCGCGACGCGTACTGCCGCCACGTCGGGGTGGAATACACCCACATCCTCGAACCCGAACAGCAAAAGTGGTTGCAGGACAGGCTCGAGCTCAAACACGATAAGCCGACGGTGGCCCAGCAGAAGTACATCTTGAGCAAACTCAACGCCGCCGAAGCGTTCGAGACGTTCCTGCAGACCAAATACGTCGGACAGAAACGATTCTCCCTGGAAGGCGCGGAGAGCGTCATTCCGATGATGGACTCCGCGATCGACCAGTGCGCCGAACACAGCCTTGACGAAGTGGTGATCGGGATGCCCCACCGCGGGCGGCTCAACGTACTGGCCAACATCGTCGGCAAGCCCTATTCGCAGATCTTCAGCGAATTCGAGGGCAACTTGAATCTGTCCCAGGCGCACGGTTCCGGCGACGTCAAGTATCACTTGGGCGCGACCGGCGTCTACATCCAGATGTTCGGCGACAACGACATTCAGGTGTCGCTGACCGCCAACCCGTCGCACCTGGAAGCCGTCGACCCGGTGCTGGAGGGCCTGGTCCGAGCCAAGCAGGACCTGCTCGACCGCGGCGACAGCGAGGAGGGCTTCTCGGTGGTCCCGATGATGCTGCACGGCGACGCCGCCTTCGCCGGGCAGGGAGTGGTGGCCGAGACATTGAATCTCGCCCTGCTGCCCGGCTACCGCGTCGGCGGCACCATCCACATCATCGTTAACAACCAGATCGGCTTCACCACCTCCCCGGAGTGCTCCAAGTCCAGCGAGTACTGCACCGATGTGGCGAAGATGATCGGCGCGCCGATCTTTCACGTCAATGGCGACGACCCGGAGGCCTGCGAGTGGGTGGCGCGGCTGGCGGTCGACTTCCGGCAGCAGTTCAAGAAGGACGTCATCATCGACATGCTGTGCTACCGGCGACGTGGCCACAACGAGGGTGACGACCCGTCGATGACCAACCCGGCGATGTACGACGTCATCGACACCAAGCGCGGCGTCCGGAAGAGCTACACCGAAGCCCTGATCGGCCGCGGCGACATCTCGATGAAAGAAGCCGAGGACGCCCTGCGCGACTACCAGGGTCAATTGGAACGCGTCTTCAACGAAGTCCGCGAACTCGAGAAGCACCCGGTGCAGCCGAGCGCATCAGTGGAGGCCGACCAGCAGATCCCGGCCAAGGTCGCCACCGCGGTGGACAAGGCGTTGCTGGCCCGTATCGGCGACGCCCACCTGGCCATGCCGGAGGGCTTCACCGTGCATTCCCGGGTCAAACCGGTGCTGGAGAAGCGCCGGGAAATGGCCTACGAAGGCAAAATCGACTGGGCTCTGGCTGAATTGCTGGCCCTGGGCACGCTGGTGTCCGACGGCAAATTGGTGCGGCTGTCCGGGCAGGACACCCGACGCGGCACGTTCTCCCAACGTCATTCGGTGATCATCGACCGCAACACCGGCCGGGAGTTCACCCCTCTGCAACTGCTGACCACCGACGCCGACGGCAACCCTACCGGGGGCAAATTTCTGGTCTACGACTCACCGCTGGCCGAATACGCCGCGGTGGGCTTCGAATACGGCTACACCGTCGGCAACCCCGACGCGCTGGTCATGTGGGAGGCGCAGTTCGGCGACTTCGTCAACGGTGCCCAGTCGATCATCGACGAGTTCATCAGCTCCGGTGAGGCCAAGTGGGGCCAGTTGTCCAATGTGGTGCTGCTGCTACCGCACGGACACGAAGGCCAGGGCCCCGACCACACCTCCGGACGGGTCGAGCGGTTTCTGCAGTTGTGGGCCGAGGGATCGATGACGATCGCCCTGCCATCGACGCCGGCGAACTACTTCCATCTGCTGCGCCGGCACGCCCTGGACGGCGTACAGCGACCCATGATTGTGTTCACCCCGAAGTCGATGCTGCGCAACAAAGCCGCGGTCAGCGACATCAAGGAGTTCACCGAGTTCGGCTTCCGATCGGTGCTCGAAGAGCCGACGTATGCCGACGGCATCGGCGATCGCAGCACGGTTCGGCGCATCCTGCTGACCAGTGGCAAGTTGTACTACGAGTTGGTCGCCCGAAAAGCCAAGGAGAACCGCGACGATGTGGCGATCGTGCGGATCGAGCAGTTGGCACCGGTACCGAAGCGGCGGCTGGCGGAAACCCTGGACCGCTATCCGGCAGCCACCGAGTTCTTCTGGGTGCAGGAAGAACCGGCTAACCAGGGTGCGTGGCCGCGATTCGGCCTGGAGTTGCCTGAACTGATGCCGGACCGGCTTACCGGCATCAAGCGGATCTCCCGGCGCGCGATGTCGGCACCGTCATCGGGTTCGTCGAAGGTGCACGCGGTCGAACAGCAGGAAATCCTCGACCTGGCGTTCGGCTGATTGGGCGCAAACGACCCGATCGGGATAGCCTCGGGCGACACCAGCGCCGCCGACCGGATTGGACGTTTGGTGGTGTTGAGCCGGTCGCGGATTCCGTCGCGGGTCGACCTCGTAGTTGATGAACGTGTACGCGAGCGGATCGGGCTGCTGGCCGAGAGGCACCCGTCAGCGGTTAGCCTGAACGACAACCAACTAGCGAGGAGCGGTCATGCAAGGGTTTGCCGGGAAGGTCGCGGTGATCACCGGCGCCGGGTCTGGGATCGGTCAGGCGTTGGCGATTGAACTGGCCCGCTCAGGCGCGAAGGTGGCGATCAGTGACGTCAACACCGAAGGACTGGCGCGCACCGAAGAACGTCTGGCCGTCAGCGGGGCGACCATCAAGGTCGACCGACTCGACGTCACTGAACGCGAGGCGTTTCAGCTCTACGCCGACCAGGTCAAGGACCATTTCGGCAAGGTCAACCAGATCTACAACAACGCCGGGGTTGCCTTCACCGGCGACATCGAAGTCGCCTCGTTCAAAGAGATCGAGAAAGTGATCGATGTCGATTTCTGGGGTGTCGTCAACGGCACCAAAGCCTTCCTGCCGCACCTGATTGCCTCGGGCGACGGGCACGTCGTCAACGTTTCCAGCTTATTCGGCTTGTTCTCGGTGCCGGGCCAGGCTGCCTACAACTCCGCCAAGTTCGCCGTCCGCGGCTTCACCGAAGCACTGCGCATGGAGATGGTCCTCGCCGGCCACCCGGTGAAGGTCACGACGGTGCTCCCCGGCGGCATCAAAACCGGGATCGCCCGCAACGCCACTGCGGTGGAGGGAATCGACCCCAATGCGTTCGCCAAGGTATTCGACAAGCGGCTTGCCAGTACCAGCCCGCAACAAGCCGCGCGCACCATCCTGGAGGGGGTGCGCGACAATAAGGCCCGAGTGCTGGTCGGCAACGACGCCAGATTGCTGGACCTCATGGTGCGGCTGACAGGTTCGCGATACGAGCGGCTGGTCTTGCCCGCATTCAGCCGCCTGTTGGCCGGCAAGCACTGATCGTCAGCGCCCGAGCGGATGCTCGGTGAGCCAGGCGTCCGTGACTGTCTGCACGCCGGCGCCGTTTGCCAGCTGGTGGCGCATGTCCACCAGCGCCGCGGTGTCGAGCACCCCGGCCACTTCGTTGATCGCCAACAGCTGACGAGTGCTCAGCTCGTTGCGCCGGTACAGCGGCACCACGTTCTGGGCTTGCACCAGCGAGGGTTTGCCGTCGGCCAGCAGAACGATGCCGGCCGGGACACCCGGGTCAGCGGTGGTTGTCCACGCCAGCATCACGTGTCCGTCTCGCAGCGCACCGAACATTGCTGTCTCATCGACGAATTGGCGGGCATCGGGTAACCGGCAGCTGCTGATCGCCGCGGGTTCCGCGGATCCGCCGCGCTCGCCCAGGACCAATTCACCGCAGTGTCGCGGCAAGATACTCAAGTCGGTGCCGCCCCAGGCGTCGGCCGTCGATTGGGTCACCGCGAGCGCCGGTTTGTCCTCGGCTGCGGTTGCGTAGTCACCTGCCGCCAGCCCCTCCGGGAGGGCGCCGACCATCGCGCGGTAGACCTGCTGATCCGACCGCACGCTAGCGCCGGGCTCGAAGGTCTGTAATACCGTCCCGGTGAGCGCAGGCACCACGTTCAGCGCCCCGGCATCCAGCTGGGTCAGCGGGTCGGACACCGCTTCGACGCGCGCCGCGAAACCGTAGGACCGCAGCGCCCCGGCGTAGATATTGGCCAGCAACGCGAATTCCGCGTCGGGGCGTGATCCGACAACCAATTCGTGCGGGCCGCGGCGGCTACTGTCGCACCCGGCGACCGCCAGCGCCGTCGCGAGCACCAGCGCCGAGAGCCTGCCGGCGATCACCTTGAGGTGTCGGAGGCGGCCGCGACGGCCGCGGCGACCGACTGCCCGACCTGCAGGTCCAGCGGACTGGGCACAATGCGGTCCGGCGCGAGATCATTGCGAACGACGGAAAAGATGGCCTCGGCCGCCGCCAGCAGCATCGGTTGCGTGATGCGACGCGCTCCGGCGTCCAGTGCCCCGCGGAACAATCCCGGGAAAGCCAGCACGTTGTTGATCTGGTTGGGAAAGTCGCTTCGCCCGGTGGCGACGACCGCGGCATGTTTGGCCGCCAGGTCCGGATGTATCTCGGGGTCGGGATTCGACAGCGCGAACACGATGCCTTCCGGCGCCATCGTCGCGATCAACTCTTCGGGAACCACCCCACCGGACACCCCGATGAAGACGTCGGCACCCTCCAGCGCCTCCACCATGCCGCCAGATCGGTCCAGCGGGTTGGTGCGCTGCGCCAGTTCGGCTTTGACGCTGTTCATGTCGTCGCGCCCGTGATGGAGGATTCCCTGCGAGTCGAGCACGGTGATGTCGGAGGCGCCTTTGGCGAGCAGCAGATTGGCGCATGCGATACCCGCCGCTCCAGCGCCGGAGATGACGATGCGCAGCGCGGTCATGTCCCGGTCGAGCAGCGAAGTGGCGCCCTGCAGCGCGGCCAGCACCACAATCGCTGTGCCGTGCTGGTCGTCGTGCATCACCGGGCAGTCCAGCGCCTCGATGAGCCGACGTTCGATGTCGAAGCAGCGCGGCGCGGAGATGTCCTCGAGGTTCACCGCGCCGAAGGTCGGGCGCAGCCGCACGAGGGTTTCGACAATCTCGTCGGGTTCCTTGGTGTCCAGCACGATCGGGATGGCATTCAGCCCGGCGAATTCCTTGAACAGCGCGCACTTGCCTTCCATGACCGGCAATGACGCAGCCGGTCCGATGTCACCCAGGCCGAGGACTGCGCTGCCGTCGCTCACGACAGCCACCAGCCTGCCCGACCACGTGTAGCGCGAGGCCAAGGTGTGATCGCTGGCGACGGCCCGGCTCACCTGCGCGACCCCCGGGGTGTAGGCGATCGACAGCGAGCGCTGAGTATCCAGCGGAATCGTCGGACCTACCGAGAGCTTGCCGCCCTGATGGGCTTCAAAGATTTCCGCGTCAGTGATCGCGCCCTGCTCGGTGCGATTCCGTATCGATTCAACCAACTCGGACACGCGGCCCAGGGTACTGAACACCCATTAGTAGCCGTAATCGATGTCTCGACGCCAGTGGCGACCCGCGACGCCCGGCTTCGCCGCGCTTGCGATCGCCGGCGCATTTCCATGGCGACCCGCGGCGCCCGGCTTCGCCGCGCTTGCGATCGCCATGTCAGATCAGACCGAGGTCGGTGACTGCGGACCGCTCGTCCGCGAGTTCGGCGGTCGACTTGTCGATGCGGCCGCGGGAGAACTCGTCGATCTCCAATCCACTGACGATCGTCCAGTCACCGTCCTTGGTAGTGACCGGGAACGACGAAATCAGGCCTTTGGGCACCCCATAAGAACCGTCGGAGATGACCGCCATCGACACCCAGTCACCGCCCGGGGTGCCCAGCAACCAGTCTCGGGCGGCGTCAATGGTGGCCGACGCAGCCGAAGCAGCCGAGGACGCACCGCGCGCGTCGATGATCGCCGCGCCGCGCTTGGCGACCGTGGGGATGAAGTCGTTCTCGATCCAGTCCTGATCGTTGACCACCTCGGCGGCGTTTTTGCCGTTGATCTCGGCGTGGAAAATGTCCGGATATTGAGTGGCCGAGTGGTTGCCCCAGATGGTCACCTTCTTGATGTCGGTGACCGCGGCGCCGGTCTTCTTGGCCAGCTGCGAGATCGCGCGGTTGTGATCCAGGCGGGTCAGCGCCGAGAACCGCTCCGCCGGGATGTCGGGCGCATTGTTCAGCGCGATCAACGCGTTGGTGTTGGCCGGGTTGCCGGTCACGCCGATGCGGACGTCGCTGGCGGCAACCTCGTTGAGGGCCTTGCCCTGAGCGGTGAAGATCGCGCCGTTCGCTTCGAGCAGGTCGCCGCGCTCCATGCCCGGGCCGCGCGGACGCGCACCAACCAGCAGCGCAAGGTTCACGCCGTCGAAGATTTTGTTCGGATCCGCGCCGATTTCGACGCCGGCCAGCCGCGGGAAGGCGCCGTCATCCAGTTCCATCACGACCCCTTCGAGCGCCTTGAGGGCCGGCTCGATCTCCAGCAGACGCAGCTCGATCGGGCGGTCAGCCCCCAGCAGCGAGCCACTGGCCAGGCGGAACAACAGGCTGTAGCCGATCTGGCCGGCGGCGCCGGTGACGGCAACCTTCAGGGGACTTGTGCTCACTTCAATTCGCTCCTTATGGAGAAGACCTGCTGAGACCAGGATTGCGTCGGCTCGAAACTAGCGCACACCCGGCACCCGCTCACCCCCGGTCCGCCGGCGGCTCACCGAAGCGCTGAGGTCGGGCGCGTAGCATTGCCGAAGGTCGGTTTCACCTGCGCTGCGACGGGAGGTTCCCGATGCCATCGTTTCGCGCGCTACCGACCTCCCTTCGGCCCGCTGTGCGGCCCAAATCCGACGACGCAAACGGCGCCTCTGCCGCCCCGGCCGCGCCGGTCCTGGTTGACTGCGGCGTCTACGTCGACGGCATCCGGTTGGCCGGCGAATACACGCCCGTCGAGGCGCTGGCCAAAGTGCGCGAGATCGAGCGGACCGACCAGGAGGCGTTCGTCTGGATCGGGCTGCGCGAGCCCACTGAGCAGCAGATGCAACGGGTGGCAGACCTGTTCGCGCTGCACCCGTTGGCCGCTGAGGACGCCGTCGTCGCCCACCAGCGGCCCAAACTGGAGCGCTACGACGAGAGCCTGTTCCTGGTGCTCAAGACGGTCAATTACATTGCGCACGAGACAGCCCGCGAGATCGTCGAAACCGGCGAGATCATGGTCTTCGTCGGAAAGGATTTCGTCGTCACCGTCCGGCACGGTGAGCACGGCGGGCTCTCCGAGGTGCGCCAGCGCATGGACGCCGATCCCGAGCACCTGCGGCTGGGCCCGTATGCGGTGATGCATGCCATCGCCGACTACGTGGTGGATCAGTACCTTGCGGTCACCAACCTGATGGAAACCGATATCGACAACATCGAGGTAGAGGCCTTTACAACCGGTGGCAAAGTCGACGTCGAGCCGATCTATCTGCTCAAGCGCGAAGTGGTCGAATTGCGGCGCTGCGTCAGCCCGTTGTCGGTGCCGTTCCAGCGGATGCAGGGCGAGCACAAAGACATTATCTCCAAGGAAGTGCGGCGCTATCTCCGTGACGTCGGTGACCATCAGATCCAGGCCGCGGACCAGATCACCAGCTACGACGACATGCTCACGTCCCTGGTGCAGGCGGCGCTGGCGCAAGTCGGGATGCAGCAGAACACCGACATGCGCAAAATTTCAGCTTGGGCCGCAATTTTGGCAGTGCCCACCTTGATCGCCGGGATCTACGGAATGAACTTCGAGTACATGCCCGTGCTGCATCTGCACTGGGGGTATCCCGCGGTGCTGGCCGCGATGGTGGGTATCTGCATGATCCTGTACCGCAACTTCCGTCGACGGGATTGGCTCTGACGCCGGTCAACGCGGTTGCGCGGCAGGCCGGTTCGGATTCAGCACGTCGACGCCGTCGGCCTGCCACGCCTGACGCATAGCGTCGGCGCCTTTAAGCCGCACCCAGGCCGCCTCGGTGGCGGTGATGGGCGTCGCGGACAGGAAGCGCACCGGGTCGCGCGGCGGCTGCAGGGGAAGGTCCGGGATGTCGCTGGTGCTCAGCAGCACCGCGGTGAACGGCGCCAGCCCTGCCCGTCCCGACCACAGCGGCCCGCCCAGATCGATCAGGGCGTCCGCGGTGAGCACCACGCCCTCGACCGCGGGAGTTGCCGCAAGCACCGCCAAACTGCGCGGCAGACCCGTAATCGGTCCCGAATCACGAAGCTGGAGAACTACTTCAGCGCGCGGACCACGAAGCGAATCGGCGTGGATGTCCGCCGGGTCGGTCATCGCATGCCGCGAGCATCCGACGGAGACGTAGTGAACCACTCCGCCGGCGCCGGATTTGAACCGCAGCACCTCGATCGGCTCCGCACCCAGAAACGTCACGCTCGCGGTGTCGGGTTCGCGGCCGGCGCCTGCCCCGCCGAAATGGCTGCGCAGGTGCGCGCGAACCGCGGCCAGGGGCTTGGTCACTCCGCGCCGGATGACGCCGGCACCGTGAGGTTGACGCCGGAATCGGCGTCGAAGACGGCGAGCTTCTCAGTGTCGAAAGCCAACTCGATCGACTGTCCTTTAGCGGCCTTGGAATCCGTGGGAACCCTTGCTACGAACTCGTGTTCGTCACCGCCGGCGTCGAGAGCCAATTCGTCGAGCTGAGCCGCGTGGACGTCCCAGCTGGTGGTGAAGTAGACGTATTTCTCGGCACCCAGGGACTCGATCAAGTCGACTTTGACTTCGAAGGTCAACGCTTTGATGCGTTGGTAGCCGTCGATCAGCGCGGCATCCTGCAAGTGCTCCGGCCGCACCCCCACGATGGTGTTCTTGGGTGTCGGGTGCTGCGCGATCACATCGAGGACCGGCTGAGTCAACGTCACCTCACCAAACGGCAACTTCACTCCGGTCGGAGCAAGAGTGGCGGGAAAGAAGTTCATCGCCGGCGAGCCGATGAAGCCGGCGACGAACAGATTCGCCGGCCGCTCGTAGAGCTCCTCGGGAGTGCCGATCTGCTGGACCGCCCCGCCGCGCATGACCACCACCCGGTCGCCGAGCGTCATCGCCTCGGTCTGGTCGTGAGTGACGTACACCGTGGTGGTGCCCAGACGGCGCTGCAGCCGGGCGATCTCGGCGCGCATCTGCACCCGCAGCTTGGCGTCCAAATTGGACAGCGGCTCGTCCATGAGAAAAGCTTTGGGCTGACGCACGATTGCCCGGCCCATCGCGACGCGCTGGCGTTGGCCGCCGGACAGTTGCGCGGGCTTGCGATCCAGAAGACCGGTCAGGTCAAGGATTTTCGCTGTCTCCTCGACTTTCGCCGCGATCTCCGTCTTCTTCATCTTCGACAGAGTCAGCGGGAACGCGATGTTCTGCCGCACGCTCATATGCGGATACAGCGCATAGGACTGGAACACCATCGCGATGTCGCGGTCTTTGGGTGCCTTGTCGTTGACCCGCTCGCCGCCGATGAGCAGATTCCCCGACGAGATGCCCTCCAGCCCCGCAATCATGTTCAGCGTGGTGGATTTGCCGCAGCCGGACGGTCCGACCAGGATGAGAAATTCGCCGTCGGCGATCGTGATGCTGAGTTCTTGCACCGCGACGGCACCGTCGGGGTAGCTCTTGGTGACCTGGTCCAGAATAATCTCGGCCATCGCGCTACCCCTTCACCGCGCCGGAAGTCAACCCGGCGACAATTCGCCGTTGGAAGATTAGAACAAAAAAGATGATCGGGACGGTGATCACCATGGCGCCGGCCGCGATCGATCCGGTCGGCTCCTCGAATTGCGAACTGCCGGTAAAGTTGGCGATTGCTGCCGGCGCTGTGATCGACGCCCTGGTCGCGGTGAGCGACAGTGCGAGCAACAAGTCGTTCCAGGCAAAGATGAACACCAATATGGCGGCGGTCACGATCCCCGGCGTTGCCAGCGGAGCGATCACCTTGCGGAATGCTTGCGCCGGTGTGGCACCGTCCATCTTCGCTGCCTTTTCCAGATCCCACGGAATCTCCCGGAAGAACGCCGACAAGGTGTAGATGGCCAGCGGAAGAGCGAATGTGATGTAAGGCAGGATCAGCCCGGGCCACGTGTCGAACAGGCCGACGGCGCGTTCGATGTTGAAAAGCGGTGTCACCAGCGAGATTTGCGGGAACATCGCGATCAGAAGGGCCGCCCCGATGAGCGCGCCTTTACCCGGAAAGGTCAATCGCGCCACGGCGTAGGCGGCCATCGCCCCGATCACGACGGCAATCACCGTGGTGATCAGCCCGATGCCGATCGAATTCAGCAACGCCGAACTGAAGAAGTCGTGCTGGAAAATGCCGCGGTAGTTGTCGAACGTTATCGACGACGGAATGAACTTCCCGTCTTTGACCGCCGATGTCGGCTTCAGCGACAACGACAGGATCCAGAGCACCGGGACGAGCGCGTAGAGCACCACAAGCGTGTCGATGACTGCCCAACTCGCGGTGCGCCGGGCGCCGATCGGCTCAGCCATTGCTCTCCTGTCTCAACGTCTGTCGCCTTCCGAGCCCGGCACCGCGGCGCCGAAGACCTTGATGAAGACAACGGCGATCAGGGCGACACAGCCGAAGATCAGCACGCTGATCGCCGAGCCCAGGCCAACGTTGAAACCCTTGAACAGGTTGTCATAACCCAGGATCGACACCGACTCGGTGTTCTGGGAGCCGCCGGTGAGCACGTAGATGTTGTCGAAGATGCGAAAGGCGTCCAACGTGCGGAACAGCAGCGCCACCACGATCGACGGCTTGATCAGGGGCAGAATGACTTTGGTCAGCCGTCGCCAAGCGCCTGCGCCGTCGATTTGCGCGGCTTTGAGCAAGTCTTCGGGCACCAACGCCAGACCGGCCAGCAGCAGCAGTGCCATGAACGGTGTCGTCTTCCACACCTCGGCGAGCACGACGATGCCCAACGACGGGATCCGCTCGGCCAGCGGAGCGCTGTGTTGACCCACCAGGTTCGCCAGATAGCCGGTGCCCGGCGTCCACGCGTAGTACCAGCTGTAGGACGCGGCGACGGTGACGATGCCGTAAGGGATCAGAACTGCTGTGCGCACCACTCCCTTGCCGATCAGCGTCCGGTGCATGACCAGGGCCAGCGCCATGCCCAACACGAGTTCGATCGTCACCGAAACCAGCGCGATCGCTAACGTCACCGCCAGCGCCGTCCACCAATACCGGTCAGTCAGGGTGGTCTCGTAGTTGGCCAGACCAATGAACGGCTTCTTGCCGGGATCACCGAAGTTGTACCGCAGCAGGCTCAGCCACACCGCGTAGCCGACCGGGTACGCCGTCACCCCGAACATCAGTATCACCGCCGGGGCGATGAGCGTGAACGCCAGACGACGCTCCGACTCGCGATGCGCGGCGGGCGCGGCGGCGGCCACCCGGCCCGGTAGTTCGGTCGTCGCGGTCACGGAAGGAGGCCCACACCGTCGATTGCCTTCTGCACCTGCCGGGTCAGTTCGTCGGCAGTCTTCTCGGGATCGATCTTCGTGATCGGCGCCAGCGTCGCCGAGAGACGGGTCGACACCGCCGGATAGACCGGGGTGGCCGGGCGCACCGCAGCATCGGTGAGTTGCTGGCGGATGATCGCGTACTGCGGATACTTCACCTGCACCTGCGGGTCGGAATACACCGAGCCGCGGGCTGCGGGCAGACCGCCTTCGATGGCGGCATATTTCTGGCTCTCCGCACTGCGCAGGCAGCGGATCGCCTCGAACGCCTCCGCGCGGTGACGGGTCGTCTTGGCCACCGCCAGGTTCAATCCGCCAATGGTCACCTTGGCCGGTTGGCCCGGCTCTACGCGGGGAAACGGCGCGAAGCCAAAGACCTTTCGGCTGGCCTCATACGCGTCGGTGAACTGCTGATCGGTCGGCGCGAACATCCCTGCGCTGTCGATGCTGCCCCCCAAATCGGGCCGCTTGTCCAGCGGCAGGAAGCTGACCCCACCTTTGACGGCGTTTTCCAGCATTGAGGCCAACACATAGGGCCAGTTCACTTCCAGCGCAGACTTACCCTGCTCGAACGCCAGCCGGGAGGTGCTGCCTTCGCTCTGGGTTATCGACGGATCAGCGCCGGGCGCGGTTGCCACCGTCCTGATGATCTGCAGCGCTTTGACGGTGGCTGCCCGATGCTGCGGCGTGTCGGTGAGCGTCACGGTTTTTCCGTCATCGGACAGCACTTGACCCCCCGCGCTGGCCAGCAGCGTGTTGAACCACACCACGAGGCCCTCGTCCTGCCGCCCCTGCACGCCTATCCAGCTGGGTCGACCTGCGGCGAGCAAGCGTGCCGCTTCGGTCACCATGTCGTCCCAGGTTGCTGGGGGTTTGCCCATCAAATCCGGGCGGTACCAGAGCAACTGCGTATTCGTGGTCACCGGTGCCCCATACAACTTTTGATGCCACTTCGCCGTCGTCAGTGGGCCCGGCAGCGTGTCGGTGGTGGCGTCCGCTTCCGCCTTGCCTGCTGGATCGTCAGAGAGCGGCAACGCCCAGCCCGCCTCGGCGAATTCCGCGGTCCAGACCACGTCCATCGCCATGATGTCCAGGGCGCGGTAGTTACCGGTGAGACGGCGGGCCAGCTGCAAACGCTGGTCATCGGAGCCACGGGGCAGCGTGAAGTGCTCGATGCGGAACCGGCCGCCGAGCTGATCGGTGCAGCGCTCGGCGATCACCGTGAAGGTCGTGGTCTCGGTGGCCGCCGTGTAGAAGCTGATCACCAGGCCGTGGCTGCCCGGACTGCAGCCGACCACCGTCATCGTGGTGACCGCAGCGGTCAGCAGGGCAACGATTCGCCGCCGTGCGCGCCCGCGACGACTCGCCACCTCATCCGCCTCTCGTCTGTCAGGACTGTCCCGCGCCAGAACCGTAGAGCCAGCTCGACGTGGCTCGCACGCTCCCCTACCGGCGCTGCCCGCTGTTCGCCGCTAGATAGCCAAGCGTGCCAGCAAGTCCCTGGCCTTCTCGGCATTCTGCGGATCACACAGCACGTCGTAGCGGCCGGCCACCAATTGCAGGGTGGAACTGAAGTCACGGGTGCCGCGAGCCATGGCATAAGGAACCGAAGAGGTGATCAGCCCGAAGAACACACCGGCGATAAGGCCGATGGCCAGCGCGGACCACGGGTGGGGACTGAAGAAACCGAGCACCAGGCCGATGAACAAACCCAACCACGCGCCGGACAGCACGCCGCCGCCGAGCACCTTGGGCCAGGTCAGCCGACCGGTGACCCGTTCGACCTGCATGAGGTCTACGCCGACGATCGTCACCTGTTCCACCGGGAACTCCTGCTCGGACAGGTAGTCGACCGCCCGCTGGGCCTCGGCATAGGTGGGATAGGACCCGACCGGCCAGCCCTTCGGCGGAGTCGGCAAGCCCGGGCCGCCGCGCTGCCCCGCACCCGGGGTGGCAGGAGTCGCGCCGGGAACCTGGCCCGGTTGATAGGGGCTCGTCATCGATCCTCAGTCTCCTTTGAGCTCGTCGCCATTTTGCCCAACGCGCGGCATTCCTGCTTGGTGCCCGCTCCTCCTCGGGCGTTTCCGCCCGCATCGTCGCCGCGCTGAACCAGATTGCGCGGCTCCTCCTCGGGCGTTTCCGCCCGCATCGTCGCCGCGCTAGGTTGAGAGCCATGACGACACCCGCCATCGCCGGCACCGCTGCCGGCGGGCGAGGGCTCTGATCACGTGATCGTAATCACCTACCAGCGCGGTAGAGAGACAACATGAGCCATCCCGAGCAGCCCTTCAACCCCCGCCCGGGGGGACAACCCTGGCAGGAGCACTCGCCGCCACCGGTCGATCCGCAGGCGCCAGCCGGCTACCCCCAGCACTCGCACGGCTATCCCGCGCTGCCGCCGGTCGACCCGCAATCGCCGGTCAACTATCCCGACTACTCGCAGGGCTACCCACCGCCGCCGCCGGTCGAGCCGCAGTCGCCGGCGGGGTATTTCGAGTCCGCACCGGGCTACCCGCCGTCACCGCCGGCCTTTTACCCGCCGCCGCCCTACCAGGCCGGCCCTCCCGGCTACCCGAACCACTCCGGACACCCCGGCTATCCCGGGTACTCGGGTTATCCCGATCCGTACGACCCCTATCGGCCGATATCGACGCCGGGCACCAACGGCCTGGCGATCGGATCGCTGGTCGCCTCCATCGGCGGCTTCCCGCTGCTGTTCGCCTGCTACACCGGAGTCGCAGCCTGGATTGCCGGCATCGTCCTCGGCATCATCGCGCTCAACCAAATCAAGCAAACCCCCCAAGAGGGCCGCGGACTGGCCATCGCCGGCATTGCGGTCGGTGTAGTCGGGCTGATGGTCGCCGCCCTGGCGGCGATCCTTCTGATTGCTGCTTATTCCACTTCCAAAACGTACTAACGCACGCCGTGCCCGGCCGACTGGGCTCGGGGCGGAACGAACGGCTCACACTGGCGCTGCATACCCGCAGCGCGTCCCTTGGCGACCACCCACAGCGCCATCTTCCGGCTGGCCTCGTCGATCATTTCGTCACCCAGCATCACCGCCCCGCGGGCACCGCCTGCGCTGGAGGTGTGCCAGTCGTAAGCCTCCAGCACCAACTCGGCGTGGTCATACTCGTCTTGACGGGGACTGAAGATTTCATTGCCCGCGGCGATCTGGTCGGGGTGCAGCACCCATTTGCCGTCATACCCCAGCGCCGCCGACCGTCCCGCCACCCGACGAAACGCCTCGACGTCGCGGACCTTCAGATACGGACCGTCGACGGCCGCGATGCCCTGCGCGCGCGCCGCGATCAAGATGCGCATCAGCACGTGGTGGTAGGCGTCACCGACGTCATAGCCCTCGGGTTGCTCGCCGACCACCCGCGTTCGCATGTTTAGGCTGGCCATCAGATCCGCCGGACCGAGTACCAGCGCCTGCACCCGCGGCGTGGCCGCGATAGCGTCGATGTTCGTCAACCCCTGCGCGTCTTCGATCTGGGCGTCGATGCCGATTCCGCCGACGGGCAGCCCGTGCACAGTCTCCAACTGGTTCAGCAGCAGATCGAGCGCCTGAACATGCGCAACGCCGGAAACTTTGGGCAGCACGACCACGTCCAGCGTTGCGCCGGGCGACGCGCCGACGGCCGACACCACTTCGATGAGGTCGGCGTGCGTCCACGGCGAATTCCAGTCGTTGACCCGAACCCCGCGCAGCTTCCCACGCGCCCAACCCGGCTCCGCCAGCGCGCCGGCCACCCGGGCGCGGGCGGTTTCCTTGGCGTCGGGCGCAACGGCATCCTCCAAGTCGAGAAAGATCTCGTCGGCGGGCAGGTCTTTGGCCTTTTCGATCATCTTCTGGCTACTGCCCGGCACCGAAAGGCACGTTCGGCGGGGTCGATACGCCTTGTTCACGCTTCACTCCTACCCTTTGAGCCATGACGTCGATTCACCGGGTATATGTCGCGCGGCTGGCGCGGATGCTGGTGCTGGGCCCGCTCGGCGAGTCCGTCGGACGCGTCCGCGACGTCGTCGTCAGCATCAGCATCGTGCGTCAACAACCGCGCGTTCTCGGGCTCGTGATCGAGATTCCCACCCGCAGGCGAATTTTTGTTCCGATGCTGCGAGTGTCGTCGATCGAGCCCAACGGGGTGACGCTGAACACCGCTAATGTGTCGCTGACGCGGTTCGAGCAACGGCCCGGCGAAGTGCTGGTCTTAGGCCAGGTTCTCGACACCAGGGTGCGGATCGACGACCCCGAGCTACCGGAGTTGGCCGACACCGACGCGGTGATCACTGATCTGGGCATCGAGCAGACCCGCACCCGGGATTGGATCGTGACGCGGGTCGCTGTTCGCCTGCCGCGCCGGTTGGGTCGCCGCAGCCCCGTTCGGATCGCAGACTGGCACAACGTGCAGGGCTTGACACCGTCGGCGCTGGCGATGCCAGGGCAGGATGTGGCGCAGTTGCTGCACCAGTTCGAAGGATGGCGGCCGATCGAGGTCGCCGACGCCATCCGCGACCTGCCGCTGAAGCGGCGCTACGAGGTGGTCAAGGCGCTTCCCGACGACCGGCTGGCCGACATCCTGCAAGAACTGCCCGAAGAAGAACAAGCCGACCTGCTCAAGCACCTCGACACCGAACGCGCAGCCGACGTGCTCGAAGAGATGGAGCCCGACGACGCTGCCGACCTGCTTGGTGTGATGAACCCGACTGAAGCTGAGGTGTTGCTCGCCCGGATGGCACCGGATGAGTCGAATCCGGTGCGACGGCTGCTCAAGCACTCGCCCGACTCCGCGGGTGGACTGATGACCTCCAATCCAGTGGCGCTCGGGGCCGACACATCGGTCGCTGAGGCACTGGCCCGAGTCCGGGATCACGATCTCACCCCGGCGTTGGGCTCCCTGGTGTTCGTGGTCCGCCCGCCAACTGCCACCCCGACCGGCCAGTACCTGGGCTGTGTGCCGCTGCAACGGCTGCTGCGCGAGCAGCCGGGCGCCCTGGTCGGGGGGATCATCGACACCGACCTGCCCAGCCTGATGCCGGAAACCTCGCTGCCCACGCTGACTCGGTATTTCGCTGCCTACAACCTGGTCTGCGGGCCGGTGCTCGACGAGCAGCACCACCTGTTGGGCGCGGTGACCGTTGACGACGTGCTTGACCATCTACTGCCGCACGACTGGCGTGCGCGGACTGAGGAGCCGGCGTTGGACGCCGCGGTAGGGCCGTCATGAGCACGTCCTCGGGCCGGGCGCGACTGTCCACTCCGCGGACCTCGCGTTCGTTAGCGCCCCGACTGGATCCAGACGCCGTCGGCCAGATCACCGAATCCGTCGCCCGCTTCTTCGGCACCGGACGCTATCTGCTGGTGCAGACCGTCGCGGTGTTGGTATGGATCGCCGTGAACGTGTCCGCGGTCAGCCTGCGCTGGGATCCCTACCCGTTCATCCTGCTCAACCTCGCGTTCTCGACTCAGGCCGCCTACGCCGCGCCATTGATCTTGTTGGCGCAAAACCGGCAGGAGAACCGTGACCGCGTTGGGCTCGAGGAAGATCGTCGGCGCGCCGAGGAGACCAAGGCGGACACCGAGTACCTGGCGCGCGAGTTGGCCGCGCTCCGCTTGGCCATCGGGGAAGTTGCCAAGACCCGCGAATATCTCCGGCACGAACTCGAAGACGTCCGCGCGCTGCTGGAGGCGCAGGTGCCGAAGCAGTCGGGCAAGGCGCCGGTGGCTTCCGGTGACGGTGCGGACCGTCGGGCCAAGAAACTCGGTTGAGAACGACCTCGGTCATTGTGCCGATTGTCGCCACTGGCGTGACGAGAGTTATGTATGGTGACCTAGTTCACGAGGCTGAAACAGCTTCAACGCGTGTCGAATATAGAGGACGGTCGAGTGCGCATAGCGGGACTGTCGGCTGCACGCCCGGCCCTTTCAAGAGGCGCCGATCTGCTGCGCCCCGTGCATCGACAGGCCGTCCGGGTGACACGGACACCGGCATTCGGCGTCGCGATCATCATGCCCCTGATCTTCGCCGGCGCCGTGGGTGCCGCGGCTCCCCGATTTCCGGGTCCCGCACCGCAGGTGCATGACACCGGGATCATTCCGGTGGCCGCCGTCGCCTCGTCGTCCAGTGACCTGTCCGGTCCCTCCGTGGTGGCCGTCAAGCGTCCGCCGGCCGGCTTCCACATCGCCGCAGCGGCCGCCGCATCAGCTCCGCCGCCGGGAGTGGTAGTGAACACTCCTGGCACACTTGGCATTCCAGCGACGGCGCTGTCGGCGTACCGCAACGCGGAGCGGATTATGGCGGGCGCCTACCCGGCCTGCGGTGTGAGCTGGAACCTGCTGGCCGGTATCGGCCGTATCGAGTCGATGCACGCCAACGGCGGCGCCACCGACGCCCGCGGGACAGCGGTCCGCCCGATCTACGGGCCCGCGCTGGACGGCACCTTGCCCGGCAACGAGGTGATCGTCCAGAACGGCGCCGGCGGCCGCGTCACCTATGCCCGCGCGATGGGACCCATGCAGTTCCTCCCCGGCACCTGGTCGCGGTACGCCTCCGACGGCGACGGCGACGGTGTGGCCGATCCACAGAACCTCTACGACTCCACGCTGGCCGCCGCGCGCTACTTGTGCAGTGGTGGACTGAATTTGCGGGATCCGTCCCAGGTGCTCGCCGCCATCCTGCGTTACAACAACTCGATGCCCTACGCCCGTAACGTCGTGGGCTGGGCCGCGGCGTACGCCACCGGGGTGGTGCCAATCGACCTGCCGCCGCTGACCGGACCGGCACCGCCGATCGCTGACTCGCACTTGGAGCGAGCGGAGGGCCTGGGTCCGGGTCTACCGTTCAACGCGTCCGGATTACCGCCCACCGATCCGCTCGCGCGGATGCCGCTGATCGACTTCGGTCCGACGCAGACTTCAGGGCAGCCGGCGTTGTGGCCGGGTCAGCCGCCCGCACAGCAGACGCCGTCTTGCTCGGTGTTCTGCATCGGGCAACCCAACCCGGCGCCCGTCGCGCAGACCGCGGCCACTCCGCCATGGTTACCGCCGTGGCTGAGCTCCCCAACTCCGGAGACTGCGCCGCCACCCGGACTGCCGGTGCCGCCGCCGGCAGCGCCACCTGGCGC
>NZ_JBARMY010000436.1:0-11281 GCF_049802695.1 Mycobacterium sp.
CCGGCCGGCCGGCTTCGTGGTGGGCACCCCGATCCAGGTCGTCGACCGGGTGCAATGGTTTGAAGAGTCCGGTCCGGGATCTGGCGGTGAAGCCGGTCGCAGCACCTGGTACACCGTCGACCGGCCGGTGTACGTAGCGCTGAGCCTGCCGCCCGGATCCGGTCCGACACCCATTCAGCAGCTGTCCGGGCTGATCGACCGCACGATGCCCGTCGTGCCGATCAGCCCGGGGCCGGTCGGCTGACGTGGATGGTCAACGCAGGCCGACGCCCCGCGCCAACGCCGTCTCGACCATCGTCGCCAACAGCGTCGGATAGTCCACACCGCTGGCCGCCCACATCCGCGGATACATCGAAATCGTCGTGAATCCGGGCATCGTGTTGATCTCGTTGATCAGCGGTCCCTCCTCGGTGAGGAAGAAGTCCACCCGGGCCAGGCCTTGACCGTCGATCGCCCGGAACGCGGCGACCGCCAGCGCACGCACCGCGTCGCTCACCTCGTCGTCGACCTTGGCGGGCACATCGAGTTCGGCGGCGTCCTCCAGGTATTTGACCGAGAAGTCATAGAACGGGTCCTCGCGACCACGCACACCGACCACCCGGATCTCACCGAGAGTGCTGGCATGCACTGTGCCGTCCGGAAATTCCAGTACACCGCACTCCAGCTCCCGGCCGATGATGGCCGCTTCGACGATCACCTTCGGATCGTGGCGCCGGGCCTCGGCAATGGCGGCGGGCAGCTGTTCTGAGGTGGTCACCCGACTGACACCGATCGAGGAGCCGCCGCGGGCGGGTTTGACGAACACCGGCAGCCCGAGCCGTTCGCGTTGTTCCGGCGCCAGCGTCTGCTGGGCCGGCCGCAGCACCGCGTGCGCGCCGACCGGAAGTCCTTCGGCGGCCAGCAGCTTCTTGGTGAACTCTTTGTCCATGCCTGCCGAGCTGGCCAGCACGCCGGCACCGACGTAGGGCACACCGGCGAGTTCGAGCAGGCCCTGGATGGTGCCGTCCTCGCCATAGGGGCCGTGCAGCACCGGGAACACCACGTCGACGGAGCCGAGCACCCCACCGGCGGCCTGCTCTCCACTGACGTTCTGCGCCAGCAACTGGCCGCGCCGACGCGGGTCCTGCGCCAGTGCCAGCGCTGTGCCCGAGGTGTCGTGTACCGCCGGCAACCGCCCGTCGGTGATGGCCAGCGTCTCCGGGCGACCGTCGGTGAGCACCCAGGAACCTTCGGTGGTGATGCCGACGGCGATCACCTCGAAGCGTTGCGGGTCGAGATTGCGCAGAATGCTGCCTGCCGACACGCAGGAGATGGCGTGTTCATTGCTGCGACCGCCGTACACCACGGCGACCCGAATGCGGTCGCCGGAACCAGGCGTTGCTCGGGCGTTCACAACCTAGAGAGGCTACCGGGTATCCGTGCGCGGGCCCGGTTGAGCGCCGCGAGCTGGCCTCGGCAGCCCAGCGCGCGGTTCAACCGAGCGCACGGGCGAAGTCGGTCAACACGTCGTCGGTGTCTTCGATGCCCAGCGCTATCCGGGCGAATCCGGGCGGCACGGCGTCGCCCCACCGCGCCCGGTGATCGACCGAGGTGTGCATGCCGCCGAAGCTGGTTGCCGCTGTCAGCAGGTCGCTGCGCTGCACCAGCGAATGCACCGCAGCGGCATCGGCCAACTGCACAGCGACCAACCCACCGAATCGACGCATCTGCGCGGCGGCCAGCGGGTACGCCGGATCGTCGGGCAATCCTGGATAGCGCACGGCGTTCACCGCCGGGTGGTCACGCAGCATCGTCGCCAGAGCGTACGCATTGTCGCATTGCCGCCCGACCCGCAGCCCCGCGCTGCCCAGGCTGCGCAGCACCAACCAGGTCTCGAAGCCGCCCAGGATGGCGCCGGAAAGCAGTCGCTCACGTTCCACTGCGGCCATCAGGTCCGGCCGGCTGCCGGCCACATAACCGGCGAGCACGTCACTGTGGCCCGACAGTCCCTTGGTGGCGCTGGCGACCACCAGGTCGGCGCCCAACGACAGCGGCTGCTGCCCGAACGGCGTGGCGGCGGTGTTATCGACGAGCAGGCGCGCACGCCGCTGGCGGCAGACCTGTGCCAACCGGTGCAGGTCGACCACATCCAGCCGCGGATTGGTCGGCGTCTCGGCCAGCACCACATCGGCGGCGGCGGCAGCTTCACAGATGTGCGCACTGTCCGCCTCGACGACTCGCACCCCAAGAGGCGCAAGGCTGTCTCGTGCGTAGCCGCGCACTTGGTGGTAGCCGTCGGCCGGCATCACGAGCACCGATCCCGGGGTGGTGAGCACCCGCAGTGCGGCAGTGATCGCGGCCATGCCGGAACCGAACGCCAACGCCGATTCGGCGCCTTCCAGTTGCGCCAGGGCCGATTCCAGTTGACGCCAGCCGGGATTGGAGCTGCGACCGTAGGTGTCGGGCACTGCCGCGTCACCGGCCGACTCCTCCGCCGACAGGTGGTAGGTGGCGGCCAGGACCGGGGACGGAGCGACCGGCAGGCCGGGACTGGCGGGGCAACTGACGGCTTTGACGCTGCGGGTGGAATCGCCGTACGGACGGGGCGTCATCGGTGACGACCCGCTGCGCCCGGCTTCGCCGCGCTGGCGATCGTCACTGGGCATCGTCGGTCATTCCGGCTTGGTGCTGCGCCCCAGCAGGAGAGCCACAGCTTGATCGACTGAGAGTCCCTTGTGGCAGACCCGGTGTACGGCGTCGGTGAGCGGCATCTCGACGTCGTAGCTGGACGCCAGCGCAAGCACCGACTCACAGGACGTCACGCCTTCGACGACGTGGCCGTCACGCGCCTGCAGCGCCGACTGCAGCGTTTCACCCCGGCCCAGCGCTTCACCGAACGACCGGTTCCGCGAGCGCGGCGAGTTGCAGGTGACCACCAGATCTCCCACTCCCGCCAACCCGGCCAACGTCGCGCCCTTGGCGCCCAATGCAATTCCCAGCCGCATGATTTCGGCGAGGCCGCGGGTGATGATCGCGGCCGCGGTGTTTTCGCCGAGACCCACGCCGGCGGCCATCCCGGATGCCAGCGCGATGACGTTCTTGCATGCGCCGCCGATTTCGGTACCGATCACGTCGGCGTTGGTGTACGGCCGGAAGTACCCGCTGTTCAAAGCACGTTGCAACGCGACGGCTCGACCGGAGTCGCTGCACGCGACGACGGTGGCGGCGGGCTGCCCCTGGGCGATCTCGCTGGCCAGGTTCGGCCCGGACACGACCGCGACCTGCGCGGGGTCGGCGCCGGTCACCGAGATGATCACCTGGCTCATCCGCATCAAGGTGTTCAGTTCGATGCCCTTGGCCAGGCTCACCAGCGTCGCGTCCTCGGACAGCAACCCGGACCAGTGCTCGAGGCTCGTCCGCATGGTCTGTGCCGGGACACCGAACAGCACGGTCGTCGCCCCACTCAGCGCCTCACCGGCGTCGGCGGTGGCGTAGATCCCCGCCGGCAACTGCACGTTAGGCAAATAGTCGACATTCGTTCGACTGGCGTTGATTTCGGCGGCAAGCTCAGGCCGTCGCGCCCACACGACGACTTCGCCGCCGGCGTCGGCAAGCACCTTGGCCAGCGCAGTGCCCCACGCACCGGCGCCCATCACCGCTGTTCGACTCGCCATCTGCGCCACCTCCTCAACCAAGTCGTCGTCACGGCTACTGCGCGCGCTAACCTTAGCCCCGACACGGGCTGAAACCACCCGGCCAGCGGCGATCGCGAGCGCGGCGGAAAGCCGGGCGAAGCGGGTCGCCGCCATCTGGTTGGCGGCGCTGGCAGGATGTCCCGCATGAGCGGCGCGCGGGCCGGTAGTCCCGGTGATGTCGGAGTGATCATGGCCGTCAAGCGCCTGGCCGTTGCCAAGACCCGGCTGGCGCCGGAGTTTTCGCCGTCCACCCGGGAAAGAGTTGTGCTCGCCATGCTGGTCGACACGCTGACCTCGGCGGCGCGGGTGGAATCAGTGCGCTCGATCACGGTCGTCACACCGGACGACGTCGCCGCGGCCGCGGCGGCGGGACTGGGAGCGAACGTACTGCCCGACCCGACACCGCAGGGCCACCCGGACCCGTTGAACAACGCGATCGCGGCTGCCGAGCGGGTAGTTGCCGAAGATGTCGTCAACCTTGTTGTGCTGCAAGGTGATCTACCTGCTTTGCAGCCTCAGGAGTTGAGTGAGGCGATCTTGGCTGCGCGCACGCATCAGCGAAGCTTCGTCGCAGACCGGCTTGGCACCGGCACTGCTGCGCTGTGGGCTTTCGGCGTAGCACTCGACCCGCGGTTCGGCACCGATTCGGCCGCGCGCCACCGCAATTCCGGTGGTGTCGAGTTGACCGGTGCGTGGCCAGGTCTGCGGTGCGACATCGACACGCCCGCCGATTTGGCGGTGGCCCGCCGCCTGGGAGTCGGTGCGGCGACGCGTCGGGTCCTTGACCGACAATCTCGCTAGGGCGGTAGCCGCGTCGGCGGGTGATAGGCCATGATCGCCATATGACCGAAACCGAAGCCAGTGACGGCGCAGATGTCCTGACCGACGAGAGCATGTGGCGTCCGGATGACGCCGCCCCGGCCGCACCACCTGCTGCGACCGCTGCGACCACGGCGACGATGGAGGACGAACTTCCTGAGCACCGCTATCTGAACCGGGAATTGAGTTGGCTTGACTTCAATGCGCGTGTGCTCGCGCTGGCCGCCGACCCCTCGCTGCCATTGTTGGAGCGGGCGAAGTTTCTCGCGATTTTCTCGTCGAACCTCGACGAGTTCTACATGGTTCGGGTCGCCGGGCTGAAACGTCGCGACGAGATGGGGCTTTCCGTTCGCTCCGCAGACGGTTTGACACCGCGTGAACAACTGCGTCACATCGGGGAACAGACACAGCAGATCGCCAACCGGCACGCACATGTTTTCCTCGACATGGTGCGGCCGGCGCTCGCCGAAGAAGGAATTCACGTGGTCACCTGGGCCGACTTGGACGAGGGTGAACGCGAGCAGCTGTCGGCGTACTTCCACGAGCAGGTCTTTCCGGTACTGACGCCGCTGGCAGTCGACCCGGCCCACCCGTTCCCATTCGTCAGCGGACTGAGCCTGAACCTCGCGGTCACCGTCAAACGGCCGGAAGACGGCGGTCAGCACTTCGCCCGGGTCAAGGTGCCCAACAACGTCGATCGCTTCGTCGAGCTGGGTGCCTGCGGAGGCGCAGACGGGCAAGACGTCAACTGTGACGTGCGTTTCCTGCCGATGGAAGAGTTGATCGCCGCCTTCCTGCCGGTGCTGTTTCCGGGCCTGGAGATTGTGGAGCATCACGCATTCCGCATCACCCGCAACGCCGACTTCGAAGTGGAGGAGGACCGCGACGAAGATCTTCTGCAGGCGCTGGAAAGGGAACTGGCGCGGCGCCGGTTCGGGTCGCCGGTCCGGCTCGAGGTTGCCGATGACATGACGGAGAACATGCTGCAACTGCTGCTGCGTGAACTCGACGTGAATCCCGGTGATGTCATCGAGGTGCCCGGGCTACTGGACTTGTCATCGCTGTGGCAGATTTACGACCTCGACCGTCCAGACCTCAAGGACCCGCCCTTCGTGCCGGCGACCCCGCCCGCCTTCGCCGAACGGGAAACACCGAAAAGTATTTTCGCGACGCTGCGCGAAGGCGACGTGCTGGTGCATCACCCGTACGACTCGTTCTCCACGAGCGTGCAGCGGTTCATCGAGCAGGCGGCCGCAGACCCCAATGTGCTGGCAATCAAGCAAACGCTGTACCGCACGTCCGGTGACTCGCCGATCGTCCGGGCGCTGATCGGCGCCGCCGAGGCCGGAAAGCAAGTGGTGGCACTGGTCGAGATCAAGGCGCGCTTCGATGAGCAGGTCAACATCCGCTGGGCGCGAGCGCTGGAGCAGGCGGGCGTGCACGTGGCCTACGGCCTCGTCGGCCTCAAGACACACTGCAAAACCTGCTTGGTGGTGCGCCGGGAAGGCTCGGCGATCCGGCGCTACTGCCATGTGGGGACCGGCAATTACAACAGCAAGACGGCGCGACTGTACGAAGACATCGGGCTTTTGACAGCGGATCCTGATATCGGGGCAGACCTCACCGACTTGTTCAATTCGCTCACCGGCTATTCACGCAAGTTGTCCTACCGCAACCTGTTGGTAGCTCCGCACGGAATTCGCGCAGGCATCATCGAACGTGTCGAGCGTGAGGTCGCGGCACACCAGGAAACCGGGAACGGGCGCATCCGGATGAAGATGAACGCTCTGGTCGACGAGCAGGTCATCGATGCGCTCTATCACGCGTCGCGCGCCGGTGTCCGAGTCGAAGTGGTGGTGCGCGGCATCTGCGCGTTGCGCCCGGGCACCGAGGGCTTTTCCGAGAACATCTTCGTGCGCTCGATTCTCGGCCGTTTCCTGGAGCATTCGCGAATCATCCACTTCGGCGCCATCGACGAGTTCTGGATCGGCAGCGCCGACATGATGCACCGAAACCTCGACCGGCGGGTGGAGGTGCTGGCTCGGGTCAAGGACCCGAGGCTGACGGCGCAATTGGATGATGTGTTCGAGTCCGCGCTGGATTCGGCCACCCGTTGCTGGGAACTCGGGCCGGACGGGCAGTGGACCGCCTTGCCGCGGGACGGCGAGACGGTACGCGACCACCAAGTGTCGCTGATGGAGCGACACCGTAGCCTCTAACAGGCCGCGACACGGCGCTCGTCGTGACGACTGTCCGTCCCCGTGAGTCGCGAGGGGCCCGAATTGACCTGCAGGAGATTAGGTGCCGACCAAAACCTCGTCCAACCGGGGCTCTAGGCGCCGGACGGTTTACGCCGCCGGGGCGGTGGTCTGGCGGCCCGGCCCAGACGACACGTTCGAGATAGCGCTGGTTCACCGTCCGCGTTACGACGACTGGTCGCTGCCCAAGGGCAAAGTCGATCGGGGGGAAACCGAGCCGGTGACCGCGGTCCGGGAAGTCTTCGAGGAGACCGGTTATCGGGTGCACCTCGGTTGTCGAGTCGCCGCAATCAGCTATCCGGTCGACCAGGGCGTCAAAAAAGTCCGGTACTGGGCGGCGCGCAGCATCGGCGGTGAATTCGCGCCTAACGGCGAAGTCGACGAGCTCGCATGGCTGTCGCTGTCCGACGTGATGAAGAAGGTGGACTATTCACAGGATCGAAAGGTTCTGCGTGGGTTCGCCAAACGGCCGGCGGACACCCAGACGGTGCTGGTGGTTCGGCACGCCACCGCGGGCAGTAAGTCACGCTTCTCCGGTGACGACACCAAGCGGCCGCTGGACAAGAAGGGCCGCGCACAGGCCGAGGCACTGGTCGGACAGCTGCTGGCCTTCGGCGCCACCGATGTCTACGCCGCCGATCGGGTGCGGTGTCACCAGACGGTGCAGCCGCTGGCCGAGGAGTTGGAAGTAGACGTCCGCGACGAGCCCTCGCTGAGTGAAGAGGCGTACGCCAACAACCCCAAGCGGGCCCGGCGTCGGATACTGGAGATCGCCGCGCAGCATGGCACACCGGCGATTTGTACGCAAGGCAAAGTGATTCCGGACTTGATCGAATGGTGGTGTGATCGCGACGGGGTGCGTCCGGACAAGTCCCGCAATCGCAAGGGCAGCACCTGGGTGCTCTCACTGTCGGCCGGAAAACTGGTGGCCGCCGATCACATCGGCAGCGCGCTCGCCGTCAACGCGTTGCTATAACAGCCCGCACCCTCCGGTGGACCGGCCACCGGAGGGTCTTCGGACTGACTGACGATTACTTGCGGCCGCGTCTTGCGGTGGCCTTCTTGGCCGGAGCCTTGCTGGCCGTTTTCTTGGCAGCGGTCTTCTTGGCCGGAGCCTTGCTAGCTGCCTTGCGTGTCGGGGCCTTTGAGGCGGTCTTCTTGGCGGCAGTGGTTGTCTTCGCCGCCGACTTGGTCGCAGTCGTCTTGGTGGCCGGCGCCCGCTTGGTCGTCGACTTGGTCGCCTTGGTGGCCTTGGTGGCCGGCGCCTTCTTGGCAGTCGACTTCTTGGCCGGCGCCTTGGTCGCGGTCTTTTTCGCCGTCGACTTGGTCGCCTTGGCCGGCGACTTCTTCGCCGCTGTCTTCTTCGCACCGCTTGCCACCGCACCGCGTTTGACGGCGGGCCCCTCTGATGGAAGTCGCTGCGACCCAGAGACAACCGCTTTGAATTGCGCGCCAGGACGGAAAGCCGGGACGGACGTCGGCTTCACCTTCACCGTCTCGCCGGTGCGCGGATTGCGGGCCACGCGAGCCGCGCGACGCCGCTGTTCGAACACACCGAACCCGGTAATGGTGACGCTGTCACCTTTGTGCACCGCACGGACAATGGTGTCGACGACATTCTCGACGGCCAGTGTGGCGTGCCGACGGTCCGAGCCCAATTTCGCTGTGAGTACGTCGATGAGCTCTGCTTTGTTCATGCAAACCCTCCGAAACCAGTGGTCCTCGTTGGACCGACTATTGGACACGGTAAACCCTCACCGGGTTGATTTCCAAGAGCCACGCGCAATTTCAAGCGTCTCTAGCTAACTTTTTAGGAATCCGGTTGCCGCCCTTGGGCGGTGGTTAAGCCTCGAAATCGACTCAGGAACAACCGGCGAATGGACCGGAATTCGAGCCTCAACCCGTGGGCACAGTTCGCGGTTTCCAGAACGGACGAGCACTTTCGAAACTGCCGATTTCATCGAGTTTCCGCAGCGTAAGGGCTATATCGTCGAGTCCTTCGAGCAGGCGCCAGGCGGTGTAGTCGTCAATCTTGAACGGCACCACCACCGTTCCCGCGGAGATATTCCGATCTTGAAGATTGGCAGTGATTTCCAGCCCCGGATTCTGCTCGATCAGCTTCCAGAGCAGTTCGACATCATCTTGCGCGATTTCGGCCGCCAACAGCCCCGCCTTGCCTGCGTTGCCCCGGAAAATGTCGCCGAACCGGGACGAGATCACCACCCGGAATCCGTAGTCCATCAGTGCCCACACCGCATGCTCGCGGGAGGATCCGGTGCCGAAATCGGGTCCGGTCACCAGTACCGAACCTTTGTCGAATGGGCTGAGATTGAGTACGAAGGAGGGGTCGGTGCGCCAAGCCGCGAACAGTCCGTCTTCGAAACCCGTTCGGGTTACGCGCTTCAAATAGACCGCGGGAATGATCTGGTCGGTGTCGACATTGGACCGCCGCAGCGGCACGCCGATTCCGGTGTGGGTGCGAAAAGCTTCCATCGTGAGTCTCCTCGATCGTCAATTCAAGTCGGCCGGAGTGGACAGCTTGCCGCGCACGGCGGTAGCGGCAGCGACCGCCGGTGAAACCAGATGTGTGCGACCGCCCTTGCCCTGCCGTCCTTCGAAGTTTCGGTTCGACGTCGCCGCGCATCGCTCCCCCGGTGCGAGCTGATCGGGGTTCATGCCAAGGCACATCGAGCAGCCGGCCTGACGCCATTCGGCACCCGCGGCCGTGAAAACCTCGCCGAGGCCTTCGGCTTCGGCTTGCGCACGTACCCGCATGGAGCCGGGAACCACAAGCATCCGAACGCCCTGAGCCACCTTGTGACCCTGCAAGATGTCAGCTGCCGCCCGCAGATCCTCGATGAGGCCGTTGGTGCACGAACCGACGAAAACGGCCTGAACCGGGATATCACGCATCGGTGTTCCAGGTTGAAGGTCCATGTAGGCCAACGCCTTCTCGGCGGCGAGACGTGCGGCGTCGTCGGTCATCAGCTCGGGGTCCGGGACGGCGGCCGACAGTGCCACTCCCTGCCCCGGGTTGGTGCCCCAGGTGACGAACGGGCTCAACGTCGCAGCGTCGAGGTATACCTCGGTGTCGAATTCCGCGCCTGGATCGGTGCGCAACTGCTCCCAATAGCGGAGGGCGGCATCCCAGGCCGCGCCGGTAGGCGCGTGCGGCCGGCCGGCCAGAAACTCGTAAGTCGTGCGGTCCGGGGCCACCATCCCGGCACGCGCGCCGGCCTCGATGCTCATGTTGCAAACCGTCATCCGGCCTTCCATCGACAGTGCTTCGATCGCGCTGCCGCGGTATTCGATGACGTAGCCCTGACCGCCGCCGGTACCGATCTTCGCGATCAACGCCAGGATGATGTCCTTGGCCGTCACGCCCGGCGGCAGTTCTCCGTCGACATTGACCGCCATTGTCTTGAAAGGTCGCAGCGACAACGTCTGGGTGGCCAGCACATGCTCGACCTCCGAAGTACCGATGCCCATTGCCAACGCGCCGAAGGCACCGTGGGTGGAGGTATGACTGTCCCCACAAACCACCGTCATGCCCGGCTGGGTGAGGCCCAACTGCGGCCCGATGACGTGAACGATGCCCTGGTCGATGTTGCCCATCGGGTATAGCCGGATACCGAATTCGGCGCAGTTGCGGCGCAACGTCTCAACCTGGGTGCGCGAGACCGGGTCAGCGATCGGCTTGTCGATGTCGATCGTCGGCACGTTGTGATCCTCAGTGGCCAGGGTGAGATCGGGCCGTCGCACCGGACGGCCGGCCTGTCGCAGACCGTCGAACGCCTGTGGGCTGGTGACCTCGTGCACCAAATGCAGGTCGATGTAGATCAGGTCGGGATCCCTACCGCCACCGGACACCACCACGTGGTCGTCCCAAACCTTCTGCGCCAGAGTGCGCGGCCTGCGCGCTTGGTCAATTTCGGCTGACATGTTCCGTCTCGATTCGGTCGTCCCTGCTCGCCACTTGCTCTCACTATGCGAGACGCTAATATCTCTATGTGAGACAGGATAGCGGTATCGGCGTGCTGGACAAAGCCGTGGCGATGCTGCACGCGATCGCGCAATCACCGTGCGCTCTAGCCGAACTTAGCGACCGCACAGGCTTGCCGAGGGCGACGGCGCACCGATTGGCCAGCGGGCTGGAGACTCATCGGCTGTTGGCCCGCGACGACGACGGCCGCTGGCGGCTCGGCCCCGCGGTCACCGAATTGGCTGCCCACGTCGATGATCCGCTGCTGGCGGCCAGTGCGGTGGTGCTGCCCAGGCTGCGCGAGGTCACCGGCGAGAGCGTGCAGCTTTACCGCGCAGAGGGCACCTCCCGGGTTTGCATCGCGGCGTTGGAACCCCCGGCAGGCCTCCGCGACACCGTTCCGGTGGGAGCAAGGCTGCCGATGACGGCCGGGTCGGGAGCCAAGGTGCTGCTGGCGTACAGCGATTCCGCCGTCCAGCAGGCCGTGCTGACGAATGCGAAATTCACCGACCGCGCGCTGGCCGAAGTGCGCCGGCGCGGCTGGGCAC
>NZ_JBARMY010000437.1:0-10303 GCF_049802695.1 Mycobacterium sp.
GCAGCGCCCGTACTGCCACCACCGCCCGAAGCTCCGCCGCCCGGCGGCTAGCGGCAGTGGCTGCGCGGATGGACCCGCAGCGGTTCGACGAACTGGTATCCGATGCGCTCGACCTGATTCCTCCGGAGCTGACGGCCGCGCTCGACAATGTCGTCGTATTCGTCGCCGACCGTCATCCGGAAGACGGCGAATTGCTCGGCCTGTACGAGGGCGTGGCGCTGACCGAGCGAGACTCCAACTACGCCGGTTCTCTGCCGGACACCATCACGATTTACCGTGAGGCGTTGCTCGAATTCTGCGACTCCGACGACGACGTCGTCGACGAGGTAGCGATCACCGTCATCCACGAGATCGCGCACCACTTCGGTATCGACGACGACCGCCTGCACGAATTGGGCTGGGCCTGAACCAGCCGAACCCGGTGGGCGCGGCAACGCCGGTATGTCGGGGCCGAGTGCTAGAAACGGCCCATGAGCACAGGGTGTCGCGACTGCCGGTCCGGCCTAGATCACTGCCACGGCACAATCATCCGCCATTCCCTGCAGCGGCCGGAGTGCACCGAGGACGGTTGCACCAGCCCTGAGCACCTTCTGCACGCCTTCGTCGTCGACTGCGATGCAGTTGGGTGCGCCTGCATTGCACTGGAGGCGGCCTTGGCCGGTACGACGGCTCCTTCCGATTCGCGGCGCCTCGCCTGAACCGGCTCGGGTAGCCGACCGGGAATCCTGAACCCAACCCGCCGCGATACGACGGCCAAACCAGCGGGTACTCGCGCAGATGGTCGGCGTGCCCGAGAAACGGGGCGACGCCACGAAGGGCTCACGTCGGAGATGGACCTGCTGAAGCAGGCGGGTTACGGCCGGGCCGGCGCGCAAGGCGAGTGGCCTCCCGGCATCAATGACCTCGGGGACGGGCGGATCGCCGCGATGGACGAGGCGGGTGTCGATGTGCAGATCCTCTCGCACAGTGTTCCGGGTCCAGAGACGCTTGATCCGTCGCGGGCTGTGGAGCTCTCGAAGCAGGCCAATGACGCCGTGGCGGACGCGATCGGCAAGCACCCCGACCGGTTGCGCGGATTTGCCACATTACCGATGCGGGATCCGGCCCGAGCCGCCGCCGAACTCCAACGTGCGGTCAGCGAACACGGGTTCGTGGGTGCCCTGATCAACGGCCACATCAACGGGCGCTTCCTAGACGACGAATTCTTCTGGCCTGTGTTCGAATCCGCCGAAACACTCCGCGTTCCGATCTATCTGCATCCCACCGTGCCGCCGCAGTCGATAATCGACACCTATTACGGCGGCTTCGACCCGCTTGTCACCGCACGGCTGTCGGCGGCCGGCATGGGTTGGCACATCGACACCGGAATCCATTGTCTGCGCCTGATCCTGGGCGGAGTGTTCGACCGGTTCCCCGGCTTGCAGATCATCGTCGGCCATCAATTCGAAGCGTTGAGCTGGATGGCGTGGCGGGCGGACTACTCGTTCCCGACCGAAGAAACCGGCCTCAAACGCACCGTCAAGGAATACCTACGGGAGAACTTCTACGGCGGCATCCTCGCCGGCGAGTTCTTCAATCAGGAGCCCGGTGCGGTTGATCCGAGCTGGAGTCTTTCCTTCAACGCTTATCTGGCCATGGTGAACGTGATCGGGATCGACCGCATCGTGTTCACCGCCGACTATCCCTACGGCAACACGAAGGCCGCTCGGCAGTTCCTCGACCACTTACCCATCAACCCTGAGGACCGGGAGAAGATCGCCCACCGCAACGCCGAGCGCCTGCTCGGGCTCTGAACGCTGAACTGAGGAACGACCACGTTTCAGTGCGCAAGCGCCTTTGTTCGGGCCACCCCGGGCGCCACCGGCTTCTTCGGCAGAAACGCCGCGGGGATGTACGCCAGCACCGCCAGCGCCAGCGCTACCAAGAACACCGTGGTGTAGGCGTGTGACAAGTCGTGGAGCACGTTGCCGGGAAATTCCGGAGCCAGAGCTCGCCGCGGAAACGCCGCCGGATTCGGCGCGACACCGCGTCGCGCCGCCTCCTGCTGCAGCACCTCGATCTTGTTGGCCGCCGACACGTCTTTACTGCGGAGAAACTGATTGGTCAGGATCATCGACATGAATGCGGTACTCATCGATCCCGCCACCTGAAGGTTGACGTTGATCAACGCCGAGCCGCGCGCGATCTGATGCGGGGCGAGAGCCTGCACCGCCGCGGCGGTCAGCGGCATGGTGGTGCAACCGACGCCCATGCCAATCAGCGCCAGCGCGGCAACTAAGACAGGCACGTAGTCTGCTTGCGTCCAGACGCCATAGGCGAAAGAGGCCATGCCCGCGCCGATCAGCGTGACGCCGATCACGATGATTTTGTTGGGCCCGCGCCGGTCCATCAGCGCGCCGGCGATCGGAAGGGCTAGCGTCGCACCGAGTCTTTCCGGGATCATGTGCACCCCCGACTGCATCGGCGTTTGGTGCAGCAGCTGCTGAAAGCAGCTCGGGACAAGCAGCAACGCGCCGAATGAGGCTGCCACCGCAAGCAACATCGCCGAGTTGGCGGTGGTGACTTCGCGGTTCTTGAACAGCCGGAGATCGATTAGTGGGTGGTCGGTCCGGTACAGCGAGTGCCATACAAAGCCGGCGATCAGCAGCAGCCCGGTGAACGCCGGCATCCAGACGTGGTGATCGACGACCGTGCCCCAAGCCGGGATGGACGACAGTCCGTAGAGCAACCCCGCAATGCCGGGTGACAGCAGCAGCATGCCGACGACGTCGAGCTTCTCCGACTCTGTCGCGCGGTCGCGTGGGAAGACAACGGCCGCCGCGATGAAGGCGAAGATGCCGATCGGCAGGTTGAGCAGGAAGATCCATTTCCAGCCGTAGGCAGCGATGAGCCAGCCGCCCAGGATCGGTCCGGCGATGGGGCAAAGCATCATCGGGATGCCCAGCACGGCGATCAGCCGACCAACCCGGGTCGGGCCGGCCGCGCGGGTCAAGATGGTGAAAGCCACCGGCATCAACATCCCGCCGCCAAGGCCTTGCACCACGCGAAACGCGATCAGCAGCGTGATGGTCGGCGCGGCCGCGCACAGCAGTGAGCCGACGGTATAGGCCAGGACCGAACCCATGAAGAGCCGCTTGGTGCCGAACCGATCGGCGGCCCATCCGGCCAACGGGACCACGGTGGCCAGCGCCAGCGTGTAGCCGGCCATAGTCCAGCCGACCACGGCCTGGCTGGACGCGAATTCCGTCCTGAAGGTGCGCTGCGCGATGCCGACGACCGTGGTGTCCAGAATTGCCATCACCACGGCCAGGGCGCACACGCCCGCGACCCGCAGCAGCCCGGCGTCGAGGTTGTCCGGGTAGCCAGTTGCGTCGGTGGTCGGCCGGGAGCGAAGCGCGACGGACGAGGCGGCGCGGTCGGTCGCGACAGGCTCTTGTGTCGTCGGCTGCTTCGACGGTTTCGGCGGCTTCCAGGGGCACGGGTTCGTCGCGGTATCAGGCACGCCCATCAAGGGTAGCGACCAAAGCAGTTAGATGGCCGAACTAGTTTGTGATCACAGGGCCGCCACCTGAACCCTGCCGAAGGTGCGAGGTGCCTAGCGGCTGATTTTTGAGTCGTCTTTGCGCACGGCAGCGTTGTCAGCCCGCAGATGCGCGGTGAGCAGCAGCTGGTCGAACGTCGTGCGGGAGGTGACCGCGGTTTCACCGACGGCGGCGAAGTCCCTGGTGACTTGTCGGGCAAGCCGCTGCAACTTGATGTTGTTCTCTTGAGAGAGCCACTTGAGCAGGTCGAAGGCAGCGGAATCGTCGATCCGGTAAACCAGCATCAACATGCCTTTGGCCTGTTCGATCGCGGCGCGACGCTCAGCGATTTCGGCGACTTTTGCGGTGATGACATCTTGACGGTCGTCATCGAACTCCGATGTGAGGTCGATGTAGAAACCGCGGATGCCGACGACTTCGCCGTTTTCATCGTGGAACTGATCACCTGCGACGACGACCTGGTGCACGTCTCCGCGGATGTCGATGATGCGATGGCGGGTGCTGAAGCCCTGCCGGGTGTTGATCATCTCGTCGATGCCGGCGGCCACCCGCTCACGGTCGTCGGGATGCTTATGCGAGAGCACCTGCTCGACGGTCGGTCTGACCATGGTGCCGGGCTCGTAACCGTGCATGCGCTGCACTTGCTCAGACCATTCCCAGCGCACCTCGGTGAAGGAGAACCGGAACCAACCCACCGATTGCGGCGAACCCCCGGCGAGCGCCTGCTCGACCGCGGGTGTCTGACCGTCTAGTTTCCACGCCACAGTGCGCGCTCCGTGGAAAGCGTGGGGGGTGCGGACGCGGTGCCACCGGAGCCCGCGCTGCTCACCAGGCGGTCCATTCTGCATCGCTCGTGAATTGTGGCGGCTTGCTGCATGTGCTCGGCGGCCGTGAGGCAGAGTTCGCGAGATCGATTGACAACGTCTTGGACGCGCTGCGTTGAGGCGGTGTTTCGTTTGGTCAACGCCAGGCCGAAGCTCTGCTTGGCCCGCTCACTAAGTTCGGCGATCCGCCCCGCCGTGCGGGTGCGGTGGGCTTTCTGTCGGCAGGCCGAGCAGCAGTACACCGCATCCGACCGGGCAGAAAAACCTGTGCCGCACACCGGGCATGTCGCGACACTCATACCCGTTACGTTACAACTGACCGGCCCGTTTCGGTGGCGCTATGGCCGAGCACCCCCAGTGATGTCCGGCAGCCGGCTCAGTCCCCGCGAGTGCGCCGGCCGTCAACCCTGGCCACGTCCCGTCTGCTGCTGAAGTTTGTCGATGAGCTCGGAAGCCTGCGCTTTGGTCAGGTTGTCCGGTACCTCTTCGCCGGCCTCCCGCGCGAGTGTGCTCAGGTAGCTGCGCTGCGGCCCGGTCATCGGCTCGTCACCGGTCACCCACTGCGACTGCTCCTTTTCCGGGTTCTCGCGGGGTGCCTGTCCAGCATCGTCCGTCATGCACAAGCTATGCCCCGCGAAAGCCGGTCTTAAGCAGAGGCGCGCGTCGGCCCCGTAGCGTCGAAACCGTGTGGTGGATCGTCGACGCCATGAATGTCATCGGATCCCGCCCGGACGGCTGGTGGAAGGACCGTCGGGGCGCGATGGTCGGGCTCGTCGACCGGCTCGACCGCTGGGCGGCGGCAGAGGGCCACCGCGTCACAGTGGTTTTCGAGAAGCCGGTGTCGCCGCCGATCGACTCGGCGGTCATCGAGGTAGCGCATGCACCGCGGGCCGCCGCCGACTCCGCAGACGACGAGATCGTGCGACTCGTCCGAGCCGAGCGGCGCCCCCAGGACATCACGGTCGTGACCTCCGACTCGAGGTTGGCCGTTCGGGTTCGCGGCGTCGGCGCATCGATCTGTCCGTCGGCGAGCTTCCGTGCACTCATCGGATCGATGCTCTGACCGCACCGCTCAGCCGGCGGCGAACGGTTTTCCGTCGAACCTGTCCTGCAGGAACGCCACCGTGGAGGGCAGCCGCTTGGCGTACTCGCCCACGTGGCCACCGGTGACGTCGCGCACCAGGTCAACGGTCGCGCCTCTGGCACGCCACAGCTGCACCGTCGCGTTGTCCTGCCCGACGGGCACCACCTCGTCGGTGTCGACGTGATAGTCGTAGATCGGAGTCTGCGGCGCTGCCGCCACGCCTAACTTGTTAATAGTCAGCGCGTTTGCAACGGCCGGAACGGCGAGCGGTTCGGCGACAGTGGCGTCGTGGCTGAGCGTGCGGAACGCAAAGGTGGTCAAGATGGCGTCTTGGCACAAGCCCTTGATCGCCTGGAAGTCCCGCACTCCGCGTGCGTTGAGCAGCGCCGGAATCCCGGCCGACGGGTAGGCCCGCGCCAACGAATCGGCGACAGCGAACTCGAAACCGGCGAACGGGCCGCCGTCGATGAATTGAGCGACGGTTGTCAGGTCGGCCGGCATACCTCCGACGGCCGCGCCGGCCAGCTTCACCTCCGGTGCATAGGCCGGCTGCAGCTGCGCAGCCCAACCGGTGGCCTGCGCGCCGCCGGAGTAGCCGGACATGGCGACCGGGCTGTCGGCGCCGATGCTGCGATCGCCGGTGAAGCTCTGCACGGCCCGAATGCCGTCCAATGTGATGCGGCCGGATTCACGGCCGACACCGAAGTAAGCCTGGGGGCCTTCGTGTTCGGGTATCGCAAGCGCCCATCCGGCCTGCAGGTAGGGGGCGATCCGATCCGGTTTGACCATGCTTCCGGTGCCGAGTTCACCGGCGTTGCCGCTGGCGATGTTGTACGACGGTGCGCATCTGCTGCCGACGCTGTCTTCGAAAGCCTGGTACGACACGATCGGTCGGCTGCCCCTCTTTCTCCAGTCGGCCGCGGGACTCAGCAGGGTCGTCACTGCCAGGATCGGTTGGCCGTCCTGGTCGTTGCTGCGGTAGGACAGCTGCCAGGCTCTGACCGGGACGGGCAGCGGGCCGATTTCTGGGGTGACTTCGCGCGACGCGACAACCCTGCCCGCGGCGTAGGACGCGATGTCTGCGGGCGGTCGGTAGAACGGGTCTTGATCAGGTGTCAGCGCACCGGCGGTCGTGACGACTTGGGTGTCGGGATCGGCGAGGGCAGGAGCCGCGGCGCCGGCGACCACGAGGGCAGCCAAGACGCTCAGGGCAGTGAATTTGCGGGCAGGATGGTGCCAAGGCGAGATCAACGGTTGCTCTTTCGAGTGCTGCGCGCGGCGGTTCGGCTGGACAGTCGGTAACCCTGTTATTTTCTGTGCTCGGAGTCACGAAAAGGCCTGCGGTCAGTCACAGATCGAACATTGCGCTGTCCCTCGGGCGCGCCGCTAGCCCATCGGGTCGTGAACCGGCGGACCGTTCTCGACGGCGTCCGCCACCGGCGCGGCGTAGGTCGCGGGATAGAACGGTGGGGTCAGAGCGCCCCAGTGCGTACAGCTCCATCGCCCGTCGGTCACCGGCGCCAGCACTACCGACTCGGCGTTCGCCAAATGATGGTCGATCACGAAACTGCCGTCGACTCCAGCCAGCACCGCCGCGGCCAGCCGGATCGCCGCCCCATGGCTGACGACGACGATGTCGTCGACCCAGTCATGGTCATCGAGGTAGCGCATCCTCAGATCGGTCAGCACCGGCACGTAGCGGTCCAGCACCTGCTCGCCGGTCTCCCCGCCCGGCAACGGTACGTCCCGCTCGCCACGATGCCAGCGCTCGTACACCGCGTTGAACGCGGCGATCGCCTCGTCGTCGCTGCGGTCTTCCAGCTCCCCCACCTGCGCTTCGTGAATGCCGATGGCTTCGCGGGCCGGCAACTGCAGCTCGGCACCAATCGCCGCCGCGGTCTGGGCTGCGCGGGTGGCCACCGAATGCACCAGCAGACCCGGCCGCCGTGCAGCATGGCGCGCGAAACTGCGCGCCTGCTCGCGCCCCAACGGCGTCAGCTCCGTCCCGGGCGGGCGGGTGTCGAGCCGGCGGTCGACGTTGCCGAAGGACTGGCCGTGCCGCAGCAGCACCAACCGGCCGCTCACGGCGCCGGCCGTTCGTCCGTCGGTGCACCCTCGCGCAGCCGCCTCAACCAGCGCGAAGCGTCGTCTGACTGCGGCGGCGAGGCGCCCGCGGGCACCCCGGTCGGCCATGAACCCAGGTATCGCACATCCGCACAACGACGGTGCAGCGCCTTGAGTGCCTCAGCAACAGCATCGTCGTCGATGTGGCCGACGCAGTCCAGGAAAAACACGTAGGTGCCCAACTCGACTCGGGTGGGCCGTGATTCGATCCTGGTGAGGTCGATCGCGCGGACTCCGAACTCGGTCAGCGCCGAGACCAGCGCCCCGGGCGCGTTGTCGATGCGCAACACGACAGCGGTGCGGTCGGCCCCGGTGCGCGCCGGCGGCGGGCCCGGCTGACCGACCAGCACGAAACGAGTGCGGGCGTTGGGTTCGTCGACGACGCCGTCGGCCAGCGTGGCCAGCGCGTAGTGCTCGGCGGCCAGCGGCGAGCTGACTGCGGCATCGACCTTGCCGTCGGCGACCTGCTTGGCCGCGTCGGCGTTGGAATTCGCCGGCCGCAGCTCGACGTCGGGTAGGTGGGCGGCCAGCCACCGCCGCACTTGTGCCGCGGCCACCGGAAAGGCCGCCAGCGTCTGCACGTCGGCGGCCGTGCGCGCGGGTTTGACGACGATGCTGAACGCCACATCGAGCGTAGTTTCGGCGAAGATTTGCAGCGGCGAGCAGATCGCCAGACTATCCAGTGTGGGCGTCACTGACCCATCGATGGAGTTCTCGATGGGCACACACGCGTAATCGGCGGTGCCGCCGCGAACCGAGTCGAGCGCGGCCGGTGTGCTGTCGACCGGCAGCGGCTGCACGGCCTCGGCGCCTCGCCCCGGAATCAAGTCCGCAGCGGTCATCTCGAGCAGCGCCGCTTCGCTGAACGTCCCTTCCGGACCTAAGTAAGCGATTCGGGCCACGCTCAAACCCTATCGGGCAGCGGTCTTGCATGGTTCCACCGGAACTAGTTAAGTTAGCCTCACCTTACCTAGGAGTTGCGATGACGTTTGCCGGCCCCGCCCCGTCCGTCCCCGACACCCCGCCAGCGGCGGACAGGATCCGCAGCACATGTGCCCGCGCGGGCGGCGCGCTGCTCGCGGTCGAACGGGTCCAACCGGTGACCACTCCGCTGCACCACCTCATGGCCGACGGTTCGTTCGCCGTGGCCATCCCGGTGGACGGCGCCACAGCAGCGGCAGTGGGTGCGCAAGGACCTGCCGGCGCTCAGGCGGTGCTGGAGCTGGCCGACTACGCACCCTTGCCGCTGCGCGAACCGGTGCGTTCTCTGGTGTGGATCCGCGGCAGCCTGCATGCGGTTCCGCTGCCGGCTGTTCCGGCGATCCTCGACCTGCTCGCGGCCGAAGAACCAAACCCTGCGCTATTGCAGGTCAAGACGGCCGGGTCGCTGCCGCCCGCCGACGACGACACGCAGTACACGCTGCTGCGGCTCGAGATCGATTCCGTGGTGGCCACCGACGCCGCCGGGGCCGAGTCGGTCGGGGTCGCGGCCCTGCTCGCCGCGGAGCCCGACCCGTTCTGCGCGATGGAGTCTTGCTGGCTGCGCCATCTCGACTGCGTCCATCCAGACGTGGTCGCGCGGTTGGCCGCCCGGCTGCCGGTACAGCTCCGGCGAGGGCAGATCCGCCCGCTGGCTCTCGACCGGTACGGCGTGTGGCTGCGGGTGGAACGCGAAGACGGTGACCGTGACGTCCGGCTGCCGTTCAGTGCGCCGGTCGACGACCTGACCGGTTTGAGCCGGGCCATTCGACTTCTGGTCGGCTGCCCTTTCGTCAACGGACTGCGCGCCCGCCGGTAGGCGGATTGGTCCCGCTGGGGCGGTTACCGTGTCGGGGTGACCGCGCATCCGGGCGAAGCTGACAGCACGGTTGACGGTGAGGCGCTGCCCGCGCGCACGTTGAAAATTGAGATCGCAGTCGTGCTTGCCGTCACGTTCGGTTTGAGCGCTGTCACTTCGATCCTGGAGCTGACCGACTCGGTTCTGCGCAACCTGAGCGCACAGAAGATCCCGCTCAACCCGAAGCGGTCGTACTTCGACCTCATTGACCTGGGTCTGAATGTTGCGGTCGTCGCGCAGCTGATCGCCTTTGGCGGGCTCGGCGTCTATCTGCTGTGGCGCAGCGGCTCGGGCCCCACCCGCATCGGATTGGGCCGGTTCCAATGGCGGTTCGATCTCCTCGGCGGATTCGGGCTGGCTGCCGCGATCGGCCTGCCGGGCCTGGCGCTGTATGTCGCCGCGCGCCATTTCGGCCTGAACGCCTCAGTGATCCCGTCGAGTTTGCGGGACACCTGGTGGCGGTTGCCGATGCTGGTGGTCACCGCGTTCGCCAGCGGCTGGGCCGAAGAGGTAATCGTCGTCGGCTACCTGCTCACCCGGTTGCGCCAGCTGCGGATCGGCAGCAGCCTCGCGCTGGGCTGCTCGAGCGTGCTGCGCGGCGCTTACCACCTCTATCAGGGGTTCGGCGCCGGGCTGGGCAATGTGGTGATGGGACTGGTGTTCGGGTACGCCTGGCGGCGCAGGGGCCGGCTGTGGCCACTGGTTATCGCGCACGGACTCATCGACAGCGTGGCGTTCGTGGGATACGCCTTGCTGGCCGGCCACCTGAGCTGGCTTCGCTGACGGGGCGCCACGGCACGTACGTTAAGGGCGTGAACGGCGACCGACCACCCGAGCGGCGACGATTCGTCGCCTCGCAGCCGGAACCGTCACCGATCATTCCCCGTGGGGG
>NZ_JBARMY010000438.1:0-3630 GCF_049802695.1 Mycobacterium sp.
GTGTCGACCTAGCCCGCGATTCACCCGGTGTTCGTGTTTCAGAAGTGCCGTTCAGGGGCAATTTCCGGGCGTAGCTCGTTACGCTGACGCCTACCGGGCCCGGACAGGTCTGACCTGCGACGGTCCTGCCGACAAGTCAATACTCGAAGGAGCTGGTCATGTTAACCATCCTCATATGGATCGTCCTCGGTCTCATCATCGGCGCCATCGCCCGACTCATCGTTCCTGGCCGTCAACCCATGGGCTGGATCGCGACCATCTTGCTCGGTGTCGCAGGCAGTTTCGTCGGCGGCGCGTTGGGTGCCCTCATCTTCGAACACCGCTTCGCCCTTCAGCAACCGAAAATCCACACCTTCCTCGGCTCGTTGGTCGGTGCGGTGCTACTGCTGGTGATCTACAAAGCCGTCACCTCACGCACCCGCACGCTGTAGCGGCTCGAGTCTCGAGTGCGGGCGGACCGGCGAGTTGAGCGCGCCCGCACCTGAGACGATGAGCGCCTGGCGGGTGCGCCGGCCCGGCCCGATGAGCACCGGCCCGCTCGAGCGCGTCAGCACCGAAGTACCCCGTCCAGGGCCGGCAGAACTGCTGGTCGCGGTGCGTGCCTGCGGGGTGTGCCGAACCGATCTGCACGTCACCGAGGGTGACCTTCCGGTGCACCGCGAACATGTCACGCCCGGACACGAAGTTGTCGGTGAAGTGGTCGGGGTCGATACCGCGGCCGGCGGCTTCGCGGTCGGTGACCGGGTCGGAATCGCATGGCTGCGCCACACCTGTGGGGTGTGCAAGTACTGCCGCCGCGGTGACGAGAATCTGTGCCCGAGATCCCGCTACACCGGCTGGGACGCCGACGGTGGCTACGCCGAGTTCGCCCCGGTTCCCGCGGCGTTCGCCCATCACTTGCCGGACGGATACAGCGACACCGAGTTAGCCCCGTTGCTGTGTGCCGGCATCATCGGTTACCGCTCATTGCTGCGTGCCGACTTGCCGCCGGGTGGGCGGCTGGGAATCTACGGGTTCGGCGGCAGCGCGCACATCACCGCTCAGGTCGCGCTGGCGCAAGGCGCCGAGGTGCACGTGATGACGCGCGGCGCCGCGGCCCGTGAGCTCGCGTTGGAGCTCGGCGTCGCGTCGGCCCAGGGTGCCGACGACCCGCCGCCGGCACCGCTGGACGCTGCAATCCTGTTCGCACCGGTCGGTGAGCTGGTGCTACCCGCGCTGGAGGCGCTGGACCGCGGCGGTACCTTGGCAATCGCCGGCATCCACCTCAGCGACATTCCGGTCCTCAATTACCAGCGACACCTGTTCCAGGAGCGCCAGGTCCGCTCTGTGACGTCCAACACCCGTGCCGACGCCCGCGCCTTCCTCGACTTCGCCGGGCGCCACCACATCGAAGTGACCACGCCGGAATACCCACTCGATCAAGCGGATCAGGCGCTATCAGACCTCAGCGCGGGTCGCATCGCGGGCGCGGCGGTGTTGCTGGTCTAGCGGCGATCGCGAGCGCGGCTGCAGGCCGGGCGAAGCGGGTCGCCGCCATCAGCAGAGGAATTCAGGTGGAGAGCTGCCAGACCAGAGCCGCGGCCAGGGCGCCCACCCCATTCAACGACCAGTGCAGCGCGATCGGCGCGATCAGGCTGCCGCTGCGCCGGCGCAGCCAGCTGAACACCAACCCGGCCGTCCCCGTCGCAAGGACCGCCAATGTCACGCCGGCCAGCATGCCTACCACGCCGCCGCCGAACAAGCGGGTGAAGCCGACGTTGCCGCGCGTCAAGCCGAGTGACGTGACGACATGCCAAAGACCGAACAGCAACGAGCCGGCAACGGCGACACCGCGAAATCCCCAGGCCCGGTCCAGCGCTCCGTGCAGCACACCGCGGAAGGCGAGTTCCTCCGGAATGACCGTCTGCAGCGGAATGATGATCAGCGAGGCGACCACCGCGCCGGAGACGGTGGCGTAGTGGTTGTTCATGAACATCGGCCGGGTAACCGGCAGCAGCGCACCGACGGCGATCGCCGACACCACCACGGCGATCGCGGCCAGCGCATAACCGACACCCGATCGCCAGTGCTCCCGGCCGAGCCCCAGCTCGGTCCAGCCGAGCCCGTTACACCGAAGCAGAATCAGCAGCCCCACGGCGGCAGCGGGAACCGCTGCGACATTCGCCCACGGGCTGGTGAAGTGCGCGACCAGGTTGGTCAGCGCCAGTACCACCACGGTGACGGCGACGTCGAGATAGACGCGGAAGTGGTGCAGCGCTGCGAGTTGCGCCAAGGCCGGATGCGGTTCGGGCAGCGCTAAGGGCGGCACAGTCAGCAGTTCGCAGGACATTTCCGGATAGCCTACCCGCGCGACAGCGGGGGGACAGGCAGCTCTCAGCGCGCCGGCTGAGCCGGGTCAAGGCCTGGAAGAGTCGACTTCGGACGCAACTACGCTGGCCGTGTGACGGTCGACGACGAAGCGCTACTGGCCTCGGTGCGGGTACTCGATCTCGGCATCGGCGACAGCGACATCGCCACCCGCCTGTTCGCCGACCTGGGCGCTGACGTCGTCAAGATCGAACCGCCGGGAGGAAGCCCGTCGCGCAGTGCATTGCCCGAGCTGGCGGGCGTAAGCCTGCCTTTTGCGCTGCACAACGCGAACAAGCACAGCGCGGTGCTCGATCCTGGTGACGACGAAGACCGTCGGTGCTTCATTGAACTCGCCGGCAGCGCCGACATCGTTGTGGACAGCGGAAACCCCGGGCAGTTGGCTGCTTTCGGGATCTCAGGCGCCGAGTTGGCCGACCGGTACGAACACCTGATCGTGCTGTCGTCATCCGACTTCGGCTCGACCGGTCCGCGGTCGCGGTGGAAGGCGACCGATCCGGTGCTCTACGCGATGTCGGGTGCGCTGTCCCGCTCGGGCCCCACCAACGGGACGCCGGTGCTACCGCCGGACGGCATCGCGTCGGCCACCGCGGCGGTGCAAGCGGTTTGGGCCACGCTCGTCGCCTACTACAACCGGCTTCGTTGCGGCGCAGGCGATTACATCGACTTCTCCCGCTTCGACGCAGTGGTCACGGCGCTCGATCCGGTGTTCGGGTCTCACGGGCAGGCCGCTGCGGCCGTCCGCAGCTCCAAACGGTGGCGGGGTCGTCCGGTCAACCAGGACGCGTACCCGTTCTGTCCCTGCGCCGACGGCTTTGTTCGGCTTTGCGTCATGTCGCCACGGCAGTGGCATGGGTTTCGCGCATGGCTCGGTGAGCCCGCGGAATTTCAGGCCCCCGACTTCGACGTGATTGCCACCCGATTCGCCGCCTGGCCGAAGATCAGTGTGCTCGTCCGGGCGTTGTTCGCCGACAAGACCAGAGCGGAGCTGGTGTCCGCCGGGCAGGCGCACGGCGTGCCGATCGCCGCTGTGCTGTCACCGTCAGAGACGCTGTCGTCCGATCATTTCCGGGCGACAGGCGCCATCATCGACGCCGAGCTGGCGCCGGATGTGGCGATACGGGTACCGGTCGGCTACTTCCGCGTCAACGGCAGGCACGCCGGGTTCCGCACGCCCGCGCCGGCGGTTGGAGACGACCCACCGAACTGGCAGACAGGTCCGGCAGTTTCTCCTGCACCGTCGAGCAGCGTGGGCGGCTACCC
>NZ_JBARMY010000439.1:0-4903 GCF_049802695.1 Mycobacterium sp.
ACCCGCGCCAGCGCCCGGGAGAAGTCGGTGGGCGTCAGCGGCTGGACCGTGACACCGGCATCGGCGCTGTCGACGACCAGCCATGTCCCGTCCGCCGGCAGCAGCAGTAGACCACCGGCCACGGCGCCCAGCACCCGGGGTGCCGTCCCGGACGCCTTCGACGCGGGGCGGTCGAACTGGATGTCGGCGTCCAAGGCCATGCCGGCGAAGCGCCCGCCGGATAGCAGCGCGCCCAACTGCACCGTGTCCGAAATCACCAAGGTGGCCAGCGCGGTGGTCGCCACCGGACCCGGCGCCAGCGCCTTGGCGGCTTCGTCAACCATGGCGCACAGATCCTCGACCCTGCCGCCGGCGCCACCGCTGTCCTCGGCAACGGCTACACCGAAAATCCCCAGCGCCGCCAACCCTTCGTACACCGGTCGCCAGGCCTCGGCTTTGCCCTGCTCGACGTCGCGGATCGCCGCGGTGGCCTGCGAACCGGCCGCCCAGTCGCGCACCAGCTGGCGCGCCGCGAGCTGTTCGTCGGTGATGGTCGGTGCCACTGTCGACTCCTAAGATTTGCCCTGACCCCGGTACGACGAGTCGCCGCCAAGCGTTAGAACGTGCTTATACAAGTACTAGAACGTGTTCTAATAGTGCCAGTGATCGACGGTCAAGTCGACCGCCATAGCAGCAGCACAACCCGGTTCCCCGGCGGCATGGAGGTGAGAAATCCACGCTCGGCATGCGTATCGTTTTCAGCGAGATCGCAACATGAAGGAGCTGTACCTCAGATGTCGTCGCCAGCGAACGCAGGCTCGGGCCGCGCGTCAGACGCGCAACCCCGCGAGGTCATGAACGTGGCGGTTTTGGCCGAATCCGAGCTCGGCTCCGAGGCGCAGCGCGAGCGCCGCAAGCGCATCCTGGACGCCACCATGGCGATCGCGTCCAAGGGTGGCTACGAGGCGGTACAGATGCGGGCGGTGGCCGACCGTGCCGATGTGGCGGTCGGCACGCTTTACCGGTACTTCCCGTCGAAGGTGCATCTGCTGGTCTCGGCGCTGGGCCGCGAGTTCGAGCGCATCGACGCCAAGACGGACCGCTCGACGTTGCCCGGCGGAACGCCGTATCAGCGATTGCATTTCATGATCAGCAGGCTCAACCGCGCGATGCAGCGCAACCCGCTTCTGACCGAAGCGATGACCCGCGCTTACGTGTTCGCCGACGCCTCGGCGGCGGGCGAGGTCGATCACGTCGAGAAGCTGATCGATTCGATGTTCGCCCGTGCGATGAGTGACGGCGAACCGACCGAAGACCAGTACCACATCGCTCGGGTCATCTCAGATGTGTGGCTGTCGAATCTTTTGGCCTGGTTGACTCGACGCGCGTCGGCGACCGACGTCAGCAAGCGGCTGGATCTGGCGGTGCGGCTGCTGATCGGCGACGGGGCCGGCCCGGCGATCTGACGCCTCAAGCCGGCGGCCCGGCGGTACGTCCACGGATCAGTTCGGTGGGCAGCATCTCGTCGACCGGCATCCCCGAGCGCGGCGGTTTCTGCAGCAGTTCGCCGGCGCGGCGGCCCTTATGCAGGCTTGACTGCGCCACCGTGGTCAGTCCGCGGCTGATCGCCTCCGACACACCGTCGAAGCCAGTGACCGTCATCTGTCCGGGTGCGTAGATGCCGTGAGAGCGCAGGTAATCCATCGCTGACAGCGCCAGAACATCCGCGGTGCACATCAACGCGGTGATCCGCGGATTGGCGGCCAGCGCCACCTCGGCGGCGCTGCCACCGGAGTTCGGCAGGTGTTCGTAGCTTTCGACCACGGTCAGTGAGTCCGGGTCGATGTCGGCGGCGTTCATCGCATCACGCACACCGTTGATGCGTTCGCGCTGGACATGGAATTGCGGCGACTTCACCCGTTCGGCGTCGACGAGACCTTGCCGCCCGTCCCGGCTCAGCCGCATCGTGAGCAACCCGATCTCCCGATGACCGAGTCCGACAACGTAATCGGCGAGTTCGCGCATCGCTGTCCGGTCGTCGATACCGACCCTTGACACACCCTGGACGTCTTTGGGCTGGTCGACCACCACCACCGGCAACCGCCGCTGCATCACGACCTGGAGGTAGGGATCGTCCTCGGACACCGAATACACCACGAATCCGTCGACGCCGGCCGAAAGCACCGCCGCCGTTCCGTCAGCAACGCTACGGCTGGGCCCTACCGCTACCAATAGCAGTCCCTGACCCAGCTGCTCACACGACTGCGCCACTCCGGCAACGAAATCCAGAGCGGCGGGATCGCTGAACGAATAAGTCAACGGTTCGGTCGTCACTAGACCGACCGCTCCGGCCTTGCGGGTCCGCAGCGAACGCGCCACCGGATCCGGACCGGCATAACCCATCCGTCGCGCCGTGGCCAGCACACGTTCACGGAGGTCCGCCGACAGTTGATCTGGCCGGTTGTAGGCATTCGAGATGGTGGTACGGGAAACCTTCAATTCGGCCGCCAACGACGCAAGGGTGGCCCGGCGTCGCGGCGTTGACCTCATGCCCTGTGACGCTACCGGGCGCTTCTGATAGTCGCGGAGTCGATACTGACCAGCGCCGATGGGTGCGAAGCGGCAGCTTTCGAGCCCAGGTGCAGGAGGACCCCGCCGGCGCCGGCAACGCATATAGGCTGACTCAACGTGGCCTCCATTGACCTGAACGCCGATTTGGGCGAGGGCTTCGGTGTCTGGCGACTCGGTGACGACGAGGCCATGTTGGGGCTCGTGACCAGCGCCAACGTCGCCTGCGGTTTTCACGCCGGTGACCCGGCCGGCCTGTTGCACGTCTGCCGGGCCGCCGCCGACCGGGGCGTGTCCATCGGCGCGCAAGTCAGCTACCGTGATCTCGCCGGATTCGGCAGACGCTTCATCGACGTCACCACCGAGGATTTGATCGCCGACGTCGTCTATCAGATCGGTGCGTTGCAGGCGCTGGCGCACGCCGCCGGCACCGCCGTGACCTACGTCAAACCGCATGGTGCGCTGTACAACGCAATCGCAACTGACCGACAGCAGGCGGCCGCCGTCGCTGAAGCGGTGCAGATGGTGGATCCGACGCTTCCGGTGCTGGGTCTGGCCGGCTCGCCGTTCTTCGAAGAGGCCCGCGCGCGCGGCCTGCGCACAGTGCCGGAGGCGTTCGCCGACCGCGCTTACCAGCCCGACGGCCGACTGGTGTCGCGGCGTGAACCCGGTGCAATGCTGCACGATCCGGCGGCCATCGCTGAGCGGGTGGCCGTCATGGTGACCGCAGGCCGGTTAACCGCCGTCGACGGGTCACAGATCTCTGTGACGGTGGAATCGGTGTGTGTGCACGGTGATTCGCCCGGCGCCGTCCAGATCGCCTCGGCGGTGCGGGATCGGCTAAAAGCCGGCGGCGTCGATGTGAAGGCGTTCCGCTGATGCGGCTCAAGCCCGGTCGCCCCGACTTGGGCCAGTACTCGGACCGGTTCAGCGTGCCTGCCCCGACATCCGGCACGCCGCTGTCGGTGACCTGGCTGGGGGTGGCCACGCTGCTGCTCGACGACGGATCGGCCGCGCTGATGACCGACGGCTATTTCTCTCGGCCCGGCCTGCTGCAAATAGCCACCGGCAAGGTATCGCCGTCACAGCCTCGCGTCGACGGATGTCTGGCTCGCGCGCAGGTCACCCGACTCGAAGCCGTCGTCCCCGTCCACACGCACATCGACCACGTGTTGGATTCTCCGCTGGTCGCCGACCGCACCGGTGCGCAGCTGGTCGGCGGCGAGTCGGCGGTGAACGTCGGTCGCGGGTACGGCTTACCGGAAGATCGCATGGTCGCGGCGACCCATGGTGAGCCGATCCGGCTGGGCCCGTATGACTTAACACTGTTGCAGTCGCGGCACTCACCACCTGACCGATTCCCCGGTGTGATCTCCGCGCCGGTCACGCCGCCGGTACGGGTCGGGGCCTACCGGTGCGGTGAGGCGTGGTCGACGCTGATACATCACCGGCCGTCGGACCGTCGGCTGTTGATTCAGGGCAGCGCAGGCTTCGTCGAAGGCGCACTGGCCGGCCGGCGCGCGGATGTCGTCTACCTCGGCGTCGGCCAACTCGGTGTGCAACCGCGCGCGTACATCGTCGACTACTGGGCAGAGACCGTGCGTGCAGTCGCGGCCCGCCGGGTGGTGCTGATCCACTGGGACGACTTCTTTCGGCCGTTGTCAAAGCCGTTGCGGGCCTTGCCTTATGTCAACGACGACTTGGACGCGTCCATCCGCGTTCTCGACGAGCTGGCCGCCCAGGACGGTGTCGCTCTACACCTGCCGACGGTGTGGCGGCACGAGGATCCGTGGGGCTGATTTGACGTTACTGCTGGCTCTGGTGTTGCTGGCTGTCGTTCTCGGGTTCGCGGTCGCGCGCCCACGGGGCTGGTCGGAAGCCATCGCCGCAATCCCGGCTGTCCTGATTCTCATTGCCCTCGGCGCGATCTCAGTGCACGAGGCGGCTGCCGAGGCGGGCCGGCTGTCGCCGGTGGTGGCCTTCCTGGGTGCAGTGTTGGTGCTGGCCAAGCTGTGTGACGACGAGGGCCTGTTCGAGGCGGCCGGGGCGGCAATGGCGCGTGGCCGTCCCGATTCGCACCGGCTGCTGCGTCGGGTGTTCGTCATCGCGGCGGTGATTACTGCGGCGTTGAGCCTGGACGCCACGGTCGTGCTGCTGACGCCGGTGATGCTGGCAACGGTTCGCCGGCTGCGCGCACCGGTGCGCCCGCACGCCTATGCCAGCGCGCACCTGGCCAACGCCGCCTCGCTGTTGCTGCCGGTCTCCAATTTGACGAACCTGCTCGCTTACCACGCCGCCGACCTGTCGTTCACCAGGTTCACGTTGCTGATGGCGCTGCCGTGGGTGGCCACCGTGG
>NZ_JBARMY010000440.1:0-13490 GCF_049802695.1 Mycobacterium sp.
GGTCCGGCCGGGCTGGCCGCCGCTCAGCAGCTCACCCGCGCCGGGCACAGCGTGACGGTATTCGAACGCGCGGACCGCATCGGCGGGCTGCTGCGCTACGGCATTCCTGAATTCAAGATGGAAAAGCGTCACTTGGAGCGGCGGCTGGACCAGATGCGGGCTGAAGGCACCGAATTCCGCGCCGGCATCGACGTCGGCGTCGACATCACCGCCGAACAGTTGCGCGCCGAATTCGATGCGGTGGTGCTGGCCGGCGGCGCCACCGCCTGGCGGGACCTGCCCATCCCCGGCCGCGAACTGGAGGGCGTATACCAGGCGATGGAATTCTTGCCGTGGGCCAACCGCGTGCAGGAAGGCGACGACGTGCTGGCGGCCGACGGAGAACCCCCGATCACCGCTAAAGGCAAGAAGGTCGTCATCATCGGCGGCGGTGACACCGGAGCCGACTGCCTGGGGACCGTACACCGGCAGGGCGCCGCGAATGTGTACCAGTTCGAGATCATGCCGCGTCCACCGGACACCAGAGCCGAATCCACCCCGTGGCCCACGTACCCGCTGATGTTCCGGGTCTCTTCGGCGCACGAAGAAGGCGGCGAGCGGCTGTTCTCCATCAACACTGAGGAGTTCGTCGGCCGGGACGGGCGGGTCACTGCGCTCAAGGTGCACGAGGTGGCCATGGAGGGTGGCAAGTTCGTCAAGGTCGAGGGTTCGGAGTACGAACTCGAAGCTGATCTGGTGTTGCTGGCGATGGGATTCGTCGGACCCGACAAGTCGGTCTTGCTGTCAGAGCTGGAAGTCGAGCTCACCGACCGGGGTAACGTCGCGCGCAGCGAGGACTACGAGACGTCGGTGCCGGGTGTCTTCGTTGCCGGCGACATGGGCCGCGGTCAGTCGCTGATCGTGTGGGCGATCGCCGAGGGCAGGGCCGCCGCCGCCGGCGTGGACCGGTTCTTGATGGGCCGCAGCGCCTTGCCGGCCCCGATCAAACCCACCACGGCAGCGCAACGTTAGTCACTTCTATCACTCGCGAAACATCCATTACGGTCCACGGCGCGTCTTACCTCGTTTGCCAAAAGCTAGGTGTCTAATACTTCGTTAAGGGCGCCCGTCGATCGGCAGGGTGATGTGGGGCCCGGGTTGATAGAGCACCCACAGGAGTCACCGTGCACATGAGTCCGATCGTTCGGTCGCGAATGGGCCGAATCGCCTGGTCATGGTTTCGGCACCCAGTCAAAAGTCGCGAATTCCCCGCCCGGCACGAGCGTCTGATCACCGCTGAGGAGCTGGTGCGTTTCGGGGTATGACCGGAACTCGCGCCTGGCGCCGCTGACTCGAATAGTTTGCTGACCATGCTCGAAGCGGTGTGCGGCGGAGCTGGGACGGATCGGTAAGCCATGACTTTGTCCAAGGCCGACGTTCGCGCCGTCCTCGACATCTACCTGCGCGCCTGGATCACCCAGGACCCGGAGCTGATTGTCAGCATCTTCACTGCGGCGGCGACCTACCACGAGCGGGTATTGAAGGAGCCGATTCGCGATCGGAGCGGGATCAGAAAGTATTGGCAGAAAAAGGTCGTCACAGAGCAGGCCAACATCGAGGCCGAGTTGCTCAACCTCTACCTCGACGGCACCACCGCCATCGCCGAATGGGAGGCCCGCTTCGACGATCTCGTGGCAGGCTGCCGCAAGCGGATGCGCGAGGTCGCCATCCTCGAGTTCGACGGCGAGGAAATCGCCAGCCTGCGCGAGTACTGGACGTCTGAGCAGCTGAACTGACTAACCCAGCAGGCCCGAATCGCGGATCGCCTCGGCCAGCGGCTCGAGGACAGCGGGGTCGTGTGGCGTCGGTATGTAAACGATGCCCAAATTCAGACCTTCGGCGGCCAGTGCGGCGGCGTCGTCGACGACCTTCTGGTAGTTGCGGTTGTCCTCGAGACGCAGATGCGCCGATATCAGAATTTCTTTCGGGTCGCGGCCGATGTCGGCGCAGTGCGCGGCCAGTACTTCGCGCTTGCGGGCAAATTCCTCGGGCGGGCCGCCGACGAAGTTCCAGTGCTGGGCGTAACGAGCGGTGATACGCAACGTGCGTTTCTCGCCGCTGCCGCCGATACAGATCGGCGGGTGCGGCCGCTGCGGCCCTTTGGGTTCATTGCGCGCGCCTTTGAGCTGGTAGTACTTGCCGTCGAAGTCGGTGGTCTCTTCGCTCAGCAGGCTGGTCAGCAACTCGCAGGCCTCTTCGAACCGGTCGAAGCGTTCCTTGATGCTGCCCAGTTCAATGCCGTACGCACCGGACTCCTCCTCATTCCATCCGGCACCGATGCCCAGCTCGAGGCGACCGTTGGAGATGACGTCGAGCGCTGCGGCCATATTGGCCAGCACCGCGGGGTGGCGGTAGTGGATGCCGGTGACCAGCGTGCCGAGCCGCAAGCGCCTGGTGGCCTGTGCCAGCGCGGTCAGCGTGGTCCAGCCCTCCAGGCAGGGCCCGGTGCTGTCGGAGAAGATCGGATAGAAGTGGTCGAAGGTCCAGCCGGATTCGTAGACCTCGATGCCGTCGGCCGCCTTCCAGACGGCCAGCATGTCGGACCAGGTGGTGTTCTGCGGTGAGGTTTTGAATGCGAAGCGCATACCTCGACCGTAATCCTCCCGGCCGGCAGCGTCTTGCCCGCTTGGCGTCGTCACCGGTCAGGGGATGCCCTGGCGATGGGCGGGCGGGCACACTGAAGCCATGGATCCTGTCATCGCGCTTCGACAGATCGCCTACTACAAGGACCGGGCCCGCGAGGACTCGCGCCGGGTGATCGCCTACCGCAACGCCGCCGACATCGTCGAGGGGTTGGACGACGCCGAACGCGAACGGCACGGCCAAGCCGAAAGCTGGCAGTCGCTGCCGGGCATCGGACCGAAGACAGCGAAGGTCATCGCGCAGGCCTGGTCCGGCCGGGAGCCTGATGTGCTGGTCGAATTACGCGACGCGGCCCGCGATCTCGGTGGCGGTGAGATCCGCGCCGCCCTGCGCGGCGACCTGCACCTGCACTCCAACTGGTCCGACGGCTCGGCGCCCATTGAGGAGATGATGGCCACCGCGTCGGCCCTAGGCCACGAGTATTGCGCGCTGACCGACCACTCGCCGCGCCTGACCATCGCCAACGGGCTGTCGCCGGAACGGTTGCGCCGACAACTCGACGTGATCGACGCGTTGCGCGACCAGTTCGCGCCCATGCGCATCCTGACCGGCATCGAAGTCGACATCCTCGACGACGGTGAGCTGGATCAGGAGCCCGAGCTGCTTGATCGGCTGGACGTCGTGGTGGCCAGCGTGCATTCCAAGCTGTCGATGGACTCAGCGGCGATGACCCGGCGGATGGTCCGCGCAGTGTCCAACGCCCAGGTCAATGTCCTCGGGCACTGCACCGGCCGGTTGGTCGCGGGTAATCGCGGCATCCGGCCGGAGTCGAAGTTCGACGCGGAGGCGGTTTTCGCCGCGTGCCGGTATCACGGCACCGCCGTGGAGATCAACTCTCGACCGGAACGCCGCGATCCGCCCACCCGGCTGCTCAATCTGGCTCTGGAACTCGGCTGTGACTTCAGCATCGACACCGACGCGCACGCGCCGGGGCAACTGGACTTCCTCGGTTACGGGGCTCAGCGCGCAATGGACGCGGGCGTGCCCGTCGACAGGGTGGTCAACACCTGGCCTGTCGACAAGTTGCTCGCCTGGACCGCGTCCTGAGGGAATGGATGGGCTGGCGGGTCGGTCAATCCGGTAGATGGGGCATCTCCAGACCACTGTCCTGGCCCACCAGCACCGCCGTGGTCAGTGCCGATTTTCCGTAGCGCCGGCGGACCTGGTCGATCGTCGCCTCGATGGCCGGTGAGCGGGTCTGGGCATCGTCGAACGGCAGCACGAGCTGCTCGGCGCCGCAGCGATCGATGTCGGACACGGCGAACCCGATCAGGGTCAATCCACGCTCGGCCCTCAACGGCGCCGCAACGGCAACGAGCCGGCGGGCAGCGGCCAGGATCGACTGAGTCGACGACGTCGGCCGCGGCATCGTCAGCGAGCGGGTAGCGCGGCTGAAGTCGTCGAACCGCAATCGCAGGACGACCGTGCGCCCGGTGCGCCCCGCTGTGCGCATCCGGCTGGTGATCCGGTCGATAAGCGCGATGACCACCGCGTCGATTTCGGCGGCCGACATGTCGTTACCCGCGCGGCCCAGTGCGCGTTGCGCACCAACCGACCGCCTTCGCACAGCAGTGGTCACCCGGCGGCGGTCGATGTTTCGCGACAGCATGTAGAGCTGGCGGCCCATCGCCTGCCCCACCATGGATGCCAGCGTCGACTCGCTGAGCTCGGCGACATCGGCGACGGTGTGCAGACCGTGGACATGCAGCCGCTCGGCGGTCTTGGCGCCCACCCCCCACAGCCGGCGTACCGATAGCGGATGCAGGAAGGCCAGTTCGTCTGCCGGTGGCACCAGCAGCAGTCCGTCGGGCTTGGCCTGCTGGCTGGCCACCTTGGCCAGGAACTTCGTCCGGGCGACGCCGACGGTGATCGGCAACCGGACCCGCTCACGCACGTCGGCGCGCAGCCGGGCAGCGATCTGCACCGGTGTGCCCGAGACCCGCAGCAGTCCGCCGACGTCCAGGAACGCCTCGTCGACCGATAGCGGCTCGACTACCGGTGTTGTGTCGCGAAACACCTGGAATACCGCATCACTGGCCTGCATATAGGCGTTCATCCGGGGCGGCACCACCACCGCGTGCGGACACAGCCGCCGGGCCTGTGCTCCGCCCATCGCCGTGCGTACGCCGAACGCCTTGGCCTCGTAACTGGCGGCCAGCACCACCCCGCCGCCGACCAACACGGGCCGGCCGCGCAATGCCGGATCATCGCGCTGCTCGACGCTGGCATAGAACGAGTCGAGGTCCGCGTGCAGGATTGACGCCGCCAGCAGTCCTGAATGTCCTGAGCACACGAACATATGTTCGCACGTTTTCCCGGCAGGCGCCGTTGCCCCGCGTTCAGTCGGCGATACGGACCGCGTCGACTTGGCTGTAGATGCTGCTGACCCAGATGTGGGCCAGCGTTTCGACCACCCGGTCCTTGCTGACCGCGGGCTGTTCGGCGGACAGCGTCGCCATCATCATCCGTTCGTTCATCTGGTTGAGCGACGTCGCCAGGTCCGCCGCCGGGATGGTCTCGGGCGCGGCACCCCGGGCCCGTTCGGCGCCGATCATGACCGCCGTCTGATCGATCCACCGCTGCATGAAACCAGACCACACCGCCCGGATCTCCGGGCTGGTGGCCAGCGCCTCGGTACCCGCCCGGGCCACCGCCCGCTGCGAGTCGAACGCGGTGAAGAATGCGTTGATGCCGTTGCGCCAGATCTTGCGGGGGTCGGTGGGCAATCGCTGAACCGCCCCGTCGAATTCTGAGTCAGCGCGCGCGATCAGCGGCTCGAGCAGTGAAAGCAGCACCGCCTCTTTCGACTTGAAATAGAAGTAGAACGTCGGCCGGGAAAGGCCGGCGCCTCTGGCCAGGTCATCGACGGAGATGTCGGCGAAGGAGCGGTCCTCCAGCAGCCGTTCAGCGGTGGCGAGGATGGCCTGTTCGCGGTCGTCGCCCGAGGGACGCGTGGAACGTCGGCCACGAACAGCGCGCGTCGAGCGGGCGGCAGTCACGACGTTTACTTTACACGGCGTCGAATTACTCGACACCGTGTTGACTCAATCAACATGGTGTTGATAGCTTGGCCGTTATGACTGAACACCTTGATGTTGTCATCGTGGGCGCCGGCATCTCCGGCATCAGCGCGGCCTGGCATCTCCAGAACCGCTGCCCGACCAAGAGCTACACGATCCTGGAACGCCGCGACGACCTCGGCGGCACCTGGGACCTGTTCAAGTACCCGGGCATCCGGTCGGACTCCGACATGTTCACCCTAGGTTTCCGGTTCCGGCCGTGGACGTCGGCCACCGCGATCGCTGACGGTCCGGCGATCAAGGAGTATCTCAAGGAGACCGTCGCCGAGTCGGGCATCGACAAGCACATCCGCTACCGGCAGCGGGTAGTCGCCGCGGACTGGTCTGACGCCGCCAACCAGTGGACGGTGACGGTTGAGCGCGACGGTGAACAGACCCAGATCACCTCGTCGTTTGTGGTCGCGTGCAGTGGCTACTACAACTACGACGAGGGGTACAGCCCGGAGTTCCCCGGTTCGGAAGACTTCGAGGGCACCATCATCCACCCGCAGCACTGGCCGGAAGACCTGGACTACGCCGGTAAGAAAGTCGTGGTGATCGGCAGCGGCGCCACTGCGGTCACCTTGATTCCCGCGCTGGCCAACTCCGGTGCCGGACATGTCACCATGCTGCAGCGGTCGCCGACCTACATCGGGTCGCTGCCCAACCCGGACCCGTTCGCGGCGCGGGTGAACAAAGCCCTGCCGACCAAGCCGGCCTACGCGTTGAACCGCTGGAAGGCGATCCTCTTCCAGACGGCGCAATACCAATTCAGTCGGCGTTTCCCGCAGTACATGCGAGAGACGCTGATGACGATGGCGAAGCGGCGGTTGCCCGCCGGCTACGACGTGGAGAAGCACTTCGGTCCGAGCTACAACCCGTGGGACGAGCGGCTGTGCCTGGCGCCCAACGGCGACCTGTTCCGCACCATCAAGAAGGGCCAGGCAGATGTCGTCACCGACTACATCGACCGGTTCACCAAGAGCGGAATCAGGCTGAAGTCGGGGGAGGAGCTGGCAGCCGACATCATCATCACCGCCACGGGATTGAACCTGCAGCTGTTCGGTGGCTCGACGATCCGGCGTAACGGCGAGCCGGTCAACTTGCATGACACGATGGCTTATAAGGGCATGATGCTGACCGGTCTGCCGAACATGGCGTTCACCATCGGCTACACCAACGCCTCCTGGACGCTCAAAGCCGACCTGGTTTCGGAGTTCTTCTGCCGGGTGCTCAACTACATGGACAGCAAGGGCTTCGACAAGGTGGTTCCCGGCCAGCCGGGCGACGACATCGAAGAGCGCCCATTGATGGACTTCACGCCCGGATACGTGCTGCGGGCGCTGGACTATTTGCCGAAGGCGGGTTCGCGCACACCGTGGCGGCTCAAGCAAAACTACCTGTTCGACATCGGTTTGATCCGGCGCGGGAAAGTCGACGACGAGGCGTTGCAGTTCTCCAAGCAGCGCGCCGCCGTCGCGGCTTGATCCCGCTCAGACCGTAGCCGAGCCGGTAGCGGCGACGACGACGATGCCGTCGTCGTCGCTGTGGGCAATGTCGCCCGGCACAAACGTCACACCACCGAGGTCGACGGTGACGTCGCGTTCACCGGCTCCGGTCTTGCTGCTCTTACGAGGGTTGGTTCCCAGCGCCTTGATGCCGATGTCGATGCCACCCAGCGCCGCCGCGTCCCGCACCGCTCCGTGCACGATCAGCCCCGACCAGCTATTGGAGCGGGCCAACTCGGCGACGACATCACCGACCAGGGCCGTGTGCAGCGAGCCGGCGCCGTCGATCACCAGCACCCGGCCGGCTCCCGGCTCGGAGAGCACCGACTTCAACAGGGCGTTGTCTTCAAAGCAGCGCACGGTGCTGATCGATCCGGCGAATTGGGTCCGGGCGCCGAACTGGCGGAATTGAACGTCGCAGCTACGAACGTCGGCTCCGATGTCGTCGACGAGATCGGCGGTGGGCCGGAAAGTCACGGTCACCGTGACATGCTAGCGGCGATCGCGAGCGCGGCGGGAAGCCGGGCTAGCGGGTCGCCGCCATAGGGCTAGTAAGCGTGTTCAGCTACCGCGCTGGCGCAGCTGCCGGATCAGGAGCAACGCCAACAGGCTGACCGCGATGGCGACCGCCAGCGGCACCGGGGAGCGGCCCGCTGACTGCAGCGCCGACTGCGGGACCACCGGGTTGTCCGCCGTCTCGACCGTCGACTTCGCCCGCGCCGCGGCCTGTTTTGCGGCAGCGACGACCTGCCCGTTGGTGTCGGCGGGCGGGTTATCGGACGGCTGCGGGGCGGCAGCTGGAGCGTTCTTGTCGGCCGCTTTCTCCGGAGCCGCTTTAGCCGGCGAAGCCTTCTTCGCCGGAGCTTTCTTGGCGGGCGCCTTTTCCGTCGGAGCTTTCTTGGCCGGGGCCTTCTGGGCCTTCTTTGCGGCTTTGGCCGGGGTTTTCTTCGCCGGTGTCTTCTTGGCCGGCTGCGGTGGTGTCTCGTCGGACGAGGCGGACCTCTTGGCGGCCGGCCGGTTCTCGGTAGTCGGCGGCGGAGGCGAAGGGACTGCCTTTTCGGCAGGCGGTGCAGGCGGCGGAACCGGCTTACCGGCGGGCGGCCCCGGCGCGGCCTCGGGTGCGTCGCCAGCGTTGGCCTCGGGCCGATGTTGTGGGTTCGCCATTTGGCTGCTCCTTTGCAGGTTCTCGCCAGGTACACCAGTCGGGTATTGCAGCAGTCGAAACCATCATGCCAGGAGAGGCGGGGGACTCGGCGTGAACCCGGCCTGACCGCTTGTCGTCGATGTCAGGCTCGTCTGCGCAGCGCCACCCACAGTCCGGCGGCGGCGACCACCATCAGGCCACCGACGGCGAACGGCCACACTGAGGTGCCTCCGGTCGAGGTACGGCCGGCATCGGCCGGGGGGCCAGGTTCTCCAGTGCCCGCGACGCTGAGCCGGAACGACCATGACCCTGACACGGGGTGCCCGTCCGCGGACGTGACCCGGTAGTGCACGGTGTAGGTGCCTGTCGGCCCGAGCGGTCGGACAGCCACACTGAGCACCGCCCCGGCTACCCGCGGTTTGTCGGAGGACCACAGGTGTGCGTCGGGCCCGACGACGGTCATCGCCGCGAAGGTCGTTTGCAGCGGCTCGTCGAAGGTGGCACTGACCCGGTCCGGCCCGACGGTGAGCGTGGCGTTTGCGTCCGGAACGGTGGCGATCCGAGTGGTATGCGCGAACGCGACTCCGAACCCGACCGTGCCGGCCAGCGCCGCAGCCACGAGCAGTGCCGCTGCGACGCGCACCACACTGGTCACGATCGGTGCGCTCACAAGCGCGCCGCCACCGTCAGCCCAATCCGAGCCGTGCGACCAAGTCGGCGTCGATGCCGTCGAGTTGCCGTGAGATGGCGGCATGTGCGGTTCGGCGGCGCCCGCCGGGCATGTGCTCTGCGGCGGTGGTGGCCGCGGACAGGTCACTGAGCCGTTCGGTGATGGCCGTGACGAACTGCTTGGTCTCCGCGTCTTTGGGCTTCTTCTCCTGCACGATGCGCAGCGACTGCTCTGCCCCGGCGATACGGGCCGACAGGCGAGCGCCGTAGCCGGAGAACTGACCGATCTGGGCCAGTGGGATCCCGAGTCGATCCGCACGCCGTTGATCGATCAGACCGCGGACCGCGGTGGCCGCGCGGTAGGCCACCGGCACCACGATCGGCGCCAGCAGGCGGGACACCGTCAGCACACGCCTGATCCGGGTGGGGGACAGCAGCTTGCCTTCGCGCACCGCTTTGAGCCGCGTCTCAGCGGCTTTCAGCGCCGCGCGGTCACTGTCGCGTCGAGCTTTCAATTGGGCGCGAAGCGCCTTGGCCTCTGCTTGGTGCGCAGACTTGATGCGACGCGTTTCGTTCTTCGCGGCCAGTTTCGCTTCGAGCTTGGCTCGGGCCTTGATGGCACGGGCTTCGGCACGCCGTATCGCACGGCTCTTTCGCTTTCCGAACAGCCCCATCCCCGGCCGCCTCCTGGGTTTCTCGTCGACTATCGCGGCGCATGCGCGATCGCTGATCAACCCTAATCGGAGCCGACCGGCGTCGACCCGTCAGGTCAAGCGTCCAGGTGTTCTTTCCGCCGCAGCTCATCGACCCGGTGCACGATGTCCTGCTGTGCCTCGGGCGACAACCCGGCGGCCCGCACAGCGATACGGCGAACACCTTCGTCGCGCATGACCGCCAGCCAGGAAAACTCTTGCTCGAGTTTCTCGTAGTACTCGTCGTCGGTGAAGTACGCCGGCTTGATGCGGAAGAAATTGGCGAGCGCGGCCATGGTCGTCGACGAAGGGTTCGTGCGGTTGCCAGACCGTAGCTGGGACAGGTAGGGAGCCGACATGGTGACGCCCTCCGCCTTGAGTGCGCCGATCACCTCGGCGGAGGTGTGCGGCCCCCGGCCGGGCGGATAAACGGTGTCGAAGAGGCGGTTGAGGCGGGCAGCGAATGTGGTGCTCAACGATGTGACCTCCACCCAACGGGAGAAATGAATGAATTTAATGAGAATTTGCTGACCATCGTAGCGACAGTTCTGCCGACAACCAAGTGCAAACTATGCCTAGAATTGACCGTGCTGGGCGCTGCGGCTTACGCACGAACTACTGAACGATGCCGAGCACTGCGCGCAACGCAGAGATGAGATGTGCCAAGACAAATCTGGCAGCGCTTCTCGATGTCGTGGGCGCGTGCTGCCGGACCCGCTCAGTTCGAGACCATCGCACGTGGCGCTTGGCAACCAGCGGTCAGCACGGTGAAGGTTGTGAGTTGCATTTGCTGGAACCACTGCTGACTTCCACCGGCGGATGCCGTGCGGCGGCTGCGTCCGCGTGATCGCCAGCCGTTGCGAAGGGACACCCGTGAGTGCGATGCAGCGTTGCCGGAATGCCGCACAGCGGCCGATACAGCAGCCGTATCGCGTGGTGCCGGCTGTCCGTTTGGATTTTTCAGGCGGCGAGCAGCATGGCCAGAATCGCAGTGTCGGGATGACTGATGGGGTCGACGCCAACACGACTCACCATCGACGTAATGGTGCCGTCCGCTTCTGCCTCCACCCACGCGGCCCGGTGCTCGAGCCCGAGGTACGGCAGCCCGGGCAGCAGGACGCAACCCGAGGCCGCGCCGCTGCATTCGGGCAACGACGGCGTCGTCTCTGACGGCGGATGCAGCATCAATAGTGCGGGCGGCTGGTGGTCGGCGAAATAGCCTGGGCGGATTGCCGATTCGCCGACAACGGTTCCCTCGGCCAACACCAGCCCTACCGTTCCGGGTTCCGGAGTGTCGGGTAATTCTTCGCGAGCGCCGAAAACGGTTGTGGTGGAGAGCAAGCCGGGCAGGGACGCGACGCGGACGGCGACCATCAGGAGCTGCGCCCACTCCTTGGTCGAATCCGGCCATCGGCCGGATATCACGAAGCCTTTCAGGGCACCGCGAGAGTGGAATGGGGAAACCTCGACGGCCCGCCCTGACTCAGTGCCCATTTCGCCCTCCGAGACACCTTCTTGCGCAACAACACACCGGTGGGTCGATTGAGCCCCAGCATGCGCCAGGCATCGATTACCCGCAAGCCGACACGGCCAACCAATCTCGGTGATCAGCAAGAGCCGATCAAGATGTATAAGCGCTGACCAGCGAAGCTGCGCCGCACAGACGACAGGGCGCCGCGCACACGGCGCGACGCCCCGAGTCCGACAAATGCGCCGCTCAGCCGGAGATCAGTCCCTTGGCCTTAGAAGTGGCGGCCGCATAGCGTGACTGCACCTCCGGCCAGTTCACGACGTTCCAGAACGCCTTCGTGTAGTCGGCTTTGACGTTCTTGTACTGCAGGTAGAAGGCGTGCTCCCACATGTCGAGTAGCAGCAGCGGAACGACGCCGAGCGGGAAGTTGGTCTGGTGGTCATACACCTGGAACGTCAAGAGCCGGTCACCGAGACTGTCGTATGCGAGCACCGCCCACCCCGAACCCTGGATGCCGTTGGCGGCCGCGCTGAACTGGGTTTGGAACTTGTCGAACGAGCCGAAGTCGTGGTCGATGGCGGAGGCAAGGTCACCGGTCGGTTTGTCACCGCCGTCGGGAGAAAGCACCTTCCACCACACGGTGTGGTTGACGTGGCCGGACAGGTTGAAAGCCAGGTTCTTTTCGTTCAGCAGGATCTTGGACTGATCGTCACTGCTCCGCGCCTCGTCCAGCTTGGCGAGGGCGTCGTTCGCCCCTTTGACATACGTGGCGTGGTGTTTGCTGTGGTGCAGCTCGTTGATCTGGCCTGAGATGTGTGGTTCGAGCGCTCCGTAGTCCCAGTCCAGATCGGGCAAAGTGTAGTCAGCCACCGGGTTCCTTCCTTGGTCGATTACTTTTCAACGCGTCGTTCGCAGAGTCACCGCCACGGGCGGCCTAGCTCAGTTAACCAGTGTCAACCCTGCTCCATGCCCGCGCGCACCGCAACAACCTTTGCGATGACGCAAGGTCGGTCGACCCGGCTGATGCTGATTCAGAACAGAACGATGATGGCGAGAACGGCCAGCAGTGCCAGAGCGATCAACCCGGCCCGTACACCTGCCAGCACATAGGAGCGGCTGCAGGCCGCGGCGCCTGGGTGCCAATGCGGCGAAGACCCCGCCGACCGTGGTCCGATCGGTTGCGTTGTCACGTCGGCCTGACCTGCACGTTGAACCTGCCCCAGTGAAATGAGTCACAATTACTTTGGTGTTGGCGATCATAACCTCTTCCGGACCAAGCGCAAAGTTCGCCGCCTTCGACCGATCTGGCCTCCGGTTTTGTCCCATTATTGACGCTCGGTCACGGCAGTTCTGGGCGGCAGGCTGCGTACTGTGTCCGGCCTGCGTGCCGACTGGCCCGGCCGATCGCTCGGCGGGTGGTTAGCCGGCCAAGCAATTTCGCTCGACGGCGGGCGGGCCTGTCGATGACGCGGCCGCTCGCGCCGCCGTTATCCACAGCGGAGCGCGGGACACGCGTATTGACGCGGCGTCGACGCTGCCGGGGCAGGCCGCGGCTTGTGGATAAACCTGTGGAAACTGTGGATAGCGCGGAGTAGCTGTGCGGGTAGACACTCGCTGCGCGGCCCGCGACCGCGTGCCAAGATCTAGCCATGGACGATGAGTCGCCAGTGGCCCAGGCTGAGGTCGTCGACTTACCCGCCCAATTCGGTCCGGCTCAGTCCGGTCCCGAGAGGGTGTTGTTGGATGTGCGGGAAGACGACGAGTGGCAACGCGGCCACGCCGCCGGTGCACTGCACATCCCCATGGGACAGGTGCCGGCCCGCCTCGAGGAAATCGACGCCCAGGCCGAGCTGTACGTCATCTGCCATGCGGGCGGCAGGTCGCTGCGGGTGGCGAAGTATCTGCAGCAGAACGGGTACCGGCCGTTGAACGTAAACGGCGGGATGCTGGCGTGGGCCGGTGCGGGTCGTCCCGTCGTCACTGACGCCGGCGAGCCCGGCAGTGTGTGAACCCGGTAACCGCGACGCGGCCCCGCCCGGCGATGCCGTGGTTAGGCTGATGCCGTGATTCAGGTGTGCTCCGGATGCGGCACGCGGTGGAATGTGCGTGACCGTCAGCGGGTGTGGTGTCCCCGGTGCCGGGGGACGCTGTTGGCGCCGTCGGCGTCGGAGCCGGAGACCACAGCGCCCTGGACCGGGCGCGTCACCAACGCCGCTCAGCCGTCGGCGCGGTTGCCGGGGGGGTACCGGTGGATCGCGGTACGCC
>NZ_JBARMY010000441.1:0-6721 GCF_049802695.1 Mycobacterium sp.
GGTGTGCTCTCTCCGGCGCCGACCAGGTCTACCTTGACGCCCTCAGATTCAGTGACATCGATATCTGCGGTGGCCGCAGCGATTTTCACCACCTCGCGTCTTACTCCGCACAGCACGAACAGATACCCGTGACCCGCATCCAGCTGCACCACATCGGCATGCCCGAGCTGCTCACCCGCATGAAAACCGGTCACTTCCATCTCCGGGCAGCAGGACTGACCCACCAGTCACTATGCGTCGTCGACCACGTGAGTCGGCGACGCCCGACACCCAACAACGGCCACACCGGTCAGACCAGCACCTAAAGCGGTGCTGCCGAACATTCTCGGCGCATCCTGAACTGATGGACTGGCACTGTCATCAGCGCGGCCCAGCCTCTCCGAGAGTTGTTTTTGCCCGTGCTGCAACGCCGTTGACGCCCGTCTCGTATCTAGACAAACGGGAGTACCCAGATTCTTTCTCAGGTGAGGGACCGCTTGAGGGCGTTGGCTTTACCGAATGTCCGAGCGCGTCAGCGCGACGGTACGGTAGCGGTCAGGTGCAACGGCGGGCGGCGACGCCGGGGGTAAAGCGCTGGGTACTCAACGCTGTGTATGGAGAAAGCCATGGCCGGCGTCGCCTTGAGAAGCCGCACAAGGTCCCCTATCCAGCCTCCCTGTAGGCGGGTGCCACCGTCACCGCACCTTCAAACGTCTCAGCGATTGTTGGATAGGGGTTGCAGCAACTGCACGGCCACGGTGTGCAGTTTTATGTTGGCGCGTTGGGATTGTTCGACGAGCATCGCGAACGCCTCGTCGGCGCTGCAGCCGGTCCGGTCGCGCAGCACGCCTTTGGCTTGGTCGATGTCGGTGCGCGACACCAGCGCACGTTGCAGCGCGGCCACGGAGTCGCGGGACTGCTGCCAGCGCCGGGCGTTGGTGATGGCCTGGCTGGCCGTGGTCGCGAACAGTTGCAAGAGTTCTTCGTCGAACGAGTCGAACGCTGGAACGCGGCGACTGTAGATGTTGAGTGAGCCGACCAGTTCGCCGGCGTTGTCCTGGCCGGTGAGGGCAACGATTAACGGCACCGACAAGGTGGCCAAAACGCCGGCATCACGGGATGCTGCAACGAACTCCGGCCAGCGCTGGGCGTCGATGTCCATGGCGATGCGCACCGGGGTGCGCCGCTCGGCGGCTTCCAAGCACGGCCCCCGTCCTGAGCTGTATTGCACCTGGTCGAGGGAAAGCATCCTTTCATCGGTGCAGGCGACGGTGCGCGACTCGGGATCGCCGAGCACAGTGATGCTCACCGCATCGGCGTCATGCACCGCCCTGTTGGCGGTCTGGGCCACCCGCACCAACACCGTATCGAGTGGCTCTTCGGCATCAAACAACGCGTGCAACGACGCGATCGCCTCCGACGTGCTAACGAGCCGGCAAAGCTCGTCAGGCCTTTCTTGACTCATCTCGGCCCCACCTCACAACCAAATAACCCCGACGCCGACGAAAACTACTTCAAAGTTTACTAACCAGGCGCTATGCGTGACTAATACGACAGCAGCGTGCGCAGGTGCGGGTTGTTCAGGAATGAACTTGCCCGCCGGCATGCCGACCGCCAGGCGATCTGACCGCTCATGTCTCGAATCTAAAGAATCATGACCGATCACATCTTGTCTCATTCATGACTCGCGAAGCTGCGTCAGTGCCGAAGGTCGATTCGGACAGTGACCGGGGCACTGGGCCGAGGCACGGAAGATGACGCCGTCGGCGAGGCCGATGACCCCGTTGCTTTTATCGATGCGTCGCCGCCGGGCGAAAGCGTCGTCATTGTCGGCGACCGTGGCGGTGCCGCTATACCAGCGGCGGCCGACCTTGACCCGTGCATTCGGATTGGCGATGAGGTTCTTGATGTAATCACAGCCTTTCCCGTGTTCGGAGACCACCCAGAACACATCACCGTCGAGGCCGTTGCCGACCGGGGTAAGGCGCTGTCGACCGCTGCGCCGACCATTGGTTTCCAGCAGCGCGAATGCTCGCGGTGCGATCCCGAGTCGCAGCGCGAGCCGCACCGACGGATTGAACGCGTACCTCTCCAAACGACGTTGAAGCCGGCCTCCACTAGCCATGCACGAAAGTCTTGCACCTCCAGTCTGACCGACGGGCCAATCCCAGCCGTCTTCAGCCGGTTCATTCTCGTATCTAGAAACGAGGCCGATCACATCCTGTCTCTGGGGTGCGGCGCTAGCGGGTGGTGTAGCCGCCGTTGGCGAGGATGGTTTGTCCGGTGATCCACCAGCCATCGCTGACCAGGAAGCGGACGAGGGGGACGATGTCGTTGGGGTCGGTGAGCCCGGTTTCAGTGAATTTCGACAGGTCAGCGGCGGTTTGGTTGAACTTGGCCGACTCCTCGGTTTCTTGTCCGTAGAAGAACGGGGTTTCCATCGGCCCGGGCGCGACTGCGACGACGGAGATGCCGCGTTCCCCGAATTCTTTGGACGCTGCCCGGGTGAAGTGCTCCACCGGGCTTTTTGAGCCTGCATAGATTGAGTACAGCCCGGTGTAGGCCGCCAGCAGCGAGGTGACCAGGGTGATCAGTTTGCCCCCGTCGGAGAGCTGTTTGCCGGCTTGTTGGATGAAGAAGAATGCGGTCTTGGCATTGATCGCGAAGATCTTGTCGTAGTCGTCTTCGGTGATCTCGGTGATCGGTTTCTTGATCACCATTCCGGCAGTGTTAATCGCGATATCGATCGACCCCATCGCGCTCTTCGCCTCATCAAACAGGTTGGACACGGCGGCAGCCGAGGTCAGGTCACCCTGAAATGCATACGCGTCGGGGCCGGCCGCTTTGACAGCGGCGACGGTCTCCTCGGCGGCGGATCTGGTGGCGTCACTGTTGTAGTGCACCGCGATCGCTTTGACCCCGTGGTGGGCGAGATCGCGGGAGATCAAACCGCCCAGGTTCTTCGCGCCGCCGGCAATCAGAACGGTCTTGTCGCGCAGGCTGTGATCTCTCACGAAGGTGGTCCTTCCAGTGTGCAGTCGCTTCGTCAGGCTGGGACTGAGGCTAGAACAGGCATGTACAAGTATCTAACAGGTTTTAATGGTTGAACAACAACCAACAGTTGTATCTAAGGGGGCGTTGACATGCCGGAACTGGTCGCCGATCCTAGGGCTGCCGACACCGTCGAGTCGCCTATCGACTTGCATCGCTTGTCGCAGTTCGTGGCAGTGACCGATCATGAGAACCTGAGCGAGGCTGCCGATCACCTGCATGTCACGCAGCAGGCGTTGAGCAGCGCGATGCGCCAACTGGAACGGGCACTGGGCGTGGTGTTGTTCGATCGCCGCGGGCGTCGTTTGGTGTTGACTGCGGCGGGACACAAACTTCGCCAGGGCGCGCCCGTCGTGCTGGCGGCCGCAGCCGCGCTGGCGGACGCGACACGGCACAGTGCCGCGGGACATCAGCAGCCTTTTGTTGTCGGGCATTCTCCCGCGATCAGCGCCGAGGAGGTCTTCACGATCATCGAGCCGGTGCGGACTGCACTGCCCGAGCTGTCGATCACCGCCCGCCAGATGTTTCCCGACGAGTTGCAGCAGGCGCTGCTAGACCGAGCGGTCGATGTCGGTCTTCGTCGTGGGGCCACCACGCCCCATGATCTAGCGGCGGCCGTCATCGGTTATGACGAACTGCGCCTCGCCGTACGCGCGGGGCATCCACTCACCGCCCAGAGCCAGATCGCACTCACCGATATCGCCGATTTCACGTTGGTCGTGTGGGCGCCTCCAACGTTTTCCTTCTACACCGATTTTCTCGTAGCGGCATGTCGCAGAGCGGGTTTCGAGCCCACCCTGGCCGTGAACGCAACGCAAGGCACTCCCCCCGTCACCGCAGTCATCAACACCGATTACGTCGCCCTGGTCACCGCACCCGCCGGCACAGCACTGCAAGGTCGCGTTGATGTGCGGCCATTGATCGACCCGCCGATGGTTCCGATTCAAGCCCTATGGCTCCCCCACACCATCTCCGAGCCCCGCACCGTCCTGCTCAACACCGCCCAGCCACTACTCCGCTGAAGCCGATGCCCAGGCAATCTGTGAAGCCCAAAAGACAGTCGAGCCGACCCTCTGTCTCCCGGTGATTCGGGCCGAGGAGTTCGCCCGCGCCCGCAAGCCTGCATACAAACTATGGATCGACCTCGGCGAGTTGGGGGTACGCCGGTCCAGCGCGCAGATCACCGACTTGTACACCATCGACGAGCTGAACGACCGCTTGGTGATGGCGGTGGTCAATCTGCCACCGCGACAAGTCGCGGACTTTATATCCGAGGTCCTCGTGCTGGGGATACCCCACCGATGACGGCTGCAACGTGGTGCTGGTTAGCCCGGATCGCGAGGTATCACCCGGTCTTCGGTTGCTCTGAACCACTGGCCTCGGCCAGCGGCTCGTTTCTCAAATTTAAATAATCGGAAGTCTCGGTTTCTCATCCGACAAAGGGACTCTGGTCACCATACTGAGCTCAACCTGAAAGTGGTTGGTGCCGCCGGGGGGTGTGCATGAGTGCTGTGGGGCGGTGGTGGCGGCAAAGCGATCACTTCGACTGGTTATCGCTGTATTTGAATACGCGTGGAATCCGGTTGGTGTGGCGGGCGATGATTGCCGCGGTGATCGCCTCGATTGCCGTGCTGCCGGTGGTGGTGGTGATGCGCCCGGCGCTACCGCATAGCCGCGCCGCGTTGATCGTGTCGCCGATTGCCGGTGGTGTGGGGGTGGTGCTGGCGCTGCTGTGGCTGTTTCGCTGGCCTACCCGGGGCCGGTCGGTGCTGTTTTCGGTGACTTCTAACGGCTGTATCGCGGCTGTTTGTCTTGTACAAAGCGACCCGCGTGTCGGACTGCTGGGCTGTACTGCGTTCGCGGTGCTGGGCGGCTACATCGCGTTTTTTCACACCGCGCCCTACTTGATGGCCAACTTCGTGGTCGCCATGGGCACCACAGCTGTGCTGGCGGCGCGGTTGGTCGGCTACTACGACCTGGTGCTGGCCGGATGCGCGTTTCTGCTCGTGCACTTTCTCAATGTAGCGTTTCCGTTCGCCGTGCAATCGCTGGTGCACGCGCTGGGCAGCGACGTGCGCCGATCCAGCCGCGACATGCTCACCGGGCTGCTGACCCGCCGGGCCTTCTATCAGTCGGCCTATGCGCTGCTGCTGCGCCCCCGAACCGGTGACACGTATCTGGGCGTGGCCGTTATTGATTTGGACCAGTTCAAACGCCTAAACGACACCCGTGGCCACCCCACCGGGGACAAGGCTTTAGTCGCCGTGGGCGGCGCGCTGCACCTTTGCCGCCCGCCCACCGCGATCATCGGCCGGGTGGGCGGTGAAGAATTCGTCGTCGCCGACACCTACTCGAATGCCGATCTGCACAGTGTCGCCGAACAACTGCGCAACGCCGTCGCCGCCATCCCCTACCCCGTCACAGCCAGCGTCGGCATCGCCAGCGCAATACTAGGCGCTGCGTTCACCCCCACCGAACGCCCCCTGATCGAACAACTCATCAACCATGCTGACAGCGCCATGTACACCGCCAAACACGCCGGCGGAAACCAAAGCCGCGCAACCCACATCGCGCCAACAACGACCAATTGACACGGATGGCTATGTCACGGTTCCAACCTGACACTTCGGCGGCGTAATAAGGACAACAAGTGAGCAACCAGGACAACGACCAGACATGCTCTAGGGGCACGGGGGACACCACCCCGGTTTCCGCGCCGAGTTCCTCAGCGAGCTCGATGATTCGACCACTGGCGCCGCCGAGGCGGGGCTCGGTGACATCGAAGGGTTGCCGAGCGGCTCGGCCCTGCTTGTCGTAAAGCGCGGACCCAACGCCGGATCGCGGTTCCTGCTGGATCGGCCCGTCACATCTGCTGGCCGGCATCCCAACAGCGACATCTTCCTCGACGATGTCACCGTCAGCCGCCGGCACGCAGAGTTCCGAAGGGAAAACGGCGGATTCCGGATCGTTGACATCGGCAGCCTCAACGGCACATATGTCAACCGCAAACCGGTGCAATCGGCGGTGCTCGCAAACGGCGACGAGATCCACGTCGGCAATTTCCGTCTGGTGTTCCTAACCAGGCCCACGACGGGCTCCACGACCATCCGATAAGGAACAGCACGTGAGCAACAAAGACTGGAAAGTCGAAGGGCTACCGAGAGGCGCGGCCCTGCTTGTCGTGAAGCGCGGCCCCAACGCCGGGTCCCGGTTCCTGCTTGATCGGCCCGTCACATCCGCCGGCCGGCATGCCGACAGCGACATCGTCCTCGACGACATCACCGCCAGCCAGCACCACGCCGAGTTTCGCTGGGAGAACAGAAAATTCCAGGTCGTCGACGTGAACAGCCTCGACGGCACCTATGTTAACCGTGAATTGGTCGACTCGGCGGTGCTGGCCAACGGTGACGAGATCCAGATGGGCAAGTTCCGTCTGGTGTTCCTGACCGCGCCTACGACGGCCTGACACCGCGCGGGTTTGGGTCGCTACGGCGACAAGGCGCGCGCCAAACGATTTCAGCGCTCCGACCCAGTCCTCGCGAAGGGTGTTGTTGTCTCGTATCTAGACCTCCGATGGTGCTAACTGTCAAGTCTTCAGAGTTCGGCCCAGCCCCGGCTTCGAGCGACGTGAACGCAATGGCCCCGATTAACCTGTCACAGGCACGGCAATAGTTTGATGAAATCCGTCCCT
>NZ_JBARMY010000442.1:0-5919 GCF_049802695.1 Mycobacterium sp.
GCTGATACAGCGCGGGCCGGCCGGCCGCCTGAGAGACGAACACCAGCCGGTCACCGGCGCGGGCCGCCGCGTGGCTGACCCGGGCGAGACCGTTTATGCCGGCGGCACCCGGCGCATTGCTTTCCAGCGGCGCGAGATGCAGGACCACGTCGGCCTCGTCGGCCAACTTCTGCAGCACCGGACCGTGGAGCGGCGCGCGAACGAATTCGACCGCAGGATCCAGCCAGTCATGTGGCCGGTGCGCGATGCCGCTGACCGTGTGCCCGGCTGCCACCAATTGACGTGCGACGGACCGCCCGACCAGTCCAGAGACGTCGGTAATCAGGACCCGCACCTGCGGCACCTCCCCAATTGGATACCTAGACAATAGGCGGGCAGCGCGGGCGCGCGACATCGACTTCGAGCGCCACCGACCGTCAGCGTGTTACCGCAGGGTGGCGGTGCCGTCTGACTGCACTACGACCTTGGCACCGGCAATGTCCTCCCCCACTGTCACTTCAGCCGCGGCTGCGTCCGGGATCACGGCCAGGGTGCGCATGTCGTCGGGGGTGCGGACCGCAAGAAACGCTTTCTCGGGGAATCCGTCCCGGTTGAACGGTGTCGTCCAGGCCTCGACGGTGCCGACACCGTCCCAGGCCACCGCCGCCGGCCGGGTCGGCTGCCGGTCCACTGCTTCTTGCACGTCTTCCCAGCGGAAAGCCGTCGGCGGCGGATCGCTGCTGTACACACCGAAACTGTGTTTGGTCAGGTAGCCGCCGTTGGCGGTGATCAGGCCGCGCCGTCCCGGGTTCGCCACCAGCAGCTCGGCCATCGTCGCGATGGAGTGACTCACGTAGTTGCTCCACGGTCCACCGGCAAAGGTCAGACCGCCGGTCACGGTCAGCGGCCGGAGGGGATCGTCCACGGGCAAACCCAATTCGGCCGCCGCGATCTGAACCGCGGAAGGAAAACACGAGTACAGGTCGACGTAGTCGAGGTCGTCGATCCCGAGACCGGCCAGTTCAAGCGCCCGGGCACCGGCGATCCGGATCGCCGGCGAACGATGCAACTCGTCACGCTCGCTGATCGCGTAAGTGTCATGGGCGTCGGTGCCCGCGTACGGATACACCCACCGTTCGGTCGGAACCCGCAGCCGGGTCGCGGCTTCGACCGAGGTCAGAATCAGCGCCGCCGCCTGGTCGACCATGTTGTTGGAGTTCATCAGCTTGGTGTAGGGCCAGCTGATCATCCGATTTCGCGGACCGGCCTGTCCGATGTCTTCGGCGGTGAGGCGCTCGCGGATCCACGCGTGCGGATTGTCCACCGCAACGGCGTTGAACCGCGCCCACAGCTCGCTGATCCGGCGGCGATGGTCGTCCGGCGGCGCACCGGAGCTGATCCGCAGCGCCTGCTCGAACATCGGGTAGATGTACGCCGGGCGGTCCAGTTTGATGCGGTCCTCGGCCGGCCCGGCCATCGGCACATGGTCATCGCTGCCCGCGGCCAGTGGCACCGACTCGTCCTGCTGGGTGCAGCTGAGTCTGCCGCCGCGGGCCCGCAGTTGTGTCCGGGTGCGCCAGGTCTCTGCGCCCGCGATCAGCAGCACGTCGGCGTGCCCACGCTGGATGTCCAAGCAGGCCTGGTTGACCAGGGACTGCGGCACGTTGCCGCCGACACCGGTGTAACCGGTGGCGGCGCCGTCGGCGCCGATGCGTTGTGCGAGCAGCAGCCCGGGATCGCGATAGCGCGCCGAGAACAGATTCACCACCCGGACGGCGTCGACGGCCTCGAGCACCGGCGGATCGCCGGCCTGCCGCGCCGCGGCGGCCATCAGGTCGACCGGTTCGACGTCATCTCGCTCGTCGCGCTGGTTGACCTGGCCGTAGCCGATCAGCACCGGTGTCCGGGGGTCGAGCGGCATGACAAACCCTTTCGCCACTTCTGCCAGCGCCGGCCTTCCGGCGCATGTTGAATCTAGTCGCGCGACGATGCAGAGCGCGCAGCGCGATGAGGAGGAGCGGGACAATCGAACCTGCGGGGCAACGATGGTTTGCAGCAGGCGCATCGTCTCCGACCGGCGCGGCCTGGTTGAGACAGGCCGGGCCCGGGTAGGTCAATCGGACTCGCGCGAAAGGACCACGGTCGCATGACGCAGCTGGCCAGCATGGGCGGAGACACCGCCGCAGACAACGAAAGCGGTGGCGCGGGTGAGACGATCGCACCACAGCCCTACGCCCTGGGCGACGCGCCCGGGCCGCTCAGCCCCCAGGAATTGGCCGCGGTCGACGCCTGGTGGCGGGCGGCGAACTATCTGGCCGTGGGCCAGATCTACCTGGCCGGTAACCCCTTACTGCGCGAGCAGCTCTCGCCCGAGCACATCAAGCCGCGGCTGCTCGGCCATTTCGGGACGGTGCCCGGGCTGAACTTGGTCTGGGCGCACGCCAACCGGCAAATAACTAGCCGGGGCCTCAACGCGGTGTTCGTCGCCGGGCCCGGGCACGGCGGCCCTGGACCGAACGCCTGCGCCTGGCTGGAAGGAACCTACTCCGAGCTCTACAGCCACATTCCGCAGGACAGTGTGGGTATGGCCGCTTTCTTCCACCAGTTCTCCTACCCGGGCGGGGTGCCCAGCCATTGCGCACCCGAGACCCCGGGTTCGTTCCACGAGGGCGGCGAACTTGGCTATTCGCTGCTGCACTCCTACGGCGCGGCCTTCGACAATCCGGACTTGACCGTGTTCTGCGTTGTGGGCGACGGTGAAGCCGAAACCGGTCCGCTGGCGACCAGTTGGCATGCAAACGCGTTCCTCAACCCGGCCCGAGATGGCGCTGTGCTGCCTATCCTCGCGCTGAATCAGTACAAGATCGCCAACCCAACGATCTTGGCCCGGATTCCCGAGTCTCAGCTGATCGGACTTCTGCGGGGCTACGGTTACGAGCCGCACATGGTTGCCGGGGACGACCCGACTGCCGTGCACCAGCTGATCGCCGACGCATTGAACAAATGCCTCGACCGGATCGAAGAGATCCAGCAAGCCGCCCGGACAACCGGCCGCACCGAAACTCCGCGGTGGCCGATGATCATCTTACGCACCCCGAAGGGTTGGACATGCCCGCCGGTTGTCGACGGGCAGCAGGTCGAGGGAACCTTCCGGGCACACCAGGTCCCGTTGCCGGCTGCGCGCACCGACAACGCGCATCGCCAGGTGCTCGAGCAGTGGCTGCGTTCCTATCGCCCGGAGGAGCTTTTCGACGAAGCGGGCCGGCCGGTGCGCGCATTGCTGGACGCCGTGCCGCACGGCGACCGACGGATGAGCGCCAATCCGGTGACCAACGGCGGTGTGCTGCTGAAGGATCTGCGGCTGCCCGATTGGCGTGACTACGGCGTGGACGTTCCGGTGCCGGGAACCGGTGAGCATGAGGCCACCCGGGTGCTGGGCGCTTGGTTGCGTGACGTCACGGCTCAGAATCCCACCGACTTCCTTACTTTCGCTCCCGACGAGCTGGCCAGTAACCGCCTACAAGACATCCTCGAGGTGACCGGGCGGGACTGGCAGCTCGAAGTCGGTGAGTTCGACGAACGACTCGATCCGGCCGGACGGGTCATCGAGGTGCTTTCTGAACACATGTGCCAGGGACTGCTCGAGGGCTACCTGCTGACCGGCCGACACGGGTTCTTCACTTGCTACGAGGCGTTCATCCACATCGTCGACGCGATGTTCAACCAGCACGCGAAGTGGCTGGAGGCCAGTTCGCAGGTGTCCTGGCGTCGCCCGCTGGCCAGCTTGAATTACCTTTTGTCGTCGCATGTTTGGCGCCAAGACCATAACGGGTTCACACATCAGGACCCGGGATTCCTCGATGTCGTGATGAACAAGAAGCCCGAGATCGTCCGGGTGTACCTGCCGCCGGACGCCAACACGCTGCTGTCGACATACGACCACTGCTTGCGCTCACGGCATTACGTCAACGTTGTTGTGGCTGGCAAGCAACCGCAGCGCGATTGGCTGTCCGTACAAGACGCGGCGTTGCACTGCTCGCGCGGCGTCGGGATCTGGCAGTGGGCAGGACACAACGACACCAACGGGACGCTTCCCGACGTGGTGCTTGCCTGTGCCGGCGATGTGCCGACGCTGGAAACTCTCGCGGCGGCAGCTATCCTGCGGCAGCAGCTGCCGGATCTGCGCATCCGCGTCGTCAATGTCGTCGATCTGATGCGCCTGCTGCCGGAGACTGAGCACCCGCACGGGTTGTCCGACCGGGAGTTCGACACGCTGTTCACCCGGGACCGACCGGTCATCTTCGCGTTTCACGGGTATCCGTGGCTGGTGCACCGGCTCACCTACCGGCGCGCCAACCACAGCAACCTGCATGTTCGCGGCTACATCGAAAAGGGAACCACGACAACGCCGTTCGATATGGTCATGCTCAACGATCTCGACCGCTACCACCTGGTCATCGACGTCATCGACCGTGTTCCGACATTGGGCGCCAAAGCCGCAGGCCTGCGCCAGGACATGGTCGACGCCCGGTTGCGGGCCCGGACATGGACGCGTGAGCACGGGGCCGACATCCCCGAGGTGGCGGATTGGGTCTGGCCCGGCTGATCCGCCCAATAGATCGGCGAATATTGACGGCTAACCGGTGCCCGGTGGCGCCAGCAGAACGCCGGCGCTGATCAGCCGCTCGGTCTCTTCGATGCTCATCCCGAGCACCTTGCCGCAGATGTCGCGGGTGTTCTCCCCGAGTACCGGGGCCGGCCGTTGAGGGGCCGGCGGTATGTGCCGAAACGGCGCCGGACCCGTCTCGGCGGGCAACGGGTGGCTGATGAGGGGATGTGTCATGTCGCGGAACAGCTCTCGGTGCCGAAGCTGCGGATCCTCGGGTATGTCGGGCGGGCGGTTCATCGGCCCGGCCGGCACACCGACCGACTGCAGCGCTTCGGCCGCCTGCAGCGGCGTCCGCATACTGGTCCACTCGGACAGCTGCGCAATCAACTCGCGGCGATTGGCCCGGCGTGAGTCACCACTGGCGAACCGCGGATCGTCGGCCAGTTCGGGCCGGCCGAGTACGGTTGCCGCGCTGCGCCAATCGGCGTCTGAACGAATGGAGATGACGCACCATTCGTCGTCGCCTGAGCAGTGGTAGACGGCGTGCACGCTGGTGTCGTCGCGCAGTGCCGCGCTTCCTGATACCCGCGCGGCTTGAGTGACATAGCAGGTGTCGAGTTGGTTGACCACTACCTCGGCCTGCGAGACGTGAACCCGTGCCCCGGTGCCGGTTCGGTCGCGATGAATCAACGCGGCCAGCGCGGCGATTGCGGTGATCCGCCCGACAACGTGATCTGGGAAAACCGTCGTCGCGTCGTAAAAGGAGTGCCGGACGCCACCGCCGACATCGGTATCTGCGTCCTCGGATGTCCAGAGCCGGCTGACCCCGGTGGCGGCGCGAACCAGCGGGCCGTAGCCCATCGCAGTGCTCCACGGTCCGGTATCGCCGAACGCGCTGCTCTCGGCCAGCACGATCCGCGGGTTGAGGCCGTGCAGCTCGTCGTAGGAAAGTCCCAGCGCTGCAAGCGTTCCCGGCTTGAAGTTCGCGAAGACCGTGTCCGAGCTCGCGACGAGGCGGCGAAAGATCTGCTTGCCGTCCGGGTTGCGCAGGTCCACACCGAACCCCAGCTTGTTGCGGTGGGTCCAGGCGAAGGACTCGCTCATGCTGTCGCCCGCGCGTTTCTGCCGCAGCCCGTCCGGATAGGCGGCGTTTTCGACTTTGATCACTTCGGCGCCGAGGTCGGCGAACAGGCGGCTGAGTTCGCCACCGGCCACGATGATGCCGAGATCGACGATTCGCAGGCCATCCAGCGGGTAAACGCCCACGCTGGTCGACGGTGCCGGAACGATCGCCGGGCGGCCCTGCCAGCGCGCTCGGTGCTGTCCCACCG